>JBBSNM010000016.1:0-37850 GCA_038232655.1 Propionibacteriales bacterium | reverse complement strand
CTCGCCGCAGACGATGTTCTTGGTCTCGTGGAAGCTGAGGGCAGCGAACCGCCCCCAGCTGCCCAGCGGTCGGTCTCGCCAGCGGCCGAACAGCCCGTGCGCGTTGTCCTCGATGATCGCGACGTCGGGTCGGTCGGCGAGCGCCGCCGAGATCGCGTCGATGTCGCAGGCGATCCCGGCGTAGTGCACTGGCACCACCGCGCGCACCGAATCGTCCAGCAGGCTCGCCAGATGTGCAGGGTCGAGGCCTAGGGTGCGCGGCTCGATATCGCAGAACACGATCCGTGCCCCTTGGCGGACGAAGGCAAGTGCGCTCGAGGTGAACGTGAACGACGGCACCACCACGGTGTCGCCGGGCTGCAGGTCGAGCAACATGGCGGCCAGCTCGAGCGCCGCGGTGCACGACGTGGTGAGCAGCACCTCCTCCGCGCCGGTCGCCTGCTGCAGGATCCCGCCCGCCCGCTGGGCGAACTCGCCGGACGACGAGGTGTGCCCGCTCTCGAGGCTGGCACGCATGTAGTCGAGCTCGGCGCCCTCGATGGCTGCGCGGTTGAACGGGATCGGCTCGGACACGCCCGTCAACCTACCCAGCGGAGCCGCCGCGTCCGTGCTCACGACACCCATGCTCACGTCGTCGCCCAGGGCAGGTCACGGCCCAGCCACCGCGCCAGCCGCCGGTCGCTGTCGGCGAAGTGGGTGCGCAGCCGCTGCCGCAGCTCGGCGTCCAGCTCGGGCTCGGAGCCGCTGCTGGCGTTGACCGGACGGCCCGCATCGGGCGCCGCGGCGAGGGCGGGGTCGACGCCGAGCCGTTCGTACAGCGCGGCGGGTGTCGCCTGCCCGGCGGCGACCTCCTCGAGGAACCGCACGTGCACGGCTTCGCCGAAGCAGTCCAACCACGGCTGCAGCAGGTCGAGGTAGTGCCCGCGTTCCAGGTAGGCGAACGGCGAGACCGACGTCGCGGCGGTGTCCCAGTCGCGCGGGCCGAGCAGGTTCTCGCTCAGGGCCCGGTCCAGTGGGCGTCGCTCGGCACCGTGCTCGCGGCTGAAGCGCCAGTTGGACACCGCCCGGGCCACCGGGTCGCGCAGCTGCACGACGACTGCGACGGCCGGGCCGAGCATCCGCGCCGCCCGCCGCGCCGCCGCCGCGTCCTCGAGGTAGCTGGTGCTCTTCTCGGCCAGCAGGGTCTCCGCGGTGGCGTGCGCGAAGAAAGTGCTGCGGTACCAGTCCAGCCCTCGCCCGGCCAGCTCGGCGGACAAGAACACCTTCGGCTCCGGCCGGGCAGGTCGCGCGGTCGCGATGTCGGGGTGGGCGTCGAGCAGCCGCTGCAGCGCAGTGGTCCCACAGCGCTGTGCGCCGATGACGAGCAGGTGCCGCGTCACCGGGGTGCCCGGTCGACCACGTGGTACGTCTCCGGCGCGCTCACGGCGTTCAGGGTGCGCACCACGTACTCCCCGAGCATCGACAACAGCGCGATCGTGACCCCGTTGAACATGGCGGTCAGCACGATCAGGGTGGTCCACCCCGGCACCCGGGTGTCCGACACCAGCCCGAGGACGAGGTAGGCCGCGCCCAGCAGGAACGCCAGCATCGAGATCACGGCCCCGGCGAAGGCGGCCAGCCGCAGCGGGAACAGCGAGTAGCTGAACAGGATCGTGAGCACCAGCCGCAGGATGCGTACGGTGCCGTAGGTGCTCTTGCCGACCCGACGAGGCTCGTGCCGCACCGGCACGTCGGACCGGTTGCTCGAGTAGAGCAGCGCCTGCCCGGTGATGTAGGGGTAGGCGGTGCGTGAGGCGCAGATCCGGTCCACCACGTCGCGGCGCAGGATGCGGAAGTTGGACACCGCCAGGTCGGCCGGCTGGGCGAACACCCGGCGGTTGATCATCGAGATCAGCTTGCTCCCGAGCCTGCGGTAGAAGGCCGCCCGCTTGACCTCGAACCGCCCGAAGACCACGTCGCGGCCGCTCATCGCCTCGTCGATGAGCACCCGGATCTGGTCGGGCGGGTTCTGCAGGTCGTCGTCCATCGTGATCACGTAATCGCCGGTGGCCTCGCGGAAGCCGGCGAGGTTGGCGTGGTGCTGGCCGTAGTTGCGCAGCAACCGGACGGCGGTGACGTGGCTGTTGGTGCTCGCCCGGCCGGCGATGACGTCCCAGCTGGCGTCGTGGCTGCCGTCGTCGACGAGGATCAGCTCGTAGTCGAGCCCCAGCTCCTCGAAGGCCTGCACGATGCGGTCGACGGTCTCGCCGACCACTCCCGCGCTCTCGTAGACGGGGACGACCACGGAGTAGGTGAAGGCGTGCGCGTCCAGCAGAGCGTCGTCCGGCGTGATCGGCGGACGCGGCTCGGGGGGTGGGTGGTGGGCTGAGCTGATGGCGGTGACGTCCGTTCTGAATGCGTGGGATAAGCGTGCGCCGTGTGCCGCGTGACTGTATCCGACCGCGGTGCTGCGGCGACTACGCTCGGGCACCATGTCCGGTCCGGTGCGCGACACGACCGCGCTCGGTGTCGGCTCGCTGCTCACCGGGCTGCTCGCGTACGTCTTCTTCGCGCTCAGCACCCGCACCCTCGGCGCCGCGGCCGCCGCCCCCGTCTCGGTGCTGTGGACCTACTGGAGCCTTGCCGCGGCGGCCCTGACCTTTCCCCTGCAGCACTGGATCACCCGGTCGGTGGCAGCCAACGAGGGTGAGGGTGCGGTGCAGCGTGCGCTGCCCGGGGTGGCGCTGGTGGTGACGGTGATCGGGGTCGTGGCCGGTCTGGTCTCGTGGCTGGGCCGCGACGTGTTGTTCCACCGCGACGACCCCTGGTTCCCCGTGCTCGTGGTTGCGGTGACCATCGGGTCGGGGCTGATCGGGGTCGTTCGTGGCGGGTTGTCGGCACGTCGGCGCTTCGTCAGCGTTGCGGGGGTGCTCGTCGCCGAGAACGCCGCCCGCTGCCTGGCGGCGCTGATGCTCGTGCTCGCGCAGCTGCGGGCGGCCGTCGGCTTCGGCATCTGCCTGGCGGGAGGGTCGCTGGTGGGCCTGCTGTGGCCGTCGGCGCTGCGATTCGCAGCCGGCCAAGGTCGGCAGAGCGACGAGTCCCCGTTGCGCTTCCTCAGCGGCGCGGCGAGTGGCCAGCTGGTGGCCCAGGGGGTGCTGACCGGCGGCCCCATCGTGCTAGCACTCAGCGGCGGGTCAGCGGCCCAGGTGACCGCGCTGTTCGCCGCGTTGGCACTGTTTCGCGCCCCGTACATGCTGGCCATCGGGCTGGTCTCGCAGCTGACGGGGCGGCTGACGACCCTGGTCGTGCGCGGCCGCCGATCTGCGTTGCGCCGCGTGCGCCTCGCCGTGGTGGTCTCGACGGCCGTGGGGGTGCTGGTCGCGGCCGTCGTGGGCGCGCTCACGGGCCCCTGGCTGGTGCGGCTCGTGTTCGGCGCGGACGTCGTGATCGGGCAGCTCCCGGCGGCGCTGGTGGCGGTCGGCAGCGCGCTCGCCCTGGCCAACCTGGTGCTGGCGGTGATGATCTTGGCCCAGGACCGCAGCGGCACGCTGGCTCGCGCCTGGCTGGCCGCGTCGGCGGGCGGTGCGGTGGTGCTGCTGACGGCGTCGATCGAGCCACTCACCCGCACCTGTTGGGCGTTCGCCACGGTGGAGGCGCTGGCGTTCGTCGTGTTGCTGGTCGAGCAGGTGCGGGGCGCGCGGCCCCGCGCGGTGCGGCGCAGCTCAGCGTCGGCCTGACCGCTCGCCGGACGTTGGTGCCAGGTCCGCGAAGGCGTCGGCCAGCGGCTCGATGCCGTTCTTGAGCCGCTCTCGATAGCGCACCGCCTGCCACGGTTCCCAAACCACCGGTTCGGTGGCCCAGGTCTGGTCGCCGAGCCCGATCGACACCGCGATCGACACCGCGATCGAGTCGCTGTCGACCGTCGCCGGTGACTCGCCTACCGTGAGGGCCTGCTTGCTGGACGGGTCGGCGAGACCCGTCATCGCCCACGGCAGCCGCACCTGCACCGTCGAGCCGTCCTGTCGCCAGCTGGCCTGATCGCGATAGTCGGGGTCTTCAGGGTCCAGCACCCCTGGCGCAGCCGCCCCACCTCCTCGTATTCGACCGGAAGGGCGCGCCCACCGATGGTGAACGACCGGTTGATCACCAGCCGCTGCGGAGTCCAGTCGCGTCGGTTGGTCGGCGTCGGCCCCACGCCGTCGTAGCGGGTCGGGTCGAGGTCGGTGCGCACCCACGCCTGCCCGGTGCCGGCGACCGGGTCGAGCTCGAAGGCGTAGTCGGCGTCGGCATCGCCGGCGCCCGACGGTGGTGTCGCACCCCCCTCCAACGTGCTGGTGGCGATGGTCACGACGTCGGCCGGCTCGTCGGCGAAGTCGAGCCGCAGGTGAATGTAGGCTTCGTCGGTCCCGTGCGGTGACCTTTCGCAGGTCCTCCTCGCCGCTGAACAGCGTCGCCGGCTGTGCGCCGCCCGGCCCCAGCGCGTCCGTGGCGACCAGACCGAAGTGCTCCTCGTTGGTGAGCTGGTCGTGCCACAGCTGCCGGCGATCGGGCGGGAGCTGGTGCTCCAGGGTGTTCCAGGTGCGTTTGAACCACTCGTCGGTCCAGGCGAAGACGAACGCGCCACCCAAGCCCTGGTCCTGGATCAGCCGCAGCAGCCGAGCGCCGACGGCACACCGAACTCCGTGATCAACACCGGCATCGGGGCGTGGTAGTCACGCAGCATGCGCAGGTAGCCCGCGTACGGGTCGTTGCGACCCGCGTATCGGGCCTGCTGCAGGCCGGGCTCGTACCGCTGGAAGTCGGGGTAGTACGGGTAGGCGTGATAGCTGGCGAAGGTGCCGCCCGGCCAGGCCGCGGTGGGTCGGACGTCGTTGGCATCGACGGTGACCAGGTCCTCCTCCTCGACCGGCTCCTCGGGGTGTGGCAGCGGGCCGGTCGTCGGCCAGTTGACGAAGGCGATCGGCGCGGTGTCACCGCGGGCGGCCTCGGCCGCGGCGACGCGGTCCATCGCGGCGGCCAACCAGCGCTCGGTGGGGGGCGCGCCCGGAGCGCTGCGGAAGAACTTGCCGTCGTGCGCGGGGGCGGCGGCATTGATGCGGTCCGAGCGCAGGGTTGCTCGCGGGTCCCACTCCACCCCGACGATCCAGCTCACGAGCCACGGCGAGGCGTCCGTCCGCCACTCGCCCGACGCGCGACCAAGAGTCTCCCCGCGGCGCAGGTCGCCGTGCACGGCGGCGGAGGCGTCGGTGAGCTCGTCGTGAAAGGCTGCCGTCGGACCCTCGGCCCACAGGTCCTGGGTCTCGACGTAGGTCTCGTCCGGAAGGTACACCCCCTGCAGCAGGTAGAGCGGCGCGTCGGGGTGGGCGGTGTTGTAGCGCTCGAGTTCGGTGTAGAAGGCCGGCGGGTGGATGGTGTAGATGCGCACGGCGCGGATGCCGAGGTCGCCCATCTGCGCGAACCAGCGCCGGTAGTCTGCGGCCTCGATCGCGAGCTCCCCGGGCTGGCGTCCGGGCACGGTGGCACCGAGGTTCACTCCCGGCAGGAAGGACACCGGCACGCGGCGGACGTTGACGCGGAAGCCCTTGGCATCGGCCGACGCCAGCATCCGCAGCCCGCGGCGGTACGCGCCCGGGGGGCCCAGGACTCGGCGGCCTTCACTCGGGTCACCGGCGTGGCCTCCGCATCGGCGTCGCGAGCCGTTCCGGTCGTCTCGCCCGCACGGCAGCTTGCCGCCGCGAGCAACAGGGTAATCACGCCGAGCAGCAACAGCCGCCGTGCGCGGCGCACGGGTTGGCGCGCGGACGGACGCGGGCCGGTCATGCGTGCTTCCCCAGACGAGTCGAACGAGCCGTTCACAACCCAAACGAGTCGCAGAGTCACTTCAGGTGAGGAAGCCTCCCGCGTGGATCGACGCCGTGCACGTCTCGTACGCCTGACGCGGAGATGGCGACGTCCGGTGGAGTGTGCCCCGGTTGCTCGGTGCAGGCCGCTCGGCGGACCCCGACCGCGCACGACGGCGCTGCCTGATCACACACTCCACGGCGGCCGGGCGCCCAACCACCGCCACAACGTCTGGTTCACCACCGCCTGCACGACTGACCGCACGCCCGCTGGCCGAGCCGCGCTCGCGCGCCACGTAAACGTGGCGAAGCGGCTCTTTGCGTGGCGTGCGCACCCCGCAAACGGTCGGCGGGCCACGTAAACGTGGCGCGCGACGGGGGCGAGGTGCGGCGGTTAGCGGGGTAGCGCGGACCGGCGCCAGCCGCCGGGTCCGGCCCGCAGCGACTGGCGGACGGCCCGCTCCGGGTGCCCCCAGGCCGACCGCGGCCGCACTGCCCGGCCACGAGCAGCTGCGGCCCGCGCCGACACGGCTGCCACGACGGTGACCACCGCGGCGAGCTCCTGGTCTGTGGGCTCGCCGCGTACGACCCGCAGCAGCGGCGGGCCATCAACCCCGGTAGCCGGCTGCGGCCCGGTCACAGCGGGATGTTCCCGTGCTTCTTGGGCGGCAGCGTCTCTCGCTTGGAGCGCAGCAGCCGCAGCGACCGGACGATCTCCAGCCGCGTCTCGTGCGGTTGCACCACGGCGTCGATATAGCCCCGCTCGGCGGCGATGTAGGGGTTGGCCAGCGTGTCCTCGTACTCGGTGATCAGCTCGGCCCGGCGGGCCTCGGGGTCGTCGGCCTCGGCCAGCTCACCGCGGTAGAGGATGTTGACCGCGCCCTGCGCCCCCATCACCGCGATCTGCGCGGTGGGCCAGGCGATGTTCATGTCCGCCCCCAGGTGCTTGGACCCCATCACGTCGTACGCGCCGCCGTAGGCCTTGCGGGTGATGACCGTGACCAGCGGCACGGTCGCCTCGGCGTAGGCTTAGATCAGCTTGGCCCCGCGGCGGATGCTGCCGCCCCCCTCCTGCCCGGGGCCGGGCAGGAAGCCGGGCACGTCGACGAACGTCAGCACCGGCAGGTTGAACGCGTCGCAGCTGCGCACGAAGCGGGCGGCCTTCTCGCTGGCGTCGATGTCCAGCGTGCCGGCCAGCTGCAACGGCTGGTTAGCAACCACGCCGACCGCGCGGCCCTCGACCCGGCCGAAGCCCACCACGATGTTGGGCGCGAACAGCGGCTGCACCTCGAGGAAGTCACCGTCGTCGAGCACGCCGCGGATGGCGGTGTGCATGTCGTACGGCTGGTTGGGCGAGTCCGGGACCAGCGCGTCCAGCGCCCGGTCGTCGTCGGTGATCTCCTCGGCGACCTGCTCGTCGTAGACCGGCGCCTCCTCGAGGTTGTTGCTCGGCAGGAACCCCAGCAGCGCCTTGACGTAGTCGATCGCGTCGGTCTCGTCGGCGCCCAGGTAGTGCGCGTTGCCGGAGGTGGTGTTGTGGGTGCGGGCGCCGCCGAGGTCCTCGAACGTCACGTCCTCGCCGGTCACGGTCTTGATCACGTCGGGCCCGGTGATGAACATGTGCGAGGTCTGGTCGACCATCACGGTGAAGTCGGTGAGCGCGGGGGAGTAGACGTGCCCGCCGGCACAGGCGCCCATGATCAGCGAGATCTGCGGGATCACACCCGACGCGTGCGCGTTGCGGCGGAAGATCTCGCCGTACAAACCGAGCGAGACCACCCCCTCCTGGATGCGGGCCCCGGCGCCCTCGTTGATGCCGACGACCGGGCTGCCGGTGCGCAGCGCGAGGTCCATGACCTTGCAGATCTTCTCGCCGTAGACCTCACCGAGGCTGCCACCGAAGACGGTGAAGTCCTGCGCGAACACGCACACCTGGCGGCCGTCGACGGCGCCGTAGCCGGTGACGACCCCGTCGCCGTACGGCCGGCGCTTCTCCAGGCCGAACGCGGTGCTGCGGTGCCGGGCCAGCTCGTCGATCTCGACGAACGACCCCTCGTCAAGCAGCAGCTCGATGCGCTCACGGGCGGTCAGCCGGCCCTTGGCGTGCTGTGACTCCACCGCGCGGGCGAACCCGGCGTGCACGGCCTCGTCGAGGCGGTGGTCGAGGTCGGCCAACTTGCCCGCGGTGGTGTGGATGTCCGGCCCGTCGGGCTGGGCGGGCGATGTTTCGCTCACCCGCGGCACCCTAGTCGTCGGGTGCGCCCCGGCCGACTCAGCCCGCTCCCGCGAGCAGCCCGGCCAGCTGCCGCTCGCCCGAGCTGGTGCTTCTTGGTGGGCACGGGTGGCTGCCAGGTCCGAGCGCCGGGGACGGTCGGCAGCGGTCCGTATGGCCGGTGGCCACCGCCATTCGATGTCGGGTGCGTGGACGCGCAGGTGGTCGAGGCCGTCGCCGCCCCGCCGATGTCACGGACGACGTCGGCCTGCCGAGCCGCGGCGAACGTCGCCGTGCCCCGCACCTGGGTGGCCTGGACGGCCTGGCTGAGCCGCTCCTGCGCAGCGATCCGCTCGAGCAGCCGGCCGGCGTTCAAACCCGCTCGAGTTCGGCACATCCCCGACTACGCTGGCCAGAGCCGACCGGTCACACCCGGTCACATCCGCGAGCGCATCCAGCACCGTGTCGAACATGGGAGCAGCCAATCACCCGGCACCGACACTTTGGTTCGATGCAGCGTTCGCCGAACGACCGGCCCAACCGGTCGTCGGACGCACCCGGGCCACGACCCCAGGAGTCCCTATCCTCCTGAGCGTGATGACGTCCCCGACGGCAGATCGCGGCGGGTGGAGCGACCTCGAGCGACCACCGCTGGACGCCCGCGCGCTGCGTCGCGCGCTGCAGGTCGGCGAGCCGGGCTCGTGGTGGCAACGACTGGACGTGGTCGACAGCACCGGCAGCACCAACGCCGACCTCGCCGCCGCCGCCCGCTCGGGCGCGGCCGGCGTTGTCGGGGCCACCGGAGCCGCCGTGCTCGTTGCCGAGCACCAGCATGCCGGTCGGGGCCGGCTGGACCGTTCCTGGCGGGCTCCGCCGCGCTCCGCGCTGACCCTGTCGGTGCTCGTGCACCCCCAGGTGCCGGCCGCGCGCTGGCCGTGGCTGCCGCTGCTGACCGGCGTGGCCGTCGCCGAGACCGTACGCCGGGTGGCCGGGCTGGACGCCGTGCTCAAGTGGCCCAACGATGTGCTCGTCGACGACCGTAAGCTCGCCGGCGTGCTGCTCGAGCGGGTCGAGACGCCGGCGGGAGCGGCGGCGGTCATCGGCATCGGCCTCAACGTCACCGCCGGCCACGCAGAGCTGCCGGTGCCCGCCGCCACCTCGCTGGCGTTCGAGGGTGCGGCCAGCACCGACCGGCAGCCGATCCTGGTGCACCTGCTGCGCACCCTGCAGGCACTGCACTCCGCCTGGGTCGAGGGCGCCGAGGGGCTGCACGCGTCGTACCTGCGCCGCTGCAGCACCGTGGGTCGGCAGGTGCGCGTCGAGCTGCCCGACGGCGGGGCGGTGGTCGGGCTCGCCGAGACCGTCGACGCCGACGGCCGGCTGGTCGTCGCCACCGCAACCGGCCGGCACACCCTCGCGGTCGGCGACGTGCGCCACGTGCATGCTGCCGAGTGAGCCCGATCGGCCTGCCGCGACGATCTGACACCATCGGAGCATGTCCGTGCCCCGCAAGCTGCTCATCGAAGGCGAGGACATCGTGCTGTCGATGCGCACCCACGCCAAGGCGCTGATCCTGCCGGCGGTGGTCATCATCGTGCTGGCCGGCATCGGCAGCTATCTGACCGCGCTGGTCGCCAGCGGCAGCGGGGAGGGCACCGTCGTCCGCGGCGCGGTCATCGGTATCTGGGTGGCAGCCGCACTTGCCATCGTGGTGTGGGCGGTCATCCCGTTCCTGCGCTGGCTGACCACCGAGTACACCGTCACCACCAGACGGGTGTTGCTCACCTCCGGGCTGCTGACCCGCACCGGCCGGGCCATCCCGCTGAGCCGGGTCAACGACGTGACCTTTGAGAAGGGGTTGCTGGACCGGCTGCTGGGCTGCGGCACGCTGGTGGTCAGCGACGCCACCGAACAGAGCGGCATGCGGCTGCACGACGTCCCACAGGTCGAGTCGGTCCACCGGCGTCTGACCGACCTGATCTTCGGCGGGTCCGACGGGCTAGACGACGACGGCAGCCGCACCCCCGGTGGCAGATGACGTTCACGAGCCGCCAGGTCGCCGCCGCGGCCGGCATGCCGCTGGCCGACGTGCGGCGGCTGTGGCGGGCGCTGGGTTTCGCCGACGCCCGCGGCGCGGCCAGCTTCACCGCCGCCGACATCGAGGCGCTGTCGCTGGCCCGCGACCTCGTGGGCGACGACCTCATGGACTTCGAGACCATCGTGCAGCTGACCCGGGCGTTGGGCCGGACGATGTCGCGGCTGGCCGACTGGCAGGTGTCGACGCTCCGGGAGACCGGCGACCCGCGGGCCACGTCCGACCGGTCGGCGGTCGCGTTCGAGCAGCTGCTGGTCTACGCGTGGCGCCGGCACCTCGAGGCGGCGACCGTACGCCGCCGGTCCCGCCCGGACCTGGACGCCCCAGCCGGGTCGGAGTCGGCGCGGACGGCCACCGAGACGGTGGGCTTCGCCGACCTGGTGGGCTTCACCTCGCTGTCCAACGGGCTGGCGACCGACGAGCTCGCCAGCCTGGTCGAGACGTTCGAGGCCCGCTGCTCAGACCTGGTGGCGGCCGGCGGTGGTCGGGTCGTCAAGACGCTCGGTGACTCGGTGCTGTTCCTCGCGCCCCACCCGGTGGTGGGCACCGAGGTGGCGCTGGCGGTGGTGGAGACCCTGGGCACCGACCCGGAGCTACCCGACGTGCGGCTCGGAGTCGCCACCGGCAAGGTGGTGCTGCGCCTGGGTGATGCCTTCGGGCCGCCGGTCAACCTGGCAGCGCGGCTCACCGCGGTGGCGCGCCGCAACCACGTCATCGTCGACGCCCGCACCGCCGCGGCGCTGGCGCCCGACTCGTACGTGACGCGGACGCTGACCCCGCGGCCGATGCGCGGCTTCGGCGACGTCGAGCCCATCACCGTTCGCCGGCACTGGAACACCGCTCCCTGACCGGCACTGATCACGGGGAGCGGAAGACGTGCGTGTGGTAGGCCCAGAAGCGGAACGTGGTGCCCAGCACCAGCCCCACCCCGTTCGCGGACACGTTGTCGGCCAGCGCGCTGTCCAGGCCGAGCGCGTAGTGCGAGATCGCCAGGCAGCCCGCCGAGATCAGCAGCCCGATGCCGTTGAAGACGAAGAACAGCACCGCCTCACGCCGCACCGGCCCCCGGCTGCGGTGCCGCCAGGTCCACTGCCGGTTGCCGAGGTAGGTGACGACGGTCGCGGCCAGCACCGACAGCACCTTGGCAGTGATCGGCTTGTCCACCAGCAGGCCCGGGTCGCCGGCAAAGCGCAGCGCGTTGAAGAGCCCGACGTCGATGAGGTAGCCGGTCAGCCCGACCACGCCGAAGACCGTTACCTCCCGGCCAGGCACACGCCGCCCGACCATCCACCCGTTGGCGCTCACCGGGGCGGCAGCGACCGCTCGTGCGGCACCTCGGCCGGGGCCTCGACGAGCACGTGGTCGACGAAGCAGTAGGCCCACGTCTCACCCGGCTCGGCGGAGGCCATCAGCGGGTGGCTGTCGACGTTTGCGTGCGCCCGGGCGTGCCGTCGCGGTGACGAGTCGCAGCAGCCGACGTACCCGCAGCTCAGGCAGGTTCGCAGGTGCAGCCACTTGCCCCCCTCCCGCAGGCAGTCCACGCAGCCGGTCGCGCGGGGCAGGACGGCTCGAGACATCGCCCCGTGCCCGCAGCGGCCGTTCGCCGGCCAGGAGTAGCGCAGCACCCGGCTGGCGTCGACGACGGTAGGGGACCCGGGGCCACCGGTGGCGCCACGGTCCAGGCGGTGCAGCACCGACTCGATCAGCGCGCGGCTGGACGCCCGGTCGTGGTCCACGACGTGGTCGGCACCGGCCTCGGCGAGCTCGACGACGTCGGCCGAACCGAGCGGTCGTACGACGATCGGGGCCCGGGTGACCGCACGCGCCGCGGAGACGACGTGCCCAGCGCGCTCCGGCCCGTCCTCGGAGACCACGACGAGCCGGGCTTGGGCGACCCCGGCCTGGCGCAGCACCTGGGTCTTGGTGGGATCCCCGCGGAGCACCGGGTGCCCGGCCGCCGCGGACTCCGCGGCCCCGCCGGGGTTGAGCGTGACCGTGAGCACGGGGATCTCGCGCTGCGTCAAGGTGGCGGCGAGCTCGAGGGCGCTGGGGCCCCAGCCCAGCAGGACGACGTGGTCGGTGTCGTCCGGAAGGTCGTCTTCGGCCGACGCCTCGTCGGCGCTGCCGGCCCGACCGGGGGAAACGCTGGCGCCGCGCTCGATCCTGGCACCGAGGGCTGCCAGCAGCGGGGTCGACACCATCAGCACGACCGTTACCGCCACGACGGTCTGCGAGCCGCCCTCGCTCAGTCCGAGCGGCGAGAGACCCGCCGCGGTACCGACGGTCAGCAGCACGAAGGAGAACTCGCCCACCTGGGCCAGCAGCAGTCCGGTGGCCAGCGCCGTCCGCCAGGACAGTCTCAGCGCAGCCGCCGCAACCGACGTGGTCAGGGTCTTGACGACCAGGACGAACACCGAGGCGCCGACGACCAGCAGCAGGTTGTCGAACACGAAGGCGAGGTCGAGGAGCATGCCCACGGAGACGAAGAAGATCGCGCTGAAGATGATCTGCAGCGGAAGCACCTCGGCGAAGGCCTGCGAGCTGGTGCGGCTCTCGCTGACGACCAGGCCGGCGAGGAAGGCGCCCAGCGAGACGCTGATCCCGAACAGGGCGGTGAGGTATGCGGTCCCGAAGCAGGTCGCGACGATGGTCAGCAGGAACACCTCGGGCGAGCAGGTGCGCGCGACCAGGTCCAGCACCGGCGGCATCACCCGGCGCGCGACGACCAGCACAACGGCCACCACGGCCACCGCGGTCAGGCCTGCCTGCAGCAGCGACCCGCCACTGCTGCCGCTCGCATCGGCGCCGGTGGCGAGCATGGGGACCACCAGCACCATCGCGACCACGGCGAGGTCCTGGGCGATCAGTATGGCCAGCGCCAGCCGTCCGCGCCGGCTCTGCTGCTCGCCGCGGTCGGCGAGCAGCTTGAGCACGATCGCGGTGGACGACAGGGCGAGCAGACAACCGGTGAACACGCCGTTCTGCCAGCTGCCCCCGATCGAGACGGTCAGGCCGAGCCCGACGCCGATCGCGAGCGACACCTGCAGGGCACCGCCGAAGGCGATCCAGGTCCACACCTTGGCCAGCCGGTCGGCGGAGAACTCGATGCCGATCGTGAACAGCAGCAGGATCACGCCGATCTCGGCCGCCGACTGCACCGCCTCGCCGTTGTCGACGATCCCGGCCTGCGCCGGTCCGATCAGCACCCCCGCCACCAGGAACCCCACGATCGGGACCACCCGCACCTGGGTCATCACGAACCCGATGACGGCGGCAGTGACCACCAGCGCGGCTACCGGGCCGAGGTAGGCAGGTGGGGCCTCACCGGCCGCCGAGACGACCACCTCGACCGTCATCAGCGGTGCTCTCGGCGCCGGTGCCACCAGCTGGGTGGGTGCGGGTCGTCCAGTTCGAGGGCGGCCCGGTCCCAGCCCGCCAGGTCGGCCGCGGCGGCGTGCGTGCTCTCGGCGAAGACGAGCAGCTCGGCGTCCGGGTCGGGTGCGGTCCGGATGCTCTCGTAGGGCAGGGCGAACTCGCCCAGGTCACCCAGCCACGCGGCCCCCGACGACTGCACCGCAGCCTCGGCGAAGCCCGCCGGCGTGGGATAGGCGTACGCGTAGAACATCGATTTCGGTGCCTCCCGGCTGCCCAGCCAGAACCCGACGCTGGTGACCTCGTGCGAGTAGGCCTCGCGAGCCACGTCGTCGGGAAAGTGCGGGACGCCGCCGGGGTGCGGCGGTGCCGGCCGACCCGAGAAGCGGGTGACCGCCAGGTCGAAGCTGCCCCAGAAGGAGTGCACCGGGCTGACCTTGCCGACGAAGCCGGCGCGGAAGTCGGTGAAGACGCGTTGTGCCTGAACCAGTGCCATCCAGACCAGCCGGGCGTGCTCGGGGTCGTACGCGCGAGGCCGGGTGTCGGTGTCGAAGGGCTGCGCGTCGGCGATCTCGCTGGGCACCGGGTGGATGGACACCGGCAGGCCCAGTCGGGCCATCGCATGAAGCGCCCCGGCATAGAAGCCGGCCACGCTGGTGCCGGCGATCGGCAGCTCCCGGCTGTGACCGGCGGTGGTGACGACGAGTAGCGGGCCGGCGGTCAGGTCGAGCTCGAGCTCGAACGCGGTCGCGCCGTAGGGCACCAGACCGGTGCGCAGCCCGCGGGCGGACACGTACAGCGGGACGCCCCACGAGTGGTTCAGCCACGGTCCGCAGACCAGCCGCACCTTGCCGACCACCTGGGTGAGCAGGTGCAGCGTCTCCACGGTGTCCGCCCAGTCGTCGACAGGCAGCACCGGCCAGGCGGACGGCTGGGCGGCGGGGGGACGCCAGCGGTCGCTCACGCCGCCCATGCTAGGTGTACGGGCAAGGGGTCCGGCGGTTCCCACTACGCTGCTCGGCGTGACCGGTGGCCCGCGGCAGACCCCCGTGGACGGCCCCACCGTCGCCGTCGTCGGGGGTGGTCAGCTGGCCCGGATGATGCAGCAGGCGGCGATCGCGCTCGGGGTGCCGCTGCGGCTGCTCGCCGAGGGGCCGGACGTGTCCGCGGCGCAGGTGGTGGCCGACCCGCAGGTCGGCGCGGCGAACGACCTCGACGCCGTACGCCGGGTTACCGACGGATGCGCGGTGCTGACCTTCGACCACGAGCACGTCCCCACCAGGCACCTGCGGGCGTTGGCAGCCGAAGGGGTGGTCTGTCGACCCGGGCCGACGGCGCTGGTGCACGCCCAGGACAAGGCGGTGATGCGCCGCCGCCTCACCGAGTTCGGCGTGCCCTGCCCGCGCTGGCGGGTGGTCGACTCGCCGGCCGCGGTCGACGCTGCCGCCGACGACCTGGGCGGCTACCCGCTGGTGCTCAAGACCACTCGTGGCGGTTACGACGGCAGGGGTGTCTGGGTCGTCGGGTCGGCGGCGTCGTCGCGGGCGGCCTTCGACGCCGCGGCAGCCGCCGGGGTCGAGGTGCTCGCGGAGGAGCGGGTCGAGTTCGTCCGCGAGCTGGCCTGTGTAGTGGCCCGCTCGCCCTCCGGCCAGACCGCGGCGTACCCGGTGGGCGAGTCGGTGCAGCGCGACGGCATCTGCCACGAGGTGGTCGCCCCGGCGCCCGACCTGGACGAGGACCTCGCGGTGCACGCGCAGCAGGTTGCGCTGCGGGTGGCCGGCGAGCTGGACGTCACCGGCGTCTTCGCGGTGGAGCTATTCGAGACCCGCGACGGCCGGGTGCTGGTCAACGAGCTGGCGATGCGCCCGCACAACAGCGGACACTGGAGCATCGACGGCGCGGTGACCAGCCAGTTCGAGAACCATCTGCGGGCCGTGCTCGACCTGCCGCTCGGCAACACCCGCTCCCGCGCCCCCTGGACGGTGATGGTCAACGTGCTCGGTGGCGACGTCGCCCGGCTGTACGACGGCTACCTGCACGTGCTCGCCCGCGATCCCGGCATCAAGGTGCACCTGTACGGAAAGTCGGTGCGCCCCGGACGCAAGGTCGGACACGTCACCGCCTACGGCGACGACCTGGCGCAGGTAAGGGCCCGCGCCCGACACGCCGCCGGCTGGTTCGCCGGCACCGAGGACGAGGAGGAAGCCTGATGAGCGAGGCTCCGAGGGTCGCGATCGTGATGGGCTCGGACGCCGACTGGCCCACGATGGAGGCCGCCGCCGAGGCGCTGGCGGAGTTCGACGTCGCCTTCGAGGCCGACGTGGTCTCCGCGCACCGGATGCCCGCCGAGATGCTGGCCTACGGCCGCGATGCGCACGGCCGTGGCCTGCAGGTGATCATCGCCGGCGCCGGCGGCGCCGCCCACCTGCCGGGGATGCTGGCGGCGGTCACCCCGCTGCCGGTGATCGGCGTCCCGGTGCCGCTGCGCCACCTGGACGGGATGGACTCGCTGCTGTCGATCGTGCAGATGCCTGCCGGCGTGCCAGTGGCGACGGTGGCGGTGGGCGCCGCCCGCAACGCCGGCCTGCTGGCGGTGCGCATCCTGGCAGCCGCCGACCCGGTCCTGCGCTCGGCGATGGTCGCCTTTCAGGCCGAGCTGGCTGAGACGGCGCGCGCCAAGGGCGCTGCCGTACGCCGCGAGGCCGGGCGGCTCGCAGGCCCCGGCGGCCAGCGGACAGGCTTCTGACCGCGGGGATGGCGGTCCGCGCGACGCTCCAAGTGGGCGGACCCCAAGCTGTGAACTTCCTATAGTCTTCGCTTCGAGAGTTGGAAGTTCCTGTGGCGCCAAACCCGCCGCGATGGCGTCCGCATGCGGTCACCGCGCCGCCGCCCAGCACGCGAGCCCACTGCGTTTAGGCGACGCCCCGACTGGGTCAGGCACCGCGACTGTGCAGAAACGCACGACGGGGCCGCGCTGCCGTGGTGCCTTTGCGCACACCGGCACTGAGGTCTGCTGTCAGGCTGCTCCGCGGAGTCGCGATTCGCTACCGAATCGTCCACCAGAGGCACCGTCGCCGGTGGCCTCCGCCCGAACCCGCACTCGGTCGCCACACCGAAGGGCAGCCCCTCCACAAGCTTGCCGCCCGTGGTCCTGGCACCGAGGGGAGCCCGGGGCTCAACCGGGTGTTGGTGGTTCAGCAGACCAGCGCAGTCATGCACCGTGCATGCGGCGCTGCTGGGTGGGCTGCGTTGCCGATGCGCAGCCCGGCGGCGATTCGAGGCGAGCCCGTGACCAACAGTCGGACCAATGTCGAGACCGTGGACGACGAACGCTTCCGGGTCTCCGACCTCGGCAAGCTTGCCGCCCGGACGCGCCTGCGTGTCGTCCGGCCGGCGCGGTCTGACGACCGTCCGACGTTCTACAAGCTGCTGGCCGCTCACCTCGGCGACCTTCGGAGTGTCGAGGTCGTCGAGGAGTCGTGGCCGGCGTACGAGCACGTCAACGTGCAGACGGGGTTGGACGCGTGGCTTGGCGAGGCTGACCGCAGCCACCAGTTGGTCGGGGTTGCCGGTTACCGGCACATGGAGTTCGGGCTGGCCGACCTGCTGAGTGCGAGAGTCGACGAGGATCACTACGTGCCGGTGCCCGGCAACGTCGCGTGGACGAACTTGGCCAGCGGTCCGGGTGGCCAACTCCGACCGGCTGTGCGTTGCGGGTTGTACCTGGTCCACGACCGGGACACCCCGTCGGCGATCCTCATCATTGCGGGGGAATCAGACACCGACATGGCCGGCGTCCACCTGCATGTCGTCGCGGACCAGCCCGAGGTCGCCCATGCAGTGGCCGCTGACGTCCGGACCCTCGCGCTCCGGCACAACGTGTTCCGTGGCCAGGTGATCTCCTTCGTCCGACAGATGTTCGGCGACCGCGAGACCGTGCTGCAGTTCCACACCCGACCGGCCATGACCGCCGACAGTGTGATCGTCCCCGAGCAGACGCTGGCCATGATCCGGCGTCAGGTCATCGGCGTCGCGGAGCATCGCGAACAGCTGCTGGCTGCTCGACAACATCTGAAGCGCGGCCTGCTCTTGTACGGTCCGCCGGGGGTGGGAAAGACCCACTGCGTTCGATATCTCGTCAGCCAGCTCGAAGAAGTGACGATCGTCGAGCTCAGCGGGGCGTCGCTGCACCGGATCGGCACCGCCTGCTCGGTGGCCCGGGCCCTACAGCCGGCCATGATCGTCGTGGAAGACGTCGACCTGATCGCTGAGGAGCGGGGGATGCATCCGGGAGAGCACTCGTTGTGGTTCCAGCTGCTCAACGAGATGGATGGCCTGGCAGAAGACGCCGACGTGGTGTTCCTCCTGACCACCAACCGAGTGGATGTGCTCGAGCCGGCCTTGGCCGCGCGGCCGGGACGAGTGGACCAGGCCGTTGCGCTGGTGCTGCTGGACGCCTCCGCGCGGCGACAGCTCTTCGACCTCTACCGCGGCGACCTCGCCGTGGAGGACTCCAACCTCGACTCGGTCATCGAGCCGACCGACCGGGTGACCGCGTCCTTTCTCAAGGAGCTTTTGCGTCGTGCCGCGCTGGTTGCCGCCGAGAAGGCGCCGCATCGCCCCCTTGGCCGTGACCGCCGACCAACTCGACACAGCCCCGGACGAGCTCCTCGACACCCGTAACGCGATGACGCGGGTCCTGCTGGGCGGTCAGCGATCAGCCGTCGCTGATGTCGATGTCGGGGACCAGAACTCACCAGCGCCGCGCAGCGCAGTTCCACAACCCGGGATCGCGCCACGGTAGTGCGCCAGCCGGTGGGCTTCGGGGACACCTACCAGCAATCCCGCCCCGGTCAGGCGTTCCGCGTCGACGATCTGTTCAACGGCAGGTACTTCATCGAGGTGACCGCCAACCCGAAGGCCAACCTGGCCGAGCCGGACACGACCAACAACACTGCCTACCGACGGATCCGGCTCGGCGGCTCGGGGGCCGACCGTACGGTCCGGGTGTTCCCCAAGGGGCTGGTGACGAGGAGCTGACGCCGGCGTACGTCAGCCTCTGCGGCGCCGTAGGTAGGCGCCGAGGGCACGTGCGGCGACGGGGTTGGTGTCCGCGGCGCGCGCCGCCGCCCGCTTGGCCCGGAAGCCGAGGGCGCGAACCGTGCTGGCCCCGCGCGCGAGACCGCCCGCCGCCACCTCGGCGTCCGGGCGCCGGTTCGTCCACCACTGGGTGGCGTACAGCTCGGCCAGGCCGCCGAGGGTCACCACCGCGGCCTGCAGCAGCTCGCCCTCGGCCACCTCGTGCGGTAGCCGGCCGCCGGTGGGCGCGCAGTCGAGCTCGCCCAGGTCGCCGACGACCGGGTACCCGTCGGCGCGCACCGCAGCGGCCATCCCCGCCCCTGTGGCCCGCGCCCACGCCAGATCGACTTCGGGCAACCCCAGGCGCACGGTCGGGACGTGCTCGGCCAGCAGCCGCACCATGGTCAGCTTCATCACCTTGTCGAACTGCCGCTGGTTGAGCCGCTCGAGGAGCGGGTTGAGGCGCCGGATCAGCTCCGTGCCCACCAGCCCGACCGTCTCGTTGGCCCACGGCGCCTCCTCGGTGAGGGTCGCCGGGTCGAACCCGATGAGACCGCCGAGCCGCTCGACCAGCACCCCGGGCGGCGCGCCCGGGGGCGGGACCGTCACCACATGGATGCGCTCCACCGGCACCCGCTCGCGCCAGGTGGCGAGAATCGCCGGCAGGTCTTGTCGTGCCCAGAAGCCGCGCGCGGGGTTGCTGCCGGCGCGGGCCGGGTCCTGCACGGCGGCGGCGAACTCGGCCCAGGACCAGGCGCCGCGGTTCTTGACCTCCTCCTGCCAGGCCGAACCGACGGTGCGCGCCAGGTCGCGGACGGTCACGACCACGTGGACCTCGTGGTCGGGGAAGGCCGCGACGGCGGCGCGCACCTGCCGGGCACCGGCCAGCGACAGGTGCTCGTCGGAGATCAGCACGGTGGGGTCGTCACCGGCACGTACGCCGTCGACGAGCGCCTGCCAGGCGCCGGTGATGCGCGCGTCGTTGCCGCTGCCGCGTGGCCGCCGCCCGAGCAGGTCCCACACCGCGAAGACCTGGCTCGGAAAGTCCTTGCCGCCGGGGTACAGCACGCCCTGTGCCCGCAGCGGCGCCCGGTTGGCCCGCATCAGCTGCTGGACGTAGGTCGTGCCGGTCTTGTGCAGGCCGATGTGCAGGAAGCAGCGCCGCGCACTCATGCCGGGCAGCGTCCCACAGCGTTAGCCTGATGGTTATGAGCGACGACGCAGCGCTGGAGCAGATGTTCGCCCTGTCCGACGAGCACCAGGCCATCCGCGGGGCGGTGCGCGCGGTCTGCGAGGACAAGGTGGCCCCGCACGCCGCCGACGTCGACGAGCACGGCGTGTTCCCGCAGGCCGCGTACGACGCGCTGAGGGCGGCCGACTTCCATGCGCCGCACATCCCCGCGGCCTACGGCGGCGCCGGCGCCGACGCGCTGGCGACCTGCCTGGTGATCGAGGAGGTCGCGCGCGTCTGCGCGGCCAGCTCGCTGATCCCCGGTGTGAACAAGCTCGGCACGCTGCCGCTGCTGCTGGCCGGCTCCGAGCAGCTGCGGCAGCGCTACCTGCCCCAGGTGGCCAGCGGCGAGTCGATGTTCTCCTACTGCCTGTCCGAGCCCGAGTCCGGTAGCGACGCGGCCAGCATGCGCACCCGTGCGGTGGCCGACGGCGACGGCTGGGTGCTGTCGGGAACCAAGCGCTGGATCACCAACGCCGGTGTCTCCGACTACTACACCGTGCTCGCCGTGACCGACCCCGACGCCGGCGCCAAGGGCATCTCGGCGTTCGTCTTCGAGAAGGCTGACGAGGGGGTGTCCTTCGGTGCGCCGGAGAAGAAGCTCGGCATCAAGGGCTCACCCACCCGCGAGGTCTACCTCGACTCCGTGCGGCTGCCCGGCGACCGGATCGTCGGCGACCCGGGCACCGGCTTCCGCACCGCCATGCAGACCCTCGACCACACCCGCGTGACGATTGCCGCGCAGGCAGTCGGCATCGCGCAGGGCGCCCTCGACTACGCGCTCGGCTACGTCCAGGAGCGCAAGCAGTTCGGCAAGCCGATCGCGGAGTTCCAGGGACTGCAGTTCATGCTCGCCGACATGGGCATGCGGATCGAGGCCGCCCGCCAGCTGATGTACGCCGCGGCCGGTCGGTCCGAGCGGGTCGCACCGGACCTGACGTTCTTCGGCGCGGCTGCCAAGGCGTTCGCCTCCGACGTGGCGATGGCGGTCACCACCGACGCCGTCCAGCTGCTCGGCGGTTACGGGTACACCCGCGACTACCCCGTCGAGCGGATGATGCGCGACGCCAAGATCACCCAGATCTACGAGGGCACCAACCAGGTGCAGCGGATCGTGATGGCCCGCCAGCTGCTCGCCGGGGTGCAGAGCCGGCTGTGAGTGCTGGTGGCCGCACACGAGCTCGTTCAGCAGCACCACGAGGCACCGGGCCGCGTCCTCAGAGCCTGGCAATCTTCCGACGTTATGGCCGCCAGGTTGACGACAACGTCGGAAGATTGGTCTGTCGGCGGCGCGGACGAGCGTCAGCTCAGCCCGCTCGAGCGGCAGAGGTCGTTGCCGATCTCCTCGGTGCGGTCCTCGCGCACCAGCCGGAACATCTGCGGGGCCAGCTCGGGGTCCCAGGTGGCGTCGCCGCTGGCCAGCGGCACCGTGCAGGTCAGGCCGCCGCTGGTGACCCGGCCCATCGCCCAGGCGAAGCGGCCGAGGTCGATCGGCCCGACGTCCTCGCCGATGCGCAGCGAGTCGGCGCCGGCCGATGACAGCCGGAAGTAGCGCCACGGGTTGAGCGCGGTCCACGGGGATACCGCCTTGTCGGCGATGGCGCCGACCACCTCGCGCTGGTTCTGCACGCGCTGCAGGTCGGCGGTGGCGGTTGCCCGGGTGCGGGCGTACCCCAGCGCGTCGGCCCCGTCCAGCTCCTGGCAGCCCCGCTTGATCTTCAGCCCGGCCTTGGGGTCGGTGATGGCCTCCTTGGGGCACACGTCGACTCCGCCCACCGCGTCCACGATGTTGACGAAGCCGCCGAGCCCGATCTCGATGTAGCCGTCGACGGCGACGCCGGTGCTCTGCTCGACGGTGCGCACCAGCAGGCTCGGCCCGCCGAAGGCATACGCGGAGTTGATCCGGTTGCTCCCGCGACCGGGGATCTCCACCGGCGAGTCACGGGGCAGCGACAGCAGGAGGGTGGGGCCGCTGCCGGTGTGCAGCAGCATGATCGTGTCGGTGCGCTGTCCCTCCGCACTGCCGGTCGACAGCTGCTTGCGCTCCTTCTTGGACAGGCCCTCGCGGCTGTCGGAGCCCACCACCAGGTAGGTCTGCCCCGGCTGGTCCTCGGGCCGGTTGCCGCCCGGCTCGGCGTCGACCTTGTCGATGCGCGACCAGGCCCAGATCGGCACCGCGATCAAGATGGCCAGCCACACCACCATGACCGCGAGCAGCACCCGGCGGATCGTCCGGCCGTTGCGCCGCGGCGACCGCGGGGGGCGCTGACCGGAGCTGCCCGAGGTGGGGCGGCGACCCGGCGGGGGCAGCACTGGCGGCGGCAGCGAGTCGGAGCGGGCGGGTTGCCGCGGGGCCACCTGGGTGGCGTCGTCGTCGGCCCAGGGCCTTGATCGGGTGTCGCCGGACGAGCCGGAGGAGCCGGAGGAGCCGGACGTGCCGGAGGAGCCGGACGAGCCGGAGGAGCCGGACGAGCCGGAGGAGCCGGACGTGCCGGACGAGCCGGCGCGCGGCATGGCCTGGGTCGCATCAGGGTCGGGCGCATCGCGCTCCGACAGCCAGGAATACTGGTCGTCGCCGCCCCCGGAGCTCCGGTCAGGTCGCTCAGCCATGCAGTCGAGCCTAGGGGTTCCGGTTGCACAATCAGCGCGCTCGAGCGGCGTGGCTGGCCGCTGTTGCTGCTGGGGCTGGTGATACTCGACCGGTGGCCGGCGACCTTCCCCCCTCCACGCGCGGTGGTTCGAGCAGGCTGCGCACCGACAGCGACCGGATCAGGTTCCGCCGCGCGCTGACCCTGCTCGCGATGACCCTCGTCCTGCCCGGCTCGGCCCAGCTGACCTGCGGAAACCGGCGGGTGGGCAGGCTGGCGACCAGGGCCTTCTTGGTCGCGGTGGTCCTTGTCGTCTCGCTGGCGGCACTGGCGTGGATCAGCAACGGGACCGGGCTGTGGCTGGCGACCAACCCGGTGGTGCTGCTGGTGCTGCGGGCCGTTCTGACGCTGGCGGCCATCGGCTGGGTGCTGCTGCTGCTGGACGCCTGGCGGCTCGGCGACCCACCCACGATGACCCAGCGCCGGCGCCTGGTCCTCGCCGGCGTCAGCGTGGCGCTGACCGGGCTGCTCGCCGGCCCGCTGCTCTTCGGGGCGCACGTCGTCGCCGTCCAGCGAGGGGTGCTGCTGGACGTCTTCGGTGCGACCGACGCCGCCGACGCGCACGACGGCCGCTACAACGTGTTGCTGCTCGGCGGCGACTCCGGAGCCACCAGGTGGGGGCTGCGCCCCGACTCCGTGACGCTGGCCAGCATCGACGCCGAGACTGGGCGGACGGTGCTCTTCGGTCTGCCGCGCAACCTCGCCGACGTCCCGTTCCCCGACGGCAGCCCGATGGCGGCGAAGTTCCCGAGCGGGTTCGACTGCGAGGGCTGCTACTTCAATAGCGTCTACACCTACGCCCTGGAGAACCCCGAGCTGTTCCCCGGCGCCAAAGACCCCGGCCTGGAGGCGACAACGCAGGCGGTGGAGGAGATCACCGGGCTGCCCGTGCACTACTACTCCATGGTCAACATGCAGGGTTTCCAGAACCTGGTCAACGCCGTCGGCGGGGTGACGCTGCGGGTGCGGACACCGATCGCCATCGGTGGCGTCGGCGGGGCCGTCACCGGGACGATCGAACCGGGCACCCGGCACCTCAACGGGTACGAGACGCTGTGGTACGCCCGTAGCCGTGCCTACGACGACGACTACTCCCGGATGGGCCGGCAGAAGTGCGTGCTGGCGGCCATGCTCGACCAGCTGAGCCCCCAGCAGGTGCTGCTGCGCGTGGAGGAGATCGCCAAGGCCAGTGCCGAGCTGGTGAGCACCGACATCCCGCACCGCGAGCTCGACACCTTCGTCGCGCTGGCGATGAAGGCTCGGTCACAGCCGATCACGACGGTGTCGTTCGTGCCGCCGATGATCAACACCGGCGACCCCGACTACGCCCTGATCCGCGACAAGGTGGCAGCCGCCATCGACCGCGCCGAGGGTGACGCCGCACCCAAGGAGGGTGGTGCGGCGAAGAAGGCCACCAAGCCACGCGGCAAACAGACGCGCACCGACGAGGCAGTGCAGGCCGCCAACCAGTCCGAGGATCTCGGCGCCACCTGTTGAGCACCGGTCGCGGTGGAGCAGCGGTAGCCTGCCAGGTCGACCCGGCCGGACGAAGGGACGAGATGACTACCGCCCGCGACGTCGTGGCCGTCGTGGTGACTTGGAACCGTCGCGAGCTGCTGCTCACCGCGCTCGCCGCGGTGTACGCCCAGACCACCCCGCCCGCGGCGGTCGTCGTTGTCGACAACGCCTCCACCGACGGTACGGCGGCAGCGGTGCGCGAGCACTTCCCGGCCGCCGACCTGCAGGTGGTCGCCACCAACAGCGGCGGGGCCGGCGGGTTCGCCCGCGGCATGCAGCGAGCGCTCACTGCGCACGACCCCGACCTGTTGTGGCTGCTCGACGACGACACGGTGCCACGGCCGGGTACGCTCGCGGCGCTGGTGCAGGCGTATGAGGACCACCCCGGTGCCGGGCAGCGACCGGCGCTGGTGGCCAGCCGGGTGGTCTGGACCGACGGTCGCGACCACCCCATGAACACCCCGCGCAGGAAGCCCGGCGCACGGCCGGTCGAGCGGGCCCGGGCCGCAACTGTCGGCTGCGTTCCGGTGCGCTCTGCGTCGTTCGTGTCGATCCTGCTGGATGCCGCCACCGTGCGCGAGCGTGGTCTGCCGGTGGCTGACTACTTCTTGTGGAACGACGACTTCGAGCTCACGACCAGGCTGCTGCGTGGGCGCGTCGGGCTGCTCTGCCCGACCAGCGTGGTCGAGCACCGCACGACCACGTTCGGCTCGACTGACGCCGACCCGGGGGAGCGATTCTTCTACGAGGTGCGCAACAAGGTCTGGCTACTCACCCGCAGCAACGGGCTGTCCCCGCCGGAGAAGGTGCTCTACGGCGCGTCGACCCTGCGGCGCTGGATCGCCACCTTCGCCGCCTCGCGGCAGCGGGCGGTGCTCTGGCGTGGCCTGCGGACCGGCCTGCTCGCGGGCCTGCGCGCCGGTCCCCGTCCCAACGCCGAGGTGCTCGGTGACTGAGCCCTTCAGCCTGCTGCTGTCGGTGTGGGCCGGCGACGACCCGGAATTCTTCCGCCAGGCGTGGACCAGCACCGTGGTCGAGCAGACCCGGCGCCCCGACGAGGTCGTCGTGGTGCAGGACGGCCCGGTCGAGGCCGAGCTGGCTGCCGTGCTGAACGAGCTGCTCGCGCGGTGCCCGGTGCCGCTGCAGCACATCGTGCTGGAGCGCAACCAGGGCCTCGGACCCGCGCTGGACCAGGGGATCGCGGCCTGCCGCCACGACGTCATCGCCCGCATGGACGCCGACGACGTGTCCCTGCCCCGGCGCTTCGAGGTGCAGCTGCCGTTGATCGAGGCCGGTGCCGACATTGTCGGGTCGGCGCTGCTGGAGTTCACGCACTCCATCGACGAGGTCGTTGAGGTCCGCCTCCCGCCCACCGACCCGGGTTGGATCCGCTCGGCCGCCCGCTTCCGCGACCCGTTCAACCACCCGACCGTGGTGTACCGGCGGGCCGCGGTGCAGCGGGCGGGGGGCTACCAGGACCTGCCGCTGATGGAGGACTACCTGCTGTTCGCGCGGATGCTCGCCGCCGGCGCCAGGCCCGCCAACGTGGCCGAGCCGCTGGTCTACTACCGGGTCGGCGCCGGCGCGTACGCTCGACGGGGTGGCCGCGAGCTGCTCCGCTCCGAGTTGGCCCTCCAGCGGCGCTTCCTCGAGCTGGGGATCATCACTCGCACCGAGTTCGTGCGCAACGTGGCCGTGCGCGGCGGCTACCGGCTGGTGCCCACCCGGCTGCGGAAGGCGGCCTACCGGCGGCTGATCGCCCACCGTGGCTTCGGCCACAACGACGGCAACCTCGGCCGCGGCGATGCCGGCGCGCCGCCTCCCGCTCAGTAGGCTGCACCTGGCCGGACCGACCCACCGAAGACCCACCAGACCTCCCCAGACGCCACCAGACACCAGGAGACCATGCGTGAACACTGACCTCGTCGTCGTCGGCTCCGGCCTGTTCGGCCTGACCGTGGCGGAGCGATGTGCCCGCGAGCTCGGGCTCAAGGTGCTGGTGCTCGACCGTCGGCACCACGTCGGCGGCAACGCCTACTCCGCTCCCGACCCCGAGACCGGCATCGAGGTGCACCAGTACGGCGCGCACCTGTTCCACACCTCCAATAGGCGGGTCTGGGACTACGTCAACCGCTTCACCTCGTTCACCGGCTACAGCCACCGGGTCTTCACCACCTTCCGCGGCCGCATCTACCCGATGCCGATCAACCTGGCCACGATCTGCGAGTACTTCGGTCGCGCGCTCACCCCGACAGAGGCGCGCGAGCTGGTGGCCGAGCAGGCCGGTGAGATCGACAGCGCCGACGCGACGAACCTGGAGGAGAAGGCGGTCTCGCTGATCGGCCGGCCGCTGTACGAGGCCTTCATCCGCGGCTACACCGCCAAGCAGTGGCAGACCGACCCGACCGACCTGCCGGCCGAGATCATCAGCCGGCTGCCGGTGCGTTACAACTTCGACAACCGCTACTTCAACGACACCTACGAGGGGTTGCCGACCGGCGGGTACACCGCCTGGCTCGAGCAGATGGCCGACCACGACAACATCGAGGTCCGCCTCGACACGGAGTTCTTCGACGATCGCGACGCCTACGTCGGCAACGTGCCGGTCGTCTACACCGGTCCGGTCGACCAGTACTTCGACAACGAGCTCGGGCGGCTGTCGTGGCGCACGATCGACCTGGAGACCTCCGTGGAGGACGTCGGCGACTTCCAGGGCACGTCGGTGATGAACTATGCCGACGAGGACGTCGCGTTCACCCGCATCATCGAGCCCCGGCACTTCCACCCCGAGCGGGCCGACCGCTACCCGTCGGACCGGACCGTCATCCAGCGTGAGTACTCCCGCTTCGCCGGGGATTACGACGAGCCGTACTACCCCATCAACACCGCCGAGGATCGCCAGCGGCTGCTGCAGTACCGCGACCGGGCCCGGGCCGAGAAGCACGTGCTGTTCGGTGGGCGGCTCGGCACCTACAAGTATCTCGACATGCACATGGCCATCGGTGCCGCCCTCTCGATGTATGACAACAAGCTCAAGCCGCACTTCACCGGGGGCGCCGAGCTGGAGAGCGGGGGGGTGGACGCGTGACGGCAGCGGTCGGCGACCACCCGCTCGGCCCGCTGCGGCCGCCGGGGGACACCACGGGCCTGTTCGGCGTCTTCCGCCGGCGCTACCTGCTCAAGCTGCTGGTGCAAAAGGAGCTGCGGGTCCGCTACCAGGCGTCCCTGCTGGGGCTCGCCTGGTCGTACATGAAGCCGCTGGTGCGCTTCTCGATGTACTACTTCGTGATCGGCCTGCTGCTGGGGCTGCGCGACTCCGTGCCGCTGTTCGCCCTGCATATCTTCACCGCGATGATCATGACCAGCTTCTTCACCGAGACGCTGAACGCCGGCACCAAGTCGGTGGTCAAGAACAAGTCGCTGGTGCGCAAGATGAACGTCCCGCGCGAGATGTTCCCGGTTGCGTCCACGGCGGTGACCACCTATCACATGATTCCGCAGTTCACGATCGTGGTGGGCGCGTGCCTGCTGGTGGGCTGGTCGCCGGACCGCACCGCGTTCGTGGCCGGTGCGCTCGGCATCGCCATCATGCTGACGATCTCGTTGGCGGTGGCGCTGGCCTTCAGCGCGCTGAACGTGACCTTCCGCGACATCGGCAACTTCGTCGAGACCATCGGCATGATGGTGATGTGGTCGGCGCCGCAGCTGTACCCGTGGGACTTCGTGGTCCGGATCATCGGCGGCACCTGGGTGGAGCAGGTCTATCTCGCCAACCCGGTCGCGATGGCGACGCTGCTGAACCAGCGGGCGTTCTGGACGCCGGCGATCCCCCCCGGCGAGGCCAGCGAGATCATGCCGCTGATGCCGGAGCATCTGCTCACCCGGGGCTTCATCATGCTGGGGGTCTGCCTGCTGCTGTTGGGCGTGGCGCAGCTGGTCTTCTCCCGGCTCGAAGGCAACTTCGCCGAGCGGCTCTGAGCGCGCAGTGGCCGAGTCCGTCGTCGTCGACCACGTGTCGAAGCACTTCACCATGCTCAATGCGCGCACCCTCAAGCAGCGGGTCGTGCGGGCCCGGCACGGCGAGTTCCGCAACTCGACGTTCCTCGCCGTCGACGACGCCTCGTTCACCATCGAGCAGGGTGAGGCGGTCGGACTGATGGGCCTCAACGGCTCGGGCAAGTCCACCCTGCTCAAGCTCATCTCCGGTGTGCTCCGCCCCGACCGCGGCAGGGTGCTGACCCGCGGCCGGATCGCCGGCCTGATCGAGGTCAGCGCCGGTTTCCACCCCCAGCTGTCCGGCCGCGAGAACATCTACCTCAACGGCGCGATCCTCGGGATGAACAAGGACGAGGTGGATGCGAAGTTCGACCAGATCGTCGACTTCGCCGATCTCGCGGACTTCCTCGACACGCCCGTCGGCCGCTACTCCTCGGGCATGTTCGCGCGGCTGGGCTTCGCGGTCGCGGCCTCGGTCGAGTCCGACATCTTCATCATCGACGAGGTCCTGGCCGTCGGCGACCCGCCGTTCAAGAAGAAGTGCCTGCAGCGCATCTCCGATGTGCGCGACGAGGGCCGCACGATCGTGTTCGTCAGCCACAACACCACCCAGGTGAAGCGGCTCTGCGAGCGCGCGCTGGTGCTGGAGAGTGGCCGGCTGGGCTTCGACGGCCCCGTCGCCGACGCCGTCCACTACCTCAAGTACGACCAGGACGACGACGAGGACGCCGAGGGCGGCGAGCTCTGAGGGTTCGAGCGGCGTTGTCACCGGCCGTCCGTTCCGTGCAGGCATCCACCACATGGCTGTAGTTCACCTCCTGATGCCAGGGCGGGCGGAAAGGAGTGTGACTATCGGTGTGCAAGTGACTCCTGTGTGTGAGGATCCGCCATGCCTCCCCTCTCCCGCGTCTTCGAGGACTGCCGGGCGCTGACGGCCGTCGCGGTCGCCGGTGCGGTCGTCGCCGCCGGGCTCGCCTGGCAGCCGCCGGTCGTGGCTGCTGCCGTCCCCGCTCGCGGCACCGGCACCGGCACCGAGATCGACGAGGTGGCGCTGAGCGGGGTCGACCCGGAGGCCCGCGAGGATCTGTCGGCCCGCGCGCTGGCCGACGTCGCAGCGCTGTCCCCAGCCGTCCCGACCTCGGGTTACGCCGTCGCCGGGGTCACCTGGTCACCCGAGGTGACGCTGGGGGATCGGCGGCTGTTCCTGCGTACCGAGACCGCGGGCCGCTGGTCGGGCTGGCAGCCTATGGAGGTGGACGCCGCGCACGCACCCGACGCCGGCAGTGCCGAGAGCCGGCGGTCCGTCCCGGGCACCGAGCCGTTCGTCGTCGGCGAGGTCGACGCCGTGCAGGTGAAGATGACGACCACGACGACCAGCAGCCGGGTGGCGGCGGACCTGACGCTGTCGGTCATCGACCCCGACGCGGCCGGTGGGCCGGCCGCCGACCAGCGCGCTGTGCAGGACGGCACCCGCACGCCGGCGTACGCGGCCACCAGGGCCCACGGCAAGGTCACCCCGCGGCCGGGGATCTTCTCCCGCTCGCAGTGGGGCGCCGACGAGTCGATGCGCGACGGCTTCGCCGGCTACGGCGAGGTGCATGGCGCGTTCGTCCACCACACCGTCAACGCCAACGGCTACAGCAAGGAGCAGGTGCCGTCGATCCTGCGCGGCATCTACGCCTACCACACCCAGTCGCGCGGGTGGAGCGACATCGGGTACAACTACCTCGTCGACCGCTTCGGCCGGCTGTGGGAGGGGCGCTGGGGTGGCGTCGACCGCCCGGTCATCGGCGCGCACACCCTGGGCTACAACGACGCCGCGTTCGCCATGTCGGCCATCGGCAACTTCGACACGACACGTCCCAGCGACGCCATGGTGCGGTCGTACGGCCGGCTGTTCGCGTGGAAGCTGAGCCTCCACGGTGTGCGGCCGAAGGCGCACGCCAATATCAACGGCACCTCGCTGCGCGCGGTCAACGGGCACCGAGACGCCGGTCAGACCGCCTGCCCTGGGCGCTACCTCTACGACCGCATCCCGGCCATCCGGCGCCGGGCAGCGGCCGTCCAGGCGGGCTTCGAGCGTCGGGAGCTGCGGCGAACCGTGGCCGCCAACCGCCGCCCCGACCTGCTGCTGCGTGCCGGCGACAGAGGCAGCGTTCTGGCCGGTGACGCGGGCCCGGGCTTCCGCCGGGCCATCAGCTCGACCACGGCCTGGAGCGACGCCAAGGACGTCGTGGGGCTCGGCGACCTGACCGGCGACGGTCGAGGCGACCTGCTGGTGCGGTATGCCGACGGCACGGCCGCCACCCTGCCCGGCACCGGCGGCGGCGAGTTCGGAGCACCGGTCCGGCAGCGCAGGATGTTCGCCGACGCGTCCCTGCTGGGCGGTGCCCGAGACCTCACCGGCGACCGAGTGCCCGATGTCGTCTTCCGTACCTCCGACGGGGTGCTGCGCCTCGCGGCCGGTCGACGAGACGGCAGCTTTGCCCGGGCCACGGCGTTGTCGAGCAGCTTTGCCAAGGCTCGGTCCGTGACCGCCGCCGGTGACGCCGACTCGGACGGCGACAACGACCTGCTGGTGCGCACCGCGAAGCGGCGGCTGCTGTTGGTGCCCGGCAAGGGCAACGGCACCGTCGGGCCGTCCGCCGCGGTCAGGGGCGACTGGTCCACGACCGATGTGCTCGTCGGCGGGTTCGACCTGACCCGTGACGGCCGTCCCGACCTGCTGGCGCGCGACAACAGCAGCGGCAGGGTCACGATCTTCCCCGGCCGCGGCAACGGGCGCTTCGCCCGCCCGCTGCGTGGCTGGAGCGGCTGGGAGCGGGCCGAAGTCACCCTGCTCGGAGACGCCAACGGCGACCACCGCACCGAGGCGCTGGTGCGCCGGCCGTCCGGGACGGTGTTGGTGCGTCCAGGCCGTGGGGGCGCCTGGGTGCACCCGGTCAACAGGCGCCCGACGGACCTGTCCGGCTTCAGCTCGGCCCGGGTCGTCGGCGACTGGAACCGCGACGGCGACGGTGACGTGCTGGCGCTGCGCCGGGACAAGATGTGGCTGTTCGCCGGCCGCGGCAACGGGAGTTTCCGCAGCCCGACCGGCGGCTGGGCAGGCTGGTCGGGGCGCAGCCGGATCGCCGCCGTCGGTGACTGGGACGGCGACGGACGACCGGACCTGATGTCGCGCGAGCGGGGCGGGGCCGCGCTCATCCACCCCGGGCGGGGCGGCAAGGGGTTCGCCCGCGCGTACCCGGCACGCAGCGACATCGGCTCGGTGACCGCCATGTTCGGTGTCGGCCGGTGGAACGGCGACGGTGCGCCGGACCTGATGACCCGGCGCAGCGACGGCAGCCTGCTGCTGTGGCCCGGCAACGGGCCGGGCGGGCTTGAAGACCCGGTGCAAATCGCGACCGGCATGGCGCGCTACGACCAGCTCATCGGTGTCGGCGACCTCGACCGCGACGGGCGTCCTGACCTGGTGGTCCGGCTGGCCAAGAACGGCCGGCTGTTCATGCTGCCCGGCCGGGCCGACGGGCTGGCCCGCCGGGTGCCGATCGGGTCTGTTCCGGTTGCCGGCTCCCTCGGCTGAGCCGCGGGCCCCGCCGCGGTCAGGCGGTGGCCGCGAGCGCGGTCTGCCAGGCACGCCAGGCGCTGGCCATCATCTCCTCCACCGAGTAGGTCATGGCCCAGCCCAGGTCGCGGGTCGCGGCCGCACCGGCAGCCACGATCCGATCGGGGTCGCCGGGGCGGCGGTCGTGCACCTCGGGCTCGAAGTCCACGCCGCTCACCCGCCGGATGGAAGCCATGATCTCGGCGACCGACATGCCCTGCCCGCTGCCGAGGTTGTAGGCCGGCTGCAGTTCGCGCCCCGTGGCGAGCGCCTCGGCGGCGGCCACGTGCGCGGCGGCCAGGTCGCCGACGTGAATGTAGTCGCGCACGCAGGTGCCGTCCGGCGTGTCGTAGTCGCCACCGAAGATGCGCGGCGTCCGCCCGTCGGTCAACGCCTGCAGGACCAGCGGTACCAGGTTGTGCGGGCTGGCGTCGTACACCTCGTCATGGGCAGAGCCGACCACGTTGAAGTAGCGCAGGCTGGTGTGGCGCAGCTCGCCTGCCCGCGCCACGTCCGCGACCAGCCACTCGGCGACCAGCTTGGACTCCCCGTACGGCGAGGCCGGCGTCTTTGCGGTGTCCTCGGTCACCAGGTCGACGTCTGGCGTGCCGTAGACGGCCGCGCTGCTCGAGAAGACCAGCTGGTCGACCCCGTGGTCGGACATCACCGCCAGCAGCCGGCGGGTGCCCTCGATGTTCTGCTCGTAGGTGTGCAGCGGCCGGTCGACCGACACCCCCGCGTACTTGAAACCGGCGGTGTGCACGACGCCGACGACGTCGTGCTCGTCCACCGTGCGGGCAAGCAGGTCCGTGTCGAGGACCGTGCCCCGCACCAGCGGTACCCCTTCGGGGACGAAGTGCTCGCGCCCGGTGGACAGGTCGTCGACGGCGACGGTGGGCACACCGGCCGCGGCGAAAGCGCGCACCACGTGCGAGCCGATGTAGCCGGCTCCGCCGGTCACCATCCAGGTCATGGTCGCGACCATAACGGGGCGGTGACATCGACCCCCTCACGCGCCGCTAGCCCCGGCAGCCCACCGGCCTCCTCGAGGCCGCGGCGGCCACGGACGAGCAGCACCGAGCCGCCGACCATCAGCGGCGCCAGCACGCTGTGCACCAGCCCGGCCCGGTCACACGGCGGCGCCGCGGCCAGCAACCTGCCGCCTACCGGCAGGCCCACCTGCCCCGCTGCCGCCCGCCCGAGGTCAAGCAGGCCGCGGTGGTCGACGAGCCGGCCGTCGGCGCCCAGCAGCGCTGGTGAGGAGGGGCTCGGCGGCTCGTGCACGAAGAGCTCGTCGGGATGGCCCAGCACCTCCGCGCCCGCGTCGGCGGCGCCGCCCGGCTGCACCCGGGCCGGGCCGCCGAACGGCCCCAGCCCGACCACGACGCCGCGTCCGGCGGTACGGGGGTCGCGGTCCTCGCCGAACACCTCTACGTCCGGGTTGGGGAGGGCGCCTACGACCCCGCGCCGGGCGTCGTCGGGCTCGACCACGGCACCGACCGCCCAGCAGCCCAGCGCCCAGGTCACCGCCAGCCAGTGTGTGGGCAGCGACAGCCGCACCCGGTTGCCGGCCGCGACGTCGAGACCGTCCTGCAGGAAGCCGCCGGTCTTGGCCACCCAGTTGGCCAGCGTCGCACCGCTCAGCTCGACCCGGTCGCCGGTGGGCACGTCCACCCAGGTCACCACGGGCCGGGTCGCATCACCTCTGCTCAGCGCCGCGACCAGGTCACCGACCGTCTGTGCTGTACGGGCGGCTCGCGGCATCGCGACACCGTAACCAGCCGGGCGCCCGTGACAAGATGCCGGGCATGCAGGCCGTCATCGTCGCCGGTGGTCTGGGCTCTCGGCTGCGACCGCTGACCGACCGCCGACCCAAGCACGTCCTGCCGGTCGCCGGCCGGCCGTTCCTGGCCCACCAGCTGACCCGGCTGGCGGCCGCCGGTGTCGAGCAGGTGGTGCTCGCCACGTCCTACCGGGCCACCGAGCTGCGGTCCGAGCTGGGCGACGGTGACCGCTTCGGGCTGGAGGTGACCTACGCGCACGAGCCGACCCCGCTGGGCACCGGGGGAGCGGTGCGGCATGCGCTGGGCGAGCTCGGCGGGGATGGTGCCGATCCGGTGATCGTGCTCAATGGCGACCAGTTGTCCGACCACGACCTGCGCGGCCAGGTGGAGCAGCTCGACCACACCGGTGCGGACGTGTGCTTGCACGTGGTCGTGGTCGCCGACCCGCGGGCCTACGGCTGCGTGCCCACCGACGACCGTGGTCGGGTCATCGCCTTTCGGGAGAAGTCACCGGACCCGGTGTCGCGCCAGGTCAACGCCGGTAGCTACGTCTTCCGCCGACACGTCATCGCCGGCATCCCCACCGGGGTCGAGGTCTCGCTGGAGCACGAGACCTTCCCGCGGTTGCTGCGCGACGGGCACCTGCTGGTCGGCTACCGCGACGACGGCTACTGGCTCGACGTCGGCACGCCGGCGGCGCTTGTCCGGGCCTCCAGCGACCTGGTGCGCGGTCTGGTGCGCTCACCAGCGCTCCCCGACCCGCCGGGGGAACGCCTGGTGCATCCCGCGGCGCGGGTGCATCCCGGTGCCCGGGTCGTCGGTGGTGCGGCCGTCGGGCCGGGCGCGGTGGTGGGCGACGGCGCCTTCGTCGACGGCAGTGCGCTGATGGCGTCGTCGGTCGTCGAGCCGGGTGCGACCGTCGTCGCGTCCGCGCTGGGGCCAGGCGCCCGGGTGGGCGCGCACAGCATCGTCCGTGACTCGGTGCTCGGGGACGGCGCCGGGCTGGGCGCCCGCTGCGAGCTGGCGGGCGGGGTACGGATCGGCTGCGACGTGCAGATCCCCGACGGCGGGGTGCGCTTCTCGGCCGCCTAAGCCGGCCACGCCGAGCAGGCTGCGGTCAGGCCGCACCCGGCTCGAGGGCGTTGCTGGCGGGGTACTCCGCCATGAAGTCGGCGACCGCCTCGCCGCTGGGACGCTCGCAGTACAGGGTGGCACCGAGCCCCTCACCCTCGGCGGCGTCCTCGCCCTCGGCGGCCCAGCGGGTCAGCGCCACGTGGGCACCGTCGGGGAACGCCTCGCCGTCGTCGGAGGTCCACGGCACCGCGATGAACTTGGCCGCGTCGTAGGCCTCCACGTCGTCGGGGACCGAGTCCAGCTCGAACTTCTCGGCCATCTTCCGCACCGCCTGCAGGTCCTGGCCACTGTCGGCGACGGTCTCGTCGTACCACAGCAGGGTGTAGCCGTGCTCCAGGTTGTGCACCAGCTGCTCCACCTCGGGCCGGTCGTTGGCGGTGTAGAACTTGCGCGCGAAGTCTGCCGCGTTGCCCCAGTGCGGTCCGTAGGCCGGCGGGCTGGACGGGTAGTCGATGTCCTGCCCGTCCTGGTGCTGACCGCCGCCCTGGGCCGGCTCAGTGCGCACGCCGGTGCAGCCCGCCTGGCTCGCGGGCATGCCGAGCTCGGCGAGCGGGGTGCCGGCGACCTCCTGTGCGCGCTGGCGGTCGGTGATGAGCTTCCAGCTGGTGGCGCCGACGATGGCTAGCGCCACCACACCGCAGATCGCCACCACCACCAGCGTCCGCCGGCGTTCCGCCCTGGCGGTCTCGCGTCGCATCTGCTCGATGCGGGCCGCGCGGTCACGGTCCTTGCTGGACTTGGGCACGATCTCCCTCGGCGGTGTCGGTGTCGGTGTTCGGTGGTGGCTGCGGAGGCCTGCGGTGGCTGGCGCGCCGGGGTCAGTGTACGGAGCCGGCGTGCACCGTCAGGGCGCAGACTGCGCCGGGCGGTGGGTGCACGCTCACCAGCCGCAGTCCGGCGGCCCAGCCGAGGACGCGCAGTCGCTCGGCGACCGCACCCGCCGCGACCAGCAGGTCGGTGTCGGCGCCAGTGCCGGCCGGCGAAGTGTCGATCACGACCTGCGATCCGTCTCCGCTGTCCACGACCCGGGCGCTGACCCGCGGCTGGCCGTCGACGGCGGCCGCGGCCAGCTCGCCGAGCACGTCCAGCACGGGCCGACCGGCCGCAACCGCATCGTCGGCGAAGCCGCGACGGTCACCGGGCGCACGGCGGACGGCGGCGGTCACCGCCTCGGCGGCGCCCAGCCCGAACAGGTCTGCCCCTTCGGGCCGCACCAGCGACACCGCACCGCGACCATGAACACCCGCCGGCAGGACCAGGCCCGCCAGCCCCGACACCACCGCCCCCGGCGTGCGGGCGGCCTTGCCCAGCACGAGCTCGGCGGCACCGGCCAGCTCGTCGGCCACCGCCGGTGCGGTCACCGCGAGCGGCCGTCCCCAGCCGTCGGGCAGCCCGGCGAGCTCGTGCAGCGGCTGGAGGCCGGCAGCGCCGATGGCGATGTCGGTCTGGCCGGTGCGCCAGGCCCGACCGGCGGTGTCGGTGACGATCACCGCGACGTTGCGGCCCGTGCGCGCGGCCAGCGATGTGCGCAACCGGCGTGCGGACGCGTCCGGGTCGGCGGGCAGCAGCACCACGCTGCCGGCCTCGGTGTTCGACTCGTCGACACCGGCCCCCGCGAGCACCAGGCCGTGCCGGGTGCGCACGATCCGCAGCCCTTCCCGCCGCGCCACCTCCCGATCGGCCTCGGCGTCGATGGCGTCGTCCCGGCTGGCCCCTTGCAGGACTCGTCCCTCGACCTTGGCCACCGCCTTGCTGGAGACCGTGAGCAGATCGCCGTCCAGCGGCCCATCGGCCCAGGCAGCGAGCAGCAGCCCCACCAGGTCGTCACCGGCGGTGAGCGCGGGCAGCGCCGCGAGCGCCCGGACGGTGATGCTCATCGAGCGGGGTCGCCGGCGATCTCGCCGGCCCGACCCAGTGCCGCGCGCGCCATCGCCGCGGTCGCCCCGGCGTCGCGCATGAGCAGCGGCACCACCCGAGCCCGGACGCCGGCCGCCTCGACCTGCGGCACCAGGGCACCGTCCCGCGTGTCCAGCAGCCAGCCGTCCAGCACGCCGCCGCGCGAGCGGGCCCCGTACCAGCCGGCGACCGCGGCGCTCGACACCTCCACACCGATCGCCGGCAGCAGCCGGTCTGCCATCCCGCGCACCACGGCGCCGTCGATGATCGGCGAGACACCGATCACCGGCGCGGTGGTGGCTTGCACGGCCGCGCACACACCGGGAACGTCGAGGACGGTTCCGACCGACACCACCGGGTTGGACGGCGGCAGCAGCAGCAGGTCGCACCCGGTGACCGCCTCGAGCACGCCCGGCGCGGGCGCCGAGTCGGCCTGGCCCACCACCACCACATCGAGCGCCGGCAGCCGCGCACCGAGCCGCACCCAGTACTCCTGGAAGTGCACCGCCCGCCGGCCGGCCTCGTCCTCGACCACGATGTGGGTCTCCACCCGGTCGTCGGACATCGGCAGCAGCCGCACCGTGGGGCGCAGTGCTGCCAGCCAGCGGTCGGCCAGCGCCGCCGTCACCGCGGACAGCGGGTAGCCGGCCTGCAGCATCTGGCTGCGCACCAGGTGGGTGGCCAGGTCGCGGTCGCCCAGCCCGAACCAGGTCGGCTCGGCCCCGTACGCGGTCAGCTCCTCCTTGGCCCGCCAGCTCTCGTCGCGCCGGCCCCACCCGCGGTCCTCGTCGATGCCGTCGCCCAGCGTGTACATGACGGTGTCGAGGTCCGGACAGACCTTGAGCCCGAACAGCCAGATGTCGTCGGCGGTGTTGGCGATCACCGTGACCTCGTCGGTGGGAGCGAGCACCGCGAGCAGTCCCCGCAGGAACCGGGCACCACCGATCCCGCCGGACACCACCGTCACCCGCATGGATAGCAGTCTCCCAGGCGGGCCGCCGGGCATGCAGGGGTAGACCGGGGCCACCGGCGGGTGCTGCTGGGCCCGACCGCTGGCCCTGGCCTGCTGGCGGCCCGGCGCGTGTGCGGCACTTGGTTCCTGCGGCACCACACCGGCGGCCACTGTGGTGCCGACCGCACCGAGTGGTGCTGCTGGGCCCGACCGCTGGCCCTGGCCTGCTGGCGGCCCGGCGCGTGCGCGGCACTTGGTTCCGGCGGCACCGTCTTGGCGGCCACCGTCGTGCCGACCGCACCGGCGGGTGCCGTGTGACAGTTGGGGCAAGTGGGACACCTGGGGCGGGCACGGGCCCGGATGGATCAGCAAGTTGGGTCCAATACCAGCCGTCGGCTTGACTATCGTGGAGCGACAGGCATGTAATTCCACATGTGTCACTCGTTTCCAGCGGGATCGCCCCGGCCGCGAGCCGGATCTCACGCTGTGCAATGAACCCGACACACGTCG
>JBBSNM010000015.1:0-38594 GCA_038232655.1 Propionibacteriales bacterium | reverse complement strand
CGCTGCGATCTCCGAGGCAGTGCGCTCCGACGAAGCCCGGTTGCGGGAAAGCGTTGAAGTCGCCCGGGCGCACGGCAGGTCTTGGAACCAGATCGCCGTAGCCCTGGGCGTATCTCGGCAAGCGGCGCGGCAGCGGTTCACCGACAAGACAACCCCCTGACCCAGGCACCCGCGGCGGTTGGGCATGTTCCGCACGCGGATCGTCAATCGTAAAGGTCGGATTCCGTCGTCGGGCAGCGTGTTCGGTCTCGGAGCCAGTCGGCTACCCAGGCTTGGTCTACCTGTGCAGCGGCGACGGCCAGTATGTTCGAATCCTGCCGGGCGCACCCGTCTGAACTGGGGTTATGCGTCTGTTGACGTCAAAGTCAGGGTGATCCACGGGTCGATTCGCTAGGGATATGCCAGGCCCGGGTCTAGCGCGACCGATCACCAGGACCGTTCCGGTCATGACCGAGTCGTCTCAGCAGTACGCGGACGGTCTCAAATCGGCGGCCGAACGCCCGAGCACCTGAACGGTCGCCATCGGCGCCGACCAGTCGTTCCCACCGGCACGGCCCGTCTCGCTTGCCGATGGCTGGCGTGAGGCGCGAAGACATCACGGAGCCGCTCCAGCCACGGCCAGCCCCTGCCCCGTCGCAGCCTGGAGCAGCCGATGATCGAAGGAGGCCACGGTCGCGTCGGCGTCGGTCGCGGCGAGCAACACGCAGCAGTCCGGCATCCGCAACCCAGTCGCCACCCGCAACTGCGCCAGCCGGGGTGCGGCGTCGGAGGGGAGGCTCAGCTGTTCGACCTCCAAGGCTCGCACCACATCGAGGACCGCGTCGAGTCGTCCGTCTCGGGCGGGAGACACCAGGACTTCGGCGAGTGTCAGTGAGCTCACCGCGAAGTCGGCGTCGACTGCGGCCGCGAGCAGGGCCTCGGCTGAGTCGTGGTAGGCGTCGTTGCCGTCCAGGTAGCCGATGAGCACGCTCGCGTCGAGCACGATCATGCGGGCCAGTCCCCGCGCAGCTCAGCCAGGTAGTTGGGGTCGTACGCACCGGTGAGGACGCCGCTGTGCTCGGTCAACACGGCCAACCGTCGCCGTCGGCGCTCGGCATGAGCCTGCTGGGCGGCCTGATGACCTTCCAGCGCCAGCCGGACCAAGAGCTGGGGACGACTCAGTCCCGGCCAGCGCACGGCTGCGCCGTCGAGGGCGGCCCTGAGCTCGTCCGTCTCGGTCACCAGGTGCCGGGGTCGCGTCGTGGGCATGAAGGTAGTGTATCCCCCGCAGCATCAGGTGATACACCTAGCTTTCCGGTGCAGGCCAGAGCGTCCCTCGAGGGCAATGTCGCAGCGTTCCGACTTTCGCTGGTGAGGGGTGCGGGTGTGGCCGCTCAGGAACGATGGCAACGCCCGCACCGGAGATTCCGTCGAGCCGAGGAAGGCGTTTCCGAGCGGGATGACTTGGTCGTCTCGGTCGTGCACGACCATGGTGGGGTGGGTGAGGGTACGCACCTTGGATTCGTCGGCATTCAGTGCGTCGAGGGCGACTTGGCCGGGAGCAGGGAACATCGCCGCGAACGCTTCTGCACCATGCGCCGGGTCAGCCCGGCGGTGAAGGCCATCGCATACGGGATCACGCGGCTCGCGGCGCGACCATCGACGAGGCACTGACCGCGTAGGGGGCGCAGAAGGCCGCGACCGAGCGACTCGGGCGTGGTGAGCCGGTCGACGGCCCTCAGAACATGCCGTTGTCGTTGGCTGACTCGGTCGGGATCACCTGCAGCGCGTCCCAGTGCTCGACAATCCTCCCGGCGTGATCGAGCCGGAAGATATCGATGCCCGCGTACTCCTCGTCCGGCCAGATCTGGTGGCAGTGGAGCACGACGAAGTCGCCATCGGCGAACACGTGCTTGAACTCGACGCGTTTGCCCGGATACTCGTCCGCCATCTGCTCGAAGTAGTCGATGAACGCCTGCTTGCCGTCGCCGACGTGTGGGTTGTGCTGGATGTAGGTGTCACCGGCATAGCGTTCGAGTGCTTCAGCCGGGCGGCACCGGTTGAACATGAGGTCGTAGAACGCCTGCACGCTCCCCTTGTTTCGCTCCAAGCGATCCGTCTCGGCCATGTCGTCTCCAACGTTGCGGGTGGGTCGGAGGCGCCCCCGCTCGTGTGCGAGCACGAGGGCCGCGCCAGCCCACCGCGGGCTCACATCTCCTCGTGCGTGTCCGGGTCCCCACCGAACAGCCGCCCGTCGGGGCGCCCCAGCGCGCTGACCGCGGCCATCTCCTCGTCGGAGAGCTCGAAGCCGAAGAGATCCAGGTTCTGCCGCTGCCGTGCGGGCGTGGCCGACTTCGGGATCGGGACCGAGCCGAGCTGCACCTGCCAGCGCAGGATCACCTGGCCCGGCGTGACACCGTGGGCTTCGGCCGCCGCGGCCACGGCCGGCTCGTCGAACGGTGCCTGCTGCTTGCCGAGCGGGCTCCACGACTCGGTGCGGATTCCGAGCCGCTCGTTCACCGCCCGCATCTGCTCCTGCGGGAAGTACGGGTGCAGCTCGAGCTGGTTGACCGCAGGCGTCACCCCGGTCTCGTCGATGATCCGGGTCAGCTGCTGCTCGGTGAAGTTGGAGACGCCGACGCTGCGCACCAGCCCCTGCCGCTGCAGGTCGACCAGCGCACCCCAGGCCTCGGCGTACTCGTCGACGCGGGGGTTGGGCCAGTGGATGAGGTGCAGGTCGAGGTGGTCGAGGCCCAGCCGCTGCAGCGACTCCTTCGTGCTGGCGACCGCGTCGTCATAGCCGTGGTGGCGCCCGGGGAGCTTGCTGGTCACCACCAGCTCGTCGCGGTCGACACCCGCGCGCCGGATCGCCTCCCCGACCGCGGCCTCGTTGCGGTAGTTCACCGCGGTGTCGAGCAGCCGGTAGCCCACCTCGATCGCCGACACGACGGCGGCGACCCCGTCGTCACCCTTGAGCGGGTAGGTGCCGAACCCGACCGCCGGGATCTCCGTACCGTCGTTGAGCAGATGGGTGTGCATGCGACGGCACGCTAGACCACCACCAGCAGGCGTGAACCGGCACGGGCTGGGTCGCGCTTGTGCCCCGGCCGCGCCGGCCGGGGTGGCCCTACGAGTGGTACCGGTGCGGTCGCCACCCATGCCGCAGCGGTCCGAAGAACCACAGCAGGCCGAGGAACACCAGCGGCAGGAAGGGGAAGTGGGTGATGACGGCGATCCCCACGAGCACGAGGAGGATCGGCACCCACGGGATCCGTGGGAACCACGCGGGGGCGGACGACGCCCCGCGGTCTGACGATCGGTCCGCTCCGGGGGTGGGATGGGCCTGGGGCAGGTCGGTGAACAGCCGGTTCAGCTGCGACTGCGTCCTGGCCTGGACGACCTGGTCGCTCCGCTCGTCGAACTCCTCCCGGGTCAACCGGCCGGCCGCGAAGTGCTCGCCCAGGCTCGTCACCGCGGCGTCTCGCTCGGCGTCACCGATGCGCAGCTCGGGATTGGCTGTCATGACTCCTCGTCCCCATCGGCCAGCAGGCCATAGAGCTGCCGGCGGGTGTCGGCCAGGACCGCCCTGGCCTGCTCCTGCTGCCGCGGAGTGCCCGACACCGCCACCTGCCACACCGCCGCAGCCACCTGGCTGATCGTGCCCTTGAGGTCGGAGGTGTCCTCGTCGGCCTGTTCCTCGAACACCCGCCAGGTGGCGGCGATCTCGTCGGGGTTGGCCTCGACGTAGTCTCGGCCGGCATCGGTCAGCTCGGCGGCCTTGCGGCCGTCGGCCTGCGTGGTCCGCACCAGACCCTCGTCCTCGAGCTGCTGCAGGGTCGGGTAGACCGACCCGGGGCTGGGCTTCCACTGACCGCGGCTGCGGTCGGCGATCTGCTGGATCAGCTGATAACCGTTCATCGGCTGGCTCGAGAGCACGTCGAGGATCGCCGTCCGGACGTCCCCCCGGCGCACCTTGGGTGCCCGCAGGTACGCGGACTTGCTGCCCATCGAGCCACCGAAGAGCGCGTGGACCCACGGCGGCGGGCCGGAACCCCACGCGCCGCCTCGGTGCGGAAATGGCGGACCGTTGGTGTGCCATGCGCCATGCATGTGGGTACTCCTCACCTGCGACTGTCGGATGCTATCACGATATATCGTCGACGGTCGCCGGACAAGGAATAGGAGCCGGATTCTTCTGGTCCACGTGCGCACCCGCCGCCTGCCCGGCCTGCGAGCAGCACACTCAGCGGGTGGGCGCCTCCTCGGAGACGACCTTGAGGCGAGCGAGGCCCTTCTCGAAGTCTGGCCCGATCATCTGGTCCATCGACTTGAAGACGCCCATCACCCTCGTCATGAGGGTCTTCTCACCGGTCATCGACCAGGTGACGCGTGCACCCGACCCGTCCGGCCCGACGGAGAACACGGTGTCGTTGCGGGCCTTGAACGGCCTCTCGAAGTGGAGGTCGATCTCGACCGTCGACGGCTCGACGACGCGGGTGATCTCCATCGCGCCCCGGCCGACCTTACGGTTGCCCGACCAACGGTAGACAGCTCCGGCGCCGGAGTCGGCCCCGTCGTACGTCCGCTGCATGTCGGGGTCCATCTCCTCCCACGGCGACCAGCGGGTCCAGTTGTGGAAGTCGACGATCTGGTCGTAGACCCGCTGGGGCGGGGCGTCGACATGCGTGGAACGCTCAACGGTGAATGTGTCGGTGGCCATGGACGCAGCCTAGACCTGCCGGCCCACCCTGCGGTCCTCCCGGAACTCGACCCGGAGCGGTCCCAATGACGACGACGGCCTGCCGCAGCGGTGGCAGGATGGTCCACATCGCCAGGTGCCCAATGCCAGGTTTGCCGGCGTCGTAACCACTACCCCAGGTGTCTGCCGCCGGCCCCTGAACGGTGACGGAGGTTATCGATGAAGCAGCAGCCCGGCCGGGTCTTCAGCGACAACGTGGTCCACGCCATCACGCGCGGCCCGGCACGGGACACCGCGATCGACAAGCGCCCCGTCGCGGGTCCTGTGCACGTCGGTTCGGCCGGCCTGGCCGGCGACATCCAATGCGACCAGCGGCACCATGGTGGCCCGGACAAGGCGGTCTACGCGTACGCCATCGAGGACAGCCTGTGGTGGGAGCAACAGCTGCAGCGCGGGATCGCGCCCGGCACGTTCGGCGAGAACCTCAACACCGCCGACGTCGATGTCACACACGCGATCATCGGGGAGCGCTGGCGCATCGGTGGCCCGTCCGGACCTCTCCTCGAGGTCCGGATGCCGCGCAGCCCCTGCGCCAACCTGGCCGCCCGGATGGGCATCGCGCGCTTTCAGCATCGCTTCGACGCCACCGGCCGGGTGGGTGCCGGTGCTCCATGAGGGAACGGTGCACGCCGACGCGACGGTCGAGGTGGAGTCTCGACCTTCGCATGGGATCACCGTCGCCGATGCCTGCGCGGCGTCGGACCCGGCGGCGATGCGGCGGCTGCTGGACTCCCCGGTCGATCTAGCCCCACCGATGCGTGGCCTGGCCCAACGGGCACTCACGCGACTCTCTCGTCGCTGAGCGTCCGCCACCTGACCGGGGGCACCGTCAGCGCGTCGACAGGATCCGGTGCTCGATGTCTGGTGGCAGCCCGTGGACGTCGCGGTCGGGCCGTTGCTCGGATACGCCGGCCCGCTGCAGCCAGCGCCAAGTGTCAGCGGCAGTCTCGGCTACCGGGCGGCACGCCAACCCGGTCTCGGCCGCGTGGGACGTGTCGACCTCCAAGAACCCGGCGAAGTCCCCGCCTTCTGGCACCCAGCACGGCAGGTGCGTCCACGGCTCGGCACCGGCCGCGGCCAGGTCGGTCTCGTCGACCCACACCAGGTCGGCGTCCGATCCGGTCACCTGGACACAGGCCGCCAGCAGTCCGGCGGTGGTGGCATGCCCAGAGCGACAGGCGACGTCGACCGGTCCGCCCAGCCCGGCCTCAAGACCCGACAGCAGCCAGGCCGCGAGGTCGCGGGCGTCGACGTACTGCAACGGCCGGCCCAGACGGCCGGGGGCGACGACCCGGCCCACCCGCCAGCGGTCGCTCCTACCCAACCGGCAGGTCTGGTCCGGCCGAGCCGGCTGGGTACTCCTGCAGTGGGGGCACCCCAGCTCGCCACCCGACCAGCACGGAGTCGACGATGCGCCAGCACTCCTCGGCCTCGTCGTCGCGGACGGCGAACGTCGGATCACCTGCCAGGACGTCTCGCAGCAACCTGGCGGAGGCGGGCATCTGCTGACGTGGCCGAGATGCCTCGAGCCGGACGGGGGCCACCTCCGGCAGGCCGGCCGCACCTGCCCCGCCCACGTCGAGCCGCACCCGGTCCGGCGCCATGTCGATGGACAGCACGGTCGGCACGGCCGACAGCGATCCACCCGCAGGCGGCCGGAAGTGCAGCGAGATACGGCGGCAGGGTCGACCCAGTGACTTGCCCGTCCGCAGCACGAACGGCACCCCGGCCCAGCGCCGCCCGTCGAGCATCAGGCGCAGGCAGGCGTGGGTCTCGGTGCTTCGCGACGGGTCAACTCCCGGCTCGTCCAGGTAGCCCCGCCGAAAGTCCCCCTGGACGCCGGCGGTGTAGCGGCCGCGCGCCGACGCGGTGGCCACCTCGTCCGTCGTGAAGGTGGGCACCCGTCGCAGGGCAGCCACCTTGGCGTCGCGCAGGCTGCGCTCATCGAGAGCCGCCGGCGCCTCCATCGCGACGAGTGCCACGAGTTGGAGCAGGTGGCCCTGCACCATGTCCCGCAGCGCCCCGACGCGGTCGTAGTAGCCGGCCCGACCGGCGACACCGGTGGTCTCCTCCCAGGTGATCTCCACCCGCTCGATGTGCTCGCTGCTCCACAGCGGTTCGAAGACCGGGCTGGTCACGCGCAATGCCAGCAGGTCCTGAACCGCCTGATGGTGCAAGAAGTGGTCGACGCGGAACACGTCTGGCTCGTGGCAGAGGCTGTGCAGCAGGCCGCTGAGCTCACGGGCCGAGGCGAGGTCCTCGCCGAACGGCTTCTCCACCACGACCCGGCTGCCGGGCGCGAGGCCGCCTGCCCGCAGCGCGCGCACCGCGAGTGCGTACGCCGACGGCGGCAGCGCCAGGTAGGCGATGACCGGGCGTGTGCCGAGCGCAGCGCGCAGGTCCGGACCCTGCTGCAGGTCGGCCTGCAGATAGTCCAGCCGCTGGACGACGTCCCTCCGCTCAGCCGGGTCCACGCCCGCGGCGTGCTCGGCCAGCGAGGCGGCAATCCGGTCGCGGTAGGTGCACGCGGTGAGCGGCTCCCGGTCGACGCCCAGGACCCGAAAGCCCGCCGGCAGGTCGCGCTGCTTGCCGAGGTGGGCGATGGCGGGCAGGAGGTGGCGGGTCGCGAGATCCCCGGCCGCTCCCAGCACAACGAGCCGGTCGATCATCCCACCAGTATCCGGGTGGTGCGTGACACCGCGCGCCTGGTTGGTGACGCACGGAGAAACCCCACAGTTCATTTCGTGTTCACCGCGTTGCTCTTTCGGAGTCTTGCTGTCATCGCGTCGTGCCCTGTGGCACCGTACAGCGATGCCGAATCTTGAATCGGGAACCGACGTGCCCGGAAACAGGGCACCGTTCGCCGACGCGGTGGTCCTCGCCGCCGGCACCAGCACCCGCATGGGCGCGGACAAACTGCTCATGGAGGTTGGCGGGCTGCCGCTGCTGGCGTGGACGATCCGCGCGGTCTCCCAAGCTGCCACCGTGCGGCGGATCATCGTCGTCGGCAGGCCGGACCGGGTGCAGACGCTGGCCGACGAGCCATGGGTGCGCCAGGCTGGGGCGACGGTGGTCGCCGGCGGGCCGCGTCGGCAGGACTCGGTGGCGGCCGGCGTCGAGGCCGCCGACGCTGAGGTTGTCCTCATCCACGACGGTGCCCGGCCACTGGTCACCCCGGATCTGCTCGACCGGGTGGCCTGCGCGGCGCAGGTGCATCACGCCGCCGTACCCGTCGTTGCCGTCCCCGAGAGCATGCGCCGGATGACAGGCGGTCGCATCGTCGGCATCGTGGATCGCACCGATCTCTTCCGGTCCCAGACGCCGCACGGGGCCCAGCGCCGGCTGCTCCTGCAGGCCTACGCGTCGCAAGACCCCCGGGGCCCGGAGACCTTCATCGACGAGACAGCGCTCGTGCAGTCGGCCGGGTTCCGGGTGTCCACGGTGCCCGGTGAGCCCGCCAATCTGAAGGTGACCTTGCCCGGAGACGAGCAGCTGGCGTTTGCCCTGCTGGAGGCGCGCACCCGGGCCATGGAAATCTGCTGACGTGTCAGGCGTCGGCGGTTGGCGCCGTCGCCTCCGGGCGGCGCGTTCGGCAACACAGCGCGCGGTCACGCAGACCCTCGTCAACCACGTCCCCGCGCGGGGACATGCGGTGGTTGCGGGCAGCCCGGACGACGAGGGCAACAGTGTCGAGGTGGTGCGCAAGCTCGCTCGGAGGCTGCCGGTCTACTGGCTGGTCGGCGACGAGCCGAGCTCGCTCACCTGGCTGGTCTCGGACGCGAACGCGCACGCAGCCGTGCGCTGCCTACGTCGTGACACCCTCCCCGCGTACTGGGCCTACCTGACCGCGCGCTACGTGTTCTTCACCCACGGCCTGTACGGGTCGGTCCATCCCCCGGCGCACAAGACGTACGTGAACCTCTGGCACGGCGACGGACCCAAGGTGCGCAAGGGCTTCACGACGGCGCGGTCCACGTTCGTGGTCAGCGGTACGCGGCTGTGGGGACGGCAGCGGGCTCGAAGCTTTGGTGTCGGGGAGCGCGGCCTACTCGTCACCGGAAACCCCCGGATCGACCAGTTCACCCGACCGGCCCACGACGACGGGCTGCGGGCACTGGGCATCGACCCGACCAGACCGCTGGTGTTGTGGCTGCCGACCTATCGGACCACCGAGTACCGCCTCAAGCGGATCGGCGTCGCCCGCAACTGGTCCGACGGCGAGGAGCTCTCGAGGTCGGCCGCGGTGACAGCCATGCTCAAGGCGGTCGCCAAGGACGCCGAGTCGCTGGGCGTGACGCTCGCCGTCAAGCCGCACCACCTGGACGCCGACACCTACGGCACGACCGGATTCCACCTGATAACCGGCTCCGCCCTGCGCGCGGTGCGCGTCGGCCTCTACCAGCTGCTGGCCCGAGCCGACGGCCTCATCACCGACTACAGCAGCGTCTGGACCGACTTCCTCGCCCTGGACCGCCCGATCGGCTTCTACTGTCCCGACCTCGACGACTACATTGTCAGCCGGGGGCTCAACGTGGACGACTATCCAGCACTGCTGCCCGGGCCGATGCTCGAGACCCGGGCAGACTTCCATGCCTTCCTTCGCGGCTGTGTGGACGAACCGGAGTCCGGTCCGGCATGCCGGGCCAGGACCGTGCAGACCATCGGAGCGCAGACGAAGCCCGGTGCGACCGAGCGCCTGCTCGACGCGCTGCCCATCCCTCGATGACGCCGAGCATGCGGCGCCGCGCGCCGGCACCCGCACTCTCGCTGGCCGCGGCAACGGTGTGGTTCACCCTGTCGTACGGCGGCGCGATCCTCGGCTACCTGGCGGTCAACGCGTTCGCGGCCCGGCTGCTGAACGACGAGTTCGGCTACTTCGTGATCGCCGTGAGCGCCTCGACGGTGCTCGGCCAGCTGGGACTGCTCGGCGCCCACCGCGGCGGGCTGCGCGAGGCGGCCAGGCTGGAGCCCGGTCACGACGACGGGCTCGTCGACCTGCGCCGGGGCGTACGGGTTGTCTCAGCAGTCACCCTGCCGGTCACCGCGGCGCTCAGCGCCGTCGTCACCTTCGTCGTCCTCGCCGACAACGACGAGAGCAGCCGGTGGACCGTCGCGGCGGGGATCGGCGTCCTCGTCTGGTTCGGGGGCCAGCAGAAGCTCTGGGCCAACTACCTGCGCGGGTTCGGGCGGGTCCGCTTCGCGAGCCTGCTCGAGGGCCGGTCAGGTGGCGCACTCGTCGCCATCTGTCAGGGACTGATGGTGGGTGCCGTGCTGCTGTTCGCTGCCAGCCTCGGACTGCCCGGCGCGCTGGCTGCCATGGCGGTGGGTTTCGCGATTCCCGTCTTCTTTGCCTGGCGGGTCGTGGCCCGCCGCTGGCGGCACCTCCACGCAAGCCGGATCTCGCTGACCGACGTGGGCGCGGTGGTCAAGAAGCACCGCCACTTCGCCAGCAACATGTTGGGCGGCTCGGTGAACAGCTACCTCGAGACCTGGATAGCCGGGCTCGTGCTGACCGGGGCAAGCGTCTCGCTGTTCAGCGCGGCGCAGCGCCTGTCGTTGCTGCTCACGATCTCGATCGTCTCGCTGGGTGTCGTCTTCAGCCCGGTGGTCTCGCGGCTGTCCGAAGGCGACGACCGTGGACTCGAGCTCCTGCTGCGCACCGGCGCCACCCTGGCCACCGGCGCGACGGCCGTGCTGTTCCTACCCATGCTGGTGGCGCCGGGCCCCCTGCTGCGGGCCGTGTACGGCGCGTCCTTCGGTGCGGCCGCGTCGATCCTGGTCATCTTGACCCTCGGCGCCATCACCAACGTGCTCACCGGCATGTGTGCGGTAGCACTGACGATGTCCCGGCACGAGGCGGTCGTGGCGAAGGTGCAGTGGGGCGCGGTGGTGGTCCGCGGCGGCCTGGGCGCGATCCTCGCCGTGCAGTTCGGGACCGTTGGTCTGGCGGTGAGCGCCGCCGCCGTGACCGCGGGCCTTTCCCTGGCGTTCCTGTACCTGACCCGGCACCGGCTGGGGATCTGGACGCACCCGACCTTGCGCCCCGACGTCGGGCTGATGCGCCGCACGGCGGGCTGACGGCGCGCCGACCCGGCACCGCGGACCAGTCGGCGGTGCCGTAGCCGGTCGATCCTGGTGCTCAGCTGGCGCGCATGGTCCCAACGGCCTGCCCACCCTCGGTCGGTTGGTCCGACCCGCCGGTGCAGGAGTGACACCTGAGTCGTCGGCACGAACAGTGGCTCGCACGTGCATCGACAGCCAGGGGGTTCTCCGTGACAGCGTCCCGACTGCCGGCGGCAGCCGCGATTGCGCTGGTGTTGTCCGTGCCGGCTCTCACCAGCGGGCCGGTGGCGGCGACCGGGCCGGCCACCGACGACACCGGCCGTGCGCGCTTCACCAAGGTGTTGGGCTACAGCGTCCAGGACCGACCCATCAGGGCGTTCTTCCGCGGCAACCCGAACGGGGCCAACCAGATCGTCGTGCTGGGCCAGATGCACGGTGACGAGCGGGCGGGCGTGCGGACCGCCCGGTGGCTGAAGCGCCATGTGGACGTCAACAAGAACAGCGGCGTCTGGATCATCCCGACCATGAACCCCGACGGCTTCGCGCACAACACGCGGCAGAACGCACGGGGGGTCGACCTGAACCGCAACTGGCCCACCAACGGGTGGAAGAGCTCGGGCTACGGCACCTGCTGCTGGGGCGGCCCCCGACCCGCCAGCTCCCCGGAGGTGCGGGCGATGCGCGGGTTCCTCAAGACCCTCAAGCCCGACTACATCGCCTCCATCCACCAGCCGTACGGCGTCATCGCGTCCAACGGCAAGGACGTGGCGTACGAGAAGCGGCTGTCGCACCGGCTGTCGTTGCCACGCACAGACGTGTCGGTCCGCGCGGTGCCGCAGCGCGAGGAACCGCAGGACAGGGGCAAGACCATCGCGCCGACACTGACCTCCTGGTACAACGACGTTCGCCCGGGGACCTCGGTCACCATCGAGTACGTCCGCAGCCCGAGCAAGCGGTTCGTGCGCGTCAAGGCCAGCCGGGGGCTGCTGCGGTCCATGCGCGCCTTCCAGCGCTGAGCACAGGCTCCACCGCCCGGCGGCTGAGACGCGCGCAAGACCCGTGGCATCCCCACCCACTCGCCATCGGTGCCGGCTCGACGCGTCAGCCGGCCCATAGGGTTGCTCGGTATGACCATCCACATCGGCACGTCCGGGTGGAGCTACGACCACTGGGACTGGGTGCTATACCCGCCGGGCACTCCCGCCCGGGACCGGCTGGGCCACTACGCCGTCCGTTTCGGCACCGTAGAGTTGAACAGCAGCTTCTACCGCTGGCCGCGGGAGGCGAACTTCACCAGCTGGCGCCGGCGGTTGCCGGACGGGTTCGTGCTGTCGGTGAAGGCGCCGCGCGGGTTGACCCACGCCAAGCGGCTGCACGCACCCGAGGTGTGGGCTGGGCGGCTGACCTCCTGCTGGCACGAGTTGGGCGACCGGCGAGCCGTGCTGCTCGTCCAGCTGGGACCCGCCCAGGTCCGCGACGACGACCGGCTCTCGTACTTCCTCGCCCAGTTGCCACCGTGGATGCGGGTCGCGGTCGAGCTGCGGCACCCCAGCTGGCACGACGAGTCCGTCTTCGCGCTGCTCGAGCGGCAGGGGGCGGCGTACTGCGTGATGAGCGGCGCCCGGCTGCCGTGCGTGCTGCGCGCCACCGCGCCGTTCGTCTACGTCCGGCTGCACGGGCCGGACCATGAGCACCTGTATGGCGGCAGCTACTCCGACGCCGACCTTGCCTGGTGGGCCGATCGGGTGCGGGAGTGGGCTGGCGCCGACCGCGACGTCTATGCCTACTTCAACAACGACGGGGACGGGCACGCGGTACGCAACGCCGAGACGCTCCGCCAGCTCATTGGCTGACCCGCTGCCCAGGTTCAGCGCAGGCCGAGCAGGTGATCCATCGCCAGCTGGTCCAGCCGCTCGAAGGCCATACCGCGCTCCCCCAGCCCGTCCGGGTCGTGCTGCTCGGCCCGCAGGTCGGCGAGGCTCTCCCCCGGTCCCAGCGTCGGCGTGGCCAGCTCGGCCACCCGGGACACCTCCAACGCCTGCTGCACATCCGGGTCGGCCCGGAACACCCGCGTCTTGGCCCGCAGCGCCAGGTAGTTGCGCATGCAGCCGGCCGCGGACTCCCACACCCCGTCCAGATCCTCGGTGCGAGGCGGCTTGTAGTCGAAGTGCACGTAGCCGTCGTACGCCCGCCCCGTACCCGCACCCTGCAGCACGTCGACGGTCCAGAAGGCCTCGCGCAGGTTGCCGGCCCCGAAGCGCAGGTCCTGGTCGAAGCGCGGGCCGTGTTGGCCGTTCAGGTCGATGTGGAACAGCTTGTCGTGCCACAACGCCTGCGCGACACCGTGGGCGTAGTTGAGCCCGGCCATCTGCTCGTGGCCGACCTCGGGGTTGAGCCCGACCCGGTCGGGGTCGTCGAGCTCGTCGATGAACGCCAGCGCGTGCCCGATCGTCGGCAGTAGGATGTCACCACGTGGCTCGTTCGGCTTGGGCTCGATGGCGAAGCGGATGTCGTAGCCCTGCTCGCGCACGTACGCGCACAGCAGGTCCAGCGCCTCCTTGTAGCGGTCCAGCGCCGCCGCCACGTCCTTGGCGCCCCCGGACTCCGCGCCCTCACGCCCACCCCACAGCACGTACGTCGGCGCGCCGAGCTCGGCGGCCAGGTCGACGTTGCGCAGCACCTTGGCCAGCGCGTGCCGGCGGACGTCTCGGTGGTTGGCGGTCAGCGCGCCCTCCTTGAACACCGGGTGCCCGAACAGGTTGGTGGTCAGCATCTCCACAACCAGGCCGGTGTCGGCCAGCGCGCGGCGGAAGCGGTCGAGGTCAGCCTCGCGGATGGCGTCGTCGGGCAGCAGGTCGTCGTCGTGGAAGGTCACCGCGGCCGCGCCCAGCCCGGCCAGGCGCTCCAGCGCGACCACCGGGTCGAGCGGCCGGCGGATGGCGCTGCCGAAGACGTCGACGCCCTGCCATCCCACCGTCCACAGGCCAAAGGAGAACTTGTCATCACGGGTGGGGGTCAGCTCGGTCATGGGGCACCTCGGGGCGGTACGGCTGGCGCGCCCACGGGTCGCAGGCCAGCTGCCATCGGATCGGATGCTAGCGACACCGGGGCCGTACGGGCGGATGCCGTCCCCTGCCCTGCCGCCTGAGCCGCGTACCGCCAGATGAGCGCCGCGATGCGCGGCGAGTGGAAGTTCCTGGCGGCGCAGGGTGCCGGCTAGCGGGCCCAGGCGGCGCCGACCCGGATGGTGCAGCACCGCGGGCCTTCGGCGACAAGCTGGGTGAGGAGCTCCAGGGCCTGCTTGTCCTCGGCGGTCATCGTGCGGCCGTACGGGCCGCGGGCCCTGGCGACGTCGGCCCCGACACCGTCGACGAGCATCGACCGGAACAGCTGCGCCTCGGCGACCGGCACCTTCGCCAGCGCGTCGGACACCGCGCAGAGCCCGCCGGCGATGGTGCGGCCGTCCGCGACGTAGGCGTGCCGCAGCCCGTCCAGGTCCTGCAGTACGCAGGCGAACACCTCCCGACCGACGACCCCCGGTGCCCGCGCGGCGCTCTCGACGGCATCGGCGAACGTCTCCAGGTCGCGCGGGTCGAAGTCGCGGTACGTGCCGGTCACGGAGCTGAGCACCCAGAACGGGGAAAGCTGCAGGGTCAGCCACTCGCCGGCGGTGAACTCCGCGGTCTGGCTCATGGTGGCGGCCTCCTGGCTTCCCGGCTCGCGACTGCGTCTGTCCAGCCTACGCCGCCGCCGCGTTGCCACCCGTCCAACCAAAGTTGTCACCGGCAGGATGCGCTAGAACGCAACGTGCCGGTGACAACTTGGGGGGTCAGGTGGTCAGGTCGCGGCGGCGCAGGCCGACCAGCCCGGCCGCGACGAGGGCGCCGGCGACTGCGACCAGCGCCAGCAGCGGGCCGGCCGCCCACGCCTCGGCGGGCACCTGCGGGGTGTGCTGGAACGGCGACAGGTCCATCGCCCAGTCGGGCAGCCGCAACGTCTCGCCGAGCAGTACGACGAAGGCGCAGCCGGCGAGCACCGCCCAGGCGGCGCCGACGGCGCGCGGCAGCAGGCCGAACAGCGCGGCCACCACCCCCACCAGCGTCCACACGGCCGGGGCGTAGACCAGCACCGCAGCCGTCAGGCGCCCGACCTGCGCCGGGTCGTCGGTGAGCACCGCGTGCGCCAGCCCGAGCCCGAGCCCGGCCAGGCCGAGCACGATGGTGGTGCCCACCACGGCGACGAGCAGGTGGCTGGCCGCCCAGCGCCAGCGGGGCACGGCCGTGCCCAACAACGGCTCCAGCCGGCCGGCGGTCTCCTCGCCGCGCATCCGGGTGGCCACCTGCAGCGCGAACCCGGCGCCGATCAGCGCCATGAACGACGCGGCCACCGCGAAGAACGAGTCGACGAGGTCGGTGCCAGACGCGGCGAAGAACGCCGCCAGGTCGGGGTTGTCGGACACCAGCTGCTCCACCGAGTCCCCCACCGACCCGTACGCCAGGCCCAGCAGGAACAGCCCGGTCGCCCAGCCGGCAAAGCTGGCCCGGTGTTGGCGCACCGCCAACCCCAGCGGGCCGGACAGCCAGCGGGACGCGGTGGACCGGCCGGGACGGGCGGGGAGCAGTCCGGCCCCGACGTCGCGCCTGTCCACCAGCGCCAGCGCGGCGGCAACGAATGCCGCGGCCAGCGCCAGTGGCAGCACCAGCGCCCCCCACCGCTCCTCGGCGAACGGGCGCAGCGCCAGCGCCCAGCCCATCGGGGACGCCCACGACAGCCCGGAATCGGCGACGTCGCCGACCGCCCGCAGCACGAAGAACAGTCCCAGTGCGGCCAGGGCCAGGCCGCTCGCCCCGCGCGGGTGCTCGGTCGCCTGGGCGGCGACGGCGGCCACGCCGGCCATCACCAGCCCGAACGCCACGAACGACGCGGCCAGCGCCATCGCGCCGACCACGGGCAGTCCGAGGGCGACGATTCCGGCCAGCATCAGCGCGCCAACGGCCAGGCTGGCGCCGGCCACCACCGCCAGCGCCGCCACCAGCCCGGCGTGCCGACCGACCACGCCGGCCCGGAGCAGCTCGGTTCGCCCCGCCTCCTCCTCCGCCCGGGTGTGTCGGACCACGAGCAGCGCGCTCATCAGGCCCACCGTGACATAGCCAAGAACGGCGATCTCGAACACGACGATGGCGCCCAGCGACGGCAGCCCGGCCCCCGGCCCGCCCATCATCACCGCCACCGGGTTGTCGCCGACGGCGGCGGCGTACGTCCGGCGCTCGGCCGGGGTGGTGTACAGCGAGGAGACCGAGGCGACGCTACTCATCAGCAGTGCCACCACGGCAACGACCCACACCGGCAGCCGGATGCGGTCGCGCCGCAGCACCAACCGCACCATGGCGCCGGTGCCGGTGAGCGTGCTCATCGCGCTACCCGCTCCGCCGGCTGGTCAACCGCCCGCTCCGCCGGCTGGTCAGCCGGATCACCGACCTCGTCCCCGTAGTGCCGCAGGAACAGCTCCTCCAGCGTCGGCGGGTTGCTGGTCAGGGCACGGATGCCGAACTTGGACAGGTGTCGCACGGCGGCGTCCAGGGAGCTCGTGTCGACGTCGAAGCGCACCCGCCCGTCGTCCACCGCCAGGTCGTGCACCCCGGGCAGCTGGTCGAGGCCGGTGACCGGCCGCACCGTCTCGACCGCCAACGACGTACGGGTCAGGTGCCGCAGCTCCGACAGGGTGCCGGACTGCACGGTGCGGCCCAGCCGGATGATGCTCACCCGGTCGCACAGGCTCTCCACCTCGGCCAGGATGTGGCTGGACAGCAGCACGGTGCGCCCCTCGGACTTCGCCTCGAGGATGCAGTCCTGGAACACGGCCTCCATCAGCGGGTCGAGGCCGGACGTCGGCTCGTCCAGCAGCAGCAGCTCAGCGTCGGAGGCCAGCCCCGCCACCAGCGCCACCTTCTGCCGGTTGCCCTTGGAGTAGCTGCGGGCCTTCTTCGCCGGGTCGAGGTCGAACCGTTCCAGCAGGTCGTCGCGGCGCTTCTCGTCGACGCCGCCGCGCAGCCGGCCGAGCAGGTCGATGACCTCGCCGCCGGTGAGGTTCGGCCACAACGACACGTCGCCGGGCACGTACGCGAGGCGCCGGTGCAAGGCGACCGCGTCGTGCCACGGGTCCCCGTCGAGCAGCCGGGCGCTGCCCTCGTCGGCTCGCAGCAGTCCCAGCAGCACCCGGATGGTGGTGGACTTGCCGGACCCGTTGGGACCGAGGAAGCCGTGCACCTCGCCGGGCACGACGTGGAGGTCGAGTCTGTCCAGCGCGCGGGTGCTGCCGAAGGTCTTGACCAAACCGGAGACCGAGATCGCAGAGCCCATGCCCGCAAACTACACACCTTTCACATATTTGTGAAGTGCGTTATGGTTGCGACGGCTCGGCAGCTACTCGGCGACCTGGGAGGCACTGGTGCCAGCGGACGCGACCAGCGACGACGACTACGAAGACCGGTTGCTGCGGTTCGTCGAACGCTTCGCGATGGTGTTCACCGCGTCCGGCGTCCCCCGCATGCCGGCGCGCGTGTTCGCCTACGTGCTCGCCGACGATGCCGACCGCTACACCGCCGGCGAGCTGGCCGCGGGGCTGCGGGTCAGCCCGGCGGCCATCTCCGGTGCCGTGCGCTACCTCGTTCAGGTCGGGCTGCTGGGCAGGGAGCGCGAGCCGGGAACCCGAGCCGACGTGTACCGCATCTACGACGACGACGTCTGGTCGCGCATCTACGCCCAGCAGGCGACGGTGCTCGAGAGCTACGAGGCGGCCGCCGCCGACGGCGTCAAGGCGCTGGGGTTGGACCGGCCCGGCGGGCGCCGACTGGAGGAGACCCGCGCGTTCTTCGCGTTCATGCACGACGAGCTGCCGCGGATGCTGGCGCGCTGGCAGCAGCACCGCGAGTCGCTGTAGGTCGGCTCGGTGCCGGCCGCCAGCACACCTGAGAGCGGCACCCGTCGAGATGCCGCGAAATGCACGTTCGTCCCCCACGATCTGCATTTCGCGGCAGCATCGGAGCGCGGCATCGCAGCGCGGCAGCACGGGAGTCAGCCACGAGTTCGAACCCTCGCCCGAGTCGTCGCCGCGGCGCCGGCCCAGTCCACGGCCGCGAACACGAAGAACTGCGGCAGGTGGTAGCCGACACCGACCAGCGCAAAGATGACCCCGGCGGCCCACCACCCGACTGCTCGAGCGCGCGCTCGTCCCACCGGGCTGGGGCCGGGGTCGGAGAACGGGTTGTGTAGCTGCACCCCGCCGACACTCGCCGAGGTGCTCAGCCCTACCCGAACACGGTGGTGGCAGCCTCGGCGCGCAGCTCCTCCAGCGTGTCCGCCTCGTGCCGGGCCCGGCCCAGCAGGTCGTCCAACCGACCGGTGTCCAGCCGGTCATCGTGCTCGGCCAGCTCTCGCAGGGCTCGCCACAGGCAGAACTTGCCCTCCACGCCCAGCCGCAGGGTCTCAACCTCGATCAGCGTGCTCAAGGGTGACCGGCTCAGCAGGCGGCCGTTGGGCTTGAGTCGGCCCAGCATCTCGGCTGCCCGCGCGCCGTAGACCTTGTACTGCCGCACCGGCACGTCGAGCTCGCGCATCAGCGCCAGCAGGGCCTCACGGTCCTCGGCGATCTCGGTGGAGTACTGCGTCAGGACGTCGCCGAGGTGCGATCCCCGGTGCGAGCGCGCCGCCCGGTTGGACAGCTCCACCCCGACCGTCGCCCCGGCCAGGTGGTCGTTCAGATAGATGCCGAGCAGCGCCGGGTCACCCGACACACCACTCGTGCTGCGCTCGCTGGTCATGGTCGCCTCCTGGTCTGGTGCTGACTCGACATCTTGCCCCGTCACCGCGCATCGGCCAGTTGAACGTGCACTCCTCCGTACAGTGCGCCCCGCGACAGGTTCGACGGGCCTCGGGTGGCAGCTTCCGCACCGCCGGAGGGTGGCTCGTGCCGGAACGGTCGCATACTGCTCCCGACTGTTCACATAGGAGTCGATTCGCGGCAAACTGCGAGCGCCAGGGTGCTGACGTTCCGTCACGAGCAAGCAAGGAAGAGGCTGCGCATGTTCAACATGTCCGAGCACGACGAGTTCATCTCCAACCGGTCGGCCAACAAGGCGTTCGGCGACGTCGTCGACGCCCGGCTCTCGCGTCGCGGCCTGCTCACCGGTGGGCTGGCCACTGCGGCGGTTACCTTCCTGCCGGACGGGTCGGCGTTGGCCGCACGCGGCCGTGGTGAGGGCACAGGGCAGGGTCGGGGCAAGGGCCGCGGCGCACTGCTCGGCTTCCAGGCGATCGGCCCGTCCACCGCCGACGAGGTGATCGTGCCGCCCGGCTATTCGACCCAGGTCATCATCCCCTGGGGGGACCCGCTGGAGCCCGGCGGCCCGGCCTTCCAGCCCGACGCGTCGAACACCGCCGCGGAGCAGGCCCAGCAGTTCGGCATGGGGCACGACGGCATGCACTACTTCCCGATCGCGCGGGGGCCGCGTGGCTCGCGGCGCGGCCTGATCGTCGTCAACCACGAGTACACCACCGACCAACTGCTCTTCCCCGACGGCACCGACGACTGGGACGCGGAGAAGACCGCCAAGTCGCAGAACGCGCACGGCGTCAGCGTCGCCGAGATCGCGCTCGGACCGACCGGCTGGCGTACGGTGCGCTCGCGGTACGCCCGGCGCGTCACGACGCGGACGCCGATCGCCATCGCCGGCCCGGCCGCCGGCGACCAGCTGCTGCGCACCGACTTCGACGGCAGCGGGCGCACCGTCCTGGGCACGGTCAACAACTGCTCGCACGGCGTGACGCCGTGGGGCACGTACCTCACCTGCGAGGAGAACTTCAACGGCTACTTCTGGCTCGGCGACGAGGGCCAGTACACCCCGGAGACCGCACCCGGGCTGACCGCCGAGCAGCGCGAGCTGCTGGACCGCTACGGCGTCACCAACCAGGGCTTCGGCTATCTGTGGGCGACCACCGACGAGCGGTTCCGGGCCGACCTGCACCCGGGCGAGCCGAACCGGTTCGGGTGGGTGACCGAGATCGACCCGTTCTCCCCCGGCGCCAAGCCGGTCAAGCGCACCGCGATGGGTCGGTTCAAGCACGAGAGCGCCACCGTCACCGAGGGGAAGGGGCGCAAGGTCGTCGTATACAGCGGAGACGACCAGCGCTTCGAGTACATCTACAAGTTCGTCAGCGCGGCCAACTGGCGCTCCATGCGCGCCCGTGGCATCAGCCCGCTGGACGAGGGCACCCTGTACGTGGCCCGGTTCAACCCCGACGGGAGCGGTGACTGGCTGCCGCTGGTGCACGGCGAGGGCCCGCTCACGGCCGCGAACGGCTTCGCCGACCAGGGTGAGGTGCTGGCCAAGACCCGGCTGGCCGCCGACCTGCTCGGACCCACCGCCATGGACCGGCCGGAGTGGGTGGCGGTGCAGCCTCGCAGCGGCGAGGTCTACTGCACGCTCACCAACAACACCGACCGCACCGAGGCGGACAAGCCCAACCCGCGGGCACCCAACCCGTGGGGGCACATCATCCGCTGGCGCGAGGCCGGTGGCGACAACGCCGCGACCAGCTTCGAGTGGGACATCTTCCTGCTCGCCGGCCCCGGCGACGGGGTGGACGGCTCAACCATCGACTCCGAGGACGCCTTCGGGTCGCCGGACGGGCTGTGGTTCGACGACGACGGCCGGCTGTGGATCCAGACCGACGGCTCGCAGCCGATCGCGAGCAACGACCAGATGCTGGCCGCCAACCCGGGCAACGAGGAGATGAAGCGCTTCCTCACCGGCGTGCCGGACTGCGAGGTCACCGGTGTCGTCACCACCCCCGACCAGCGGGCGATGTTCGTCAACATCCAGCACCCCGGCGACTCCGGCACGCCGGATGACCCGACGGCCACGTCCAGCTGGCCGTTCGGCGGCCGGCCGCGGCCCGCGACGGTGGCTGTCTTCAAGGACGACGGGGAGATCATCGGCACCTAACCGTGGTGCGCGGCCGAGCCGAGCCGGATTGAGGGTCGGCCTCGGCGCGGTGGCGTAGGCCGGATACTTTTCGGTCCTGGGTCAGCCTGGATCATGGAACGGGCTGCGTACCTGCACGCCGCAGATGTGCTGGCCGGCGTTGAGGTCCTCAGACCAGAGCACCGTGCACCGAAGTTCGACGGCGCTGCGCACGATCATCGCGTCCCAGAACGGCAGCTGCGCCTCATCCGCGAGGGAAGCGGCGGCGAACACGTCCCGGGCGGTCGGAACGTGGGTCGGCCAGCGGCTGAACGCGCGAATCCGGTCGAGGGCGAGGCCGGGGGCAAGCGGCTCGGCGATCTTCTTGGTGGCGTTGACGTAGAACTCCTGGAGCACCTGCACGCTGGTCGCGGCCTGCCGGCGTGCGGCGAGGTCCGCGACGAGTCGGGCGGCCCGGTCGTGCCGGGTTCCGGCGCTGGCGTCGTAGGCGTACAGCAGGACGTTGGTGTCGATGAAGGACGGCGCGTCCTCATCGGGCATGGACGTCATCCCGCGTCCACGTCACGGTTCCCACGCGCATCCCGAGGCCCGTGCGTGCCGAGGGTGGAGAGGTCGCCGCCGGGCCGGCACGCGGCGGCGGCTTCGCGGTTACCGCCCGGCTGCCCCTGCGGGAGCCGCAGCCGACGTCGTCGCAGGCACCGTCATGATCCGGATCGTGCTGGCCGACGACCAGGACCTGATCCGCGGCGGGCTGCGGGCGATCCTGGACGCCGAGGACGACCTCGAGGTCGTCGCGGAGGCGGCCAGCGGGTCGGCGGCGGCAGCAGCCGCCGGTGCACACAACGCCGACGTGGTGTTGATGGACGTGCAGATGCCCGGCTCCGACGGCATCGAGGGCACCCGGGCCGTGCTCCGCGCCCGGCCACAGGCCCGTGTGCTGGTGCTGACGATGTTCGACCTGGACGAGTACGTCTTCAGTGCGCTGCGGGCGGGGGCGAGTGGCTTCTTGCTCAAGACCACCCCGCCGGACGAGCTCGCCGCCGCCGTCCGCGCCTGCCACGCCGGCGAGCAGCTCTTCGCCCCGACGGTGACCCGCCGGCTGGTCGAGACCTACATCCGCCAACCACCGCCGACCGACGGCGTGCCGGACCGGCTGGCCGCGCTCACCGAGCGCGAGGTGGACGTGCTGCGCGCGGTGGCCCAGGGGCTGTCCAACGCCGAGATCGCCGCCGAGCTGTACCTCGGTGAGGCCACCGTCAAGACCCACGTCACCCGCGTCCTGGCCAAGCTGGGGCTGCGCGACCGGGTGCAGGCGGTGGTCGCCGCCTACGAGTGCGGGCTGGTCACGCCCACCGGCGAGTGACACTGCCGGCGCTACAGCGTGGCCGGCAGCGTCGCCAGGTCGAGCTCGCGTGCTCCTGCGTGCAGCCGGGTGTCCCAGGTCGCGACGACCACGCCGTCAACAGCCAGCTGTGCTGCGCTGGCGAGGTGGATCGCGTCGAAGCCGCTCAGGGCGTGTTCCTCGGCCAGCTCACCGGCCAGCGCGCCGACGTCCACGGACACCTCGACCACGCGCAGGGAGTCCCAGACGGTCGCCCAGGCGTCCTTGGCGTCGCCGAGCTGGCTGGTGGTCAGCCGGCCGGCTCGCCGCGCCGCCGCCATGGCCGCACGCACTTCGGCATGGGCCACCCGACTGGACAGCACCGCGTCCGCGCCGTTCCAGAGGGCGCCTGCCTGGCCGCTGCCGGGCTCCTCGACCACGAGCTTCACCAGTGCGCTGGAGTCGAAGTAGCCGATCACCCGCGGCGGGCCCTACGCTCGGCGACGACGTAGTCCGACACGTTCGCCGTTGCGTGCACCCGTGGCAGGTCGCCCGCGTCAGGGCGGCTGCGCGCCGGCTGGCTGATGAGGCCCTCGGCCACAAGATGTTGCAGGGCCCTTGGCGCATCGACGCCACTCAGCCGCGCGACCGGAGCGCCACGGTCGGTGACCACCACGTCGTCGCCCGCCTGCGCCCGCGCGAGCCAGTGCTTGAGGTCCCGTCGCAGCTGGGCCACGCCGACTTCGGTCATTGTGCACTCCTGTGTACATCGTAGTTCAGTCTGGAGTGTACATCGCCGCGAGTTGGCGGCGCCCGTACCAGGCGGCGCGCTCGCTCAGCCGCCCAGGCCGGCCTCTCTCGCCCGCAACACCGCCTGCACCCGGTCGGCCACCGCCAACTTGGTGAAGATGTTGGAGATGTGGTTGCCCACGGTCCGCTCGCTGATGACCAGCTGCGCGGCGATCTCACGGTTGCGCATCCCCCCGGCGATCAGCCCGAGCACCTCCAGCTCCCGGCGGGTCAGCTCGTCCAGCACCGGTGAGCGTGCGGGGGTGGACACGGCCGCCGGCGCGGCGCCGGTGAACTGCTCGAGAACCCGCTGGGCCACCGGTGCGCCGAGCAACGCCTCCCCGTTGGCGACGGCCCGGATCGAGCGCAGCAGCAGGCCGCGGTCCGCGTCCTTGAGCACGTAGCCGCGGGCACCGGCCTTGAGCGCGGCGAAGACCGACTCGTCGTCCTCGAACATCGTGACCACGATGACGCCGACGTGCGGGTGCCGGGACACGATTGCCCGGGTCGCCTCGATACCACCGGTGCCAGGCATCTTGAGGTCCATCAGCACCACGTCGGCGAGCAGCTCGTCGACCAGCGCGACCGCCTCCTCGCCGGTGGACGCCTCGCCGACAAGGCTGACGTCGGCTGCGCGGGCCAGCAGGCTGGCGACGCCTTCGCGGAAGAGCCGGTGGTCGTCTGCCAGCAGCACCCGCACCGGCTCGACCGGCCCGTCCGTCTTCGGGTCGGCGGGTTCGCTCACCGTGCACCTCCAGTTGGAATACTCAGCGTGACCCGGCATCCCGACCCCGGCCGGGCGACCAGCAGCAGGCTGCCCCCGAGCAGCTCCGCGCGCCGGCGCATGCCGACCACCCCGGTGCCGTCGTGGCCGGTACCGTTGGACCCGGAGATCCCGACACCGTCATCGTCCACGGTCAGGTCCAGCCGACCGTCCCGATGGTGCAGGCGTACGTCCACCCGCGACGCCCGTGCGTGCTTGCCCACGTTGACCAGCGCCTCCTGGACGACCCGCAGCAGGGCCACCTCGGCGGCAGCCGGCACTGGAACGTTCGTGTCAGCCCGGAAGTCGACCGCGATGCTGGCCTCGCGGGTGAAGCGGTCGCAGTGCTGCTGCAATGCCGGCACCAGTCCCAGCTGGTCGAGCACCGGCGGTCGCAGGTCGTAGACCAGCCGCCGGATGTCCGCTGTGGCCTCGCCCACCAGCTCGTACAGGCGCTCGAGGTCGGCGCGCATCGGTGCGGGCACGTCGTCGGCGGGATCCAGGCAGGCCTCCAGCCGCAGCCGCATGCTGGCCAGCACCGGTCCGAGGCCGTCGTGCAGGTCGCGCTGGATGCGCCGACGCTCGTCGTCCTGCGCGGCGACCAGCGCCTCCCGGGAGCGTCGCAGGTCGGCCAGGCTGGCGCGCAACGCGTCGGTGAGGCGCACGGCGTGCACGGCCGCACCCAGCTGGCTGGCGATGTCGCGCAGCAGCCGACGGTCCGCGTCGGACAGCTGCTCCCCGGCACGCCGCGGCACCAACCCCAGCGCGCCCACCAGCTCGCCGCGGTGGGCGACCGGCACCAGGTCGGCCCCCGAGCCGGTGAGGGCCGACGCCAGGGCACCGTTCCGCTGGAGCGCGGCGGCCGACAGCGGCTGGGGGATGTCTTGCACCTGGGTGGGGCCGGCGTGCTCGCCGTGCACCGCGCCCAGCCGCAGCACCGGACCGTCGACCAGCCAGATCGCGGCGTACGGAAGCCGGAGCGTGCGGGCCACGGTCGCCACGATCGTCGGCAGCACCTCCTCGGGGGCAAGCGCGCCCTCCAGCCTGCGGCCCAACCCGGTCAGCGCCGCGTACGGGTCGTCCCGCTCCCCATACATCAGCCGGTTCACCCCCCGCTGCACCCGGTCTCGCAGCGGGGCGAACGCCACCGCCACCAGCCCGGCCCCCAGCAGGGAGAGCAGCAGGTTCCCCCGGGCCGACAGCAGGACGCCTAGCCCACCGACGACGAGCACATAGCCCGCGGCCAGCGCCGCGCTCACCGAGCCGTAGACCAGCGTGCGGTTGGTTACCGCGTCGACGTCCCAGAGCCGGTGGCGCAGCAGCGCCACCCCCACGGTCACCGGGACGGGCAGCAGCAGCAGGCCAGCGATGGTGTTCACCACGGCGCCAGCCACGGGGCCCGGAAAGTGCAGTGCCGGGATGGCGAGCTGGGCCGCCAGCAGCCCGACCAGGCCGAGCAGGGCGGCCACAATCCCGAAGGCGGCCCACTTGGTCTGCTGGCGCTGCACCGGACCGGCCCGCCGGTAGCGGTGCACCTGGCCGGCGGCGAGGACCGCCAACAGGGGCAGGTACACCGCGACCCACAGCCCGTCGCTCCAGGTGGTCTCGTCGACTGGCGAACCGGGGAGCACCAGACCCAGGGTCTGCAGGGCGACCACGACAGCCAGCAACCCGGCTGTCCGCCGGGGAACGAAGCGCCCGTCCGGGAACAGCAGCAGCGCGGCCACCAGTGAGCAGATCCCGAGCGCCTCGATGCCCTCGACCACCGGCTGCCAGGCCGGCTGCGCCGCCACCAGCGCGTCCAGGGTGTCGCTGAACGTGCCCACCCCGAAGGTGACCAGGAAGAACGCCACCACCAGGGCGGCCCAGTCCGCCGACCGGCGGGCGAACACCAGCACCGCGACGGCCAGCCACACCCCGGCCACGACCGTATCGCGCGCGACGACGAAGCCGGCCACGCCAGTTGGCAACAGCCGGTACTGCTCGGGCAGGCCGGCGACGAAGAGGCTGACGGTCAACGCGGTCCCCGCGAGCCACCCGACCCGGGCCAGGGTCAGGATCAGGGCCGCACCGCTAGGTGGCGCTGTCCTCATGGCGCACAGTCTGCCGCCGCACCGACCGCGCGCGGCGAAACAGCACGATGCCGGTCGCCAGCATCCACACGATGACGAGCAGCCAGCCGGCGAACTGGACCAGGTCGAGGACCTCGCTGGCTCCGAGGACGTACCCCGCGGAGGCGCCGTACAGGACGGCGCCGGCAAGGCCCGTCCAGCCTACCCAGCGCGGCAGCACCCGGGCCATCAGCATGGCCACCGACGTGACCCCGGCGAACAGGGCGAACGGGACCAGCGAGCCGTCGACCGACTCCGCGTTGGCCCGGAACAGGGCGTCCGCCGCGGGCACCGCCGCGTCGGAGCCGGCCATCACCGCGCCCACCACCTGTCCCTGCATCGTGACGGCCTCGACTGCGACACCCACCACTGCGATGCCGACCGCGAGGTCCATCAGCACGGCGACCGTCGAGCTGTCTCCGCGTGCCTGGCGCAGCACGCTCCGTACGCCGACGGCGAAAGCGATCCGGCCGATGATGGCCGCGCTGACCCCCACGGCCATGATCGTGATCGCGGTGCGGTTGTCGCTATAGAAGGCGACCAGCTCTTCGGGCGCAGCTCCGGCTCCGGGGGGCTCGCGGAAGAACGGGATGATGAACGCGAACTCGAGCAGGTACCAGACCACACCGACCAGGGCGAGCCGGTTGTAGCTGATCGACGGCTCACCGGGTGGCCGGGCCGGTGGTCCGTCAGGAGGCTCGGTGACCGTGCTAGGGCGCTCCTGGTGCTGGCCTCTGGAAGCCATGCCTGATCCCTCCATCGGTTGAGACGTGTCGTCCAACCGAAGCTAAGGAGATCGACCTCGATGCACCTGAGTGCTCACCCCTGGTTTCACGCCCACTTTCGGGGCGACGGGTAGGGGTGTGCCCCTAGGGACCGGGCTCGGGGGCCGGGCTCGGGGGCCGGGCCGCCGACGGGGCATCGAGCTGCCGCGCAACGCAGATGTTCGGCCCCCAACACCTGCAGATGGCGGCGTCTCGGCGTGAGTGGCGCACGCCCGCACAGGGTCACAGGGGAACCAGCGCGGGCCGCACGGGCCGGCACGCGGGGCTAGGGCTCAGCCCGCCAGCGTGCCGGCGAACACCTGCCAGGCCAGCGCCGACTTCGCGACCAGGCTCAGCGCCACGTACACGTACTCGCCGAAGACGTAGTCGCGCCAGCGGCCCACGCGCCGGTACTGCAGCCACTGGTTGAGGGCGAACACGTTGAAGAACACGAACAGCGAGACGAAGATCCCGTAGACAAACCCGGGTGGGCTGGCGTCGCTCGGGTTGCCCGGCGACAGCAGGTAGATCGCGATCGCCAGCCACGGCACGACGCCGGCGACGCAGCCGAAGACGAACGGCAGCCAGCCGCCGCTGCCGGGGAACTCATAGACCTCCTGCAGCCAGCCGAACAGGATCATCGCCGCATTGACGCCGAAGAGCGCGACGATCGTCGCGACGTCGTTGATGCCGGTCAGCTGGGCGATCAGCACGATCATGATCGATGAGCTGACCGAGTACTCCACCCATCGCGCGCTGTTGCGGCCGAAGCGCAGGTTGGCGCCGTACCACCCGACCACCCGCGGGCTCGCGATGGTCCAGTGCGCCACCGCCGAGATCGCCAGGAACGCGGCGACCCCCCAGGCGGTGGGCAGGTCGAACAGGGTGGTCAGCTCGGCGTTGTCAGAGCCCGGCGGGCCGTTCTGGTACGCCGCGGTGACCGGCAGCGCGAAGTCGTTGGCCAGCGCCAGGACGGCCGCGGCCTGTACGGCGTGGAAGAGGCCCATCACCAGGTTGTAGACCCGCAGCCGGGACAGCTGGGTGTCGCTGACGGTGGAGTCGCTGGTCTGGCGGCGGTGCGCCCCAGGTGCCTCGGTGGTGGTCACGGACAACGGTAACTCGCCGCCGCCACCCCAGCACCCGCAGTAGTCGTACGCCGGGACAACAACGCCAGTGGGCACATATGCGTCACCTACAGGCGTCGGCGTGACGCATTGGTGCCCACTGGAGGCGGCCAGGGAATGCCGCGCGCCGTTCGCCGGTTGCGGACGGAACACCCCCAACCGACTCACTGGAGGACACCCATGCCCCGCTTTCCCGTGCACAGCGTCGACGACGCCCCCGAAGCCGCCCGCGACGACCTCAAGGCCATGGCCGAGAAGATGGGCAAGGTGCTGAACATTCACGGCGGGATGGCGCACTCCCCTGTTGTGCTCGCCGCCTACCGGGCGATGGGCCGGGCGATCACCGAGCACGGCACGTACGACGCCCGCACCCAGGAGGCGGTGGCCCTGGCCGTCGCCGGGGTCGACAAGTGCGCCTACTGCCAGTCCGCGCACACGGTGGCCGGCACCCGCGCCGGGCTGTCCGAGGAGGACACGCTGGCCATCCGGCACTGCAAGCCGACGGGCGACGACCGCCTGGACAGCCTGCTGGCGCTGGCCCGCGAGATCACCGGCGACGTCGGCCATGTCCAAGACGCCACCTGGCAGCAGGCGATCGACGCCGGCTGGTCGGTCGAGGAGCTCCAGGAGCTCTACGCCCACGTCGCGGTGAACATCTACACCAACTACTTCAACCACTTCGCCGGCACCGAGCTGGACCTCCCCGAGGCGCCCGAGCTCGAGTCCACCACCTGACCCGACGGCTGGTCCCCGCCCGGCGCCAGCACCGGCCACACCGCGTCGGGCGGGACGACCAGGCCGACCGGCTCCCCCACCCGTACGGGGTGGGTGACCGGGACCTCGGCGACCAGCTGGACGCCGCCGCGGCAGACGGTGACCCGGCGCCGCCCACCACGCTGGCGGACGGTCTCGACCGCACCGGCCAGGTGGGCCGCCGGGTCGGCGGGCGCCACCAGGCGCACCTGCTCGTGGCGGACCAGCAGCACCGCCTCCCCCGTCACACCGAGCGCTTCGGGCGGCAGGTCCAGCTCGCCCAGCGCCGAACGGTGCCGCCCGGCACCGGCAGTACCCGGCAGTTCGTTGACCCCGCCGAGCAGCCGGTGCACGGCGATGTTCGCCGGCCGACGGTAGATCGCCTCGACCGGCTCGTGCTGCACCAGCCGGCCGTCGATCAGCACCGCGACGTCGTCGGCCAGCACCGAGGCCTCCTCGTGGTCGTGGGTGACCATGACCACGGTGGGCTCCAGCACCGCCCGCAGCTCGAGCACCAGCTCGCGCATCTCGTCGGCCAGCGACGGGTCCAGCGCGGCGAACGGCTCGTCCAGCAGCAGCAGCCGCGGCCGGGCCGCGAGTGCGCGGGCCAGCGCCACCCGCTGCTGCTGGCCGCCGGACAGCGCCCGCACGTCCCGCGCCGTCAGGTGCGACAGGCCGACCAGGTCGAGGAAGCGCGCCGCCTCCTCACGCGCCGCCGCGCGCGCCAAGCCCCGCGCCCGGCCCGGGAACGCGACGTTGTCGTGCACCGACAGGTGGGGGAACAGCAGCGGACGTTGGAAGACCATCGCCATCCCGCGCCGCTCGGCGGCCACGCCGGTCAGGTCGGCGCCGTCGAGGCGTACGGTGCCGGAGTAGGCGGGCTCGAGCCCGGCGATCGTGCGCAGCAGCGTGGTCTTGCCCGACCCGGACGGGCCGAGCAGCGCCGTGCAGGTGCCGGCCGCCACGTCGAGGTCGACGGCGTCCAGCGCCGGCGGCTCGGTCGGCTCGAAGCGCCGGGTCACGCTGGACACGCTCAGCGCCGCGGTCACGACGCGACCCCCGCCACCTGGGCCGTGTCCGCGGTGTCCGCCACCGAGGACCTGGTCGGGGCGCGGCGGCGACCCCGGCGGCCCAGCAGCCCGACGGCACCCAGCAGCACCAACGGCGGCACGATCGCCACCACCGACAGCGCGGCGACGACCGGCTCGTTGCCGGTGCCGGCCGCGTTGCTGGCCACTAGCACCGGCAGCGTCACCAGCCGACCGCCACCGACCACCAGCGTGACGATGTAGTCGCTCCACCCGACCAGCAGCGCCAGGAACGACGCGGCGCCCAGCCCGGGCGCGACGAGCGGCAGTTGCACCCGCAGCAGTGCGCGCAGCGCCGAGGCGCCGAGCGTGCGCGCCTCGTCCTCGTACGCCTCGTCGTAGGCCTGGTAGGTGGTCCACATGACGTAGGTCGTGTACGGCAGCGCCTGCACGACGAGCACGGCGACCACCCCGACGGCCGCTGGTATCTGCAGCCGCAGCAGCAGCACGTCGACGCCGAGCACCACGGTCAGCGGCGGCAGCACCACCGGCACCACCAGCAGCACCGAGGCCGCCGCACGCAGCCGCGGGCCAACCCGCAGCAGCCCGCGGGCCGCCATCGCACCCGCCGGCGTCGCCAGCAGCGCCACCGTGCTCGACAGCACGACGGTGCGCAGCAGGGCGCCGGGCAGCCCGTCGGCCAGCGCCTCCCGCCACCCGCGAAGGCCCCAGTCCTGCGGCAGCACGGTCGCCGCGGTCCACTGGTCGGCAAACGCCCACAGCGTCATCCCGGCGAGGGGTGCGAGGAACCAGGCGACCAGCAGCAGCCGCGCCGGCGGGCCCGGCCTCATGCGTGCACCCGCCACCGGCGGGCCGCCACCAGCCCGACCGACGCCACTGCCGTGGCCACCAGGCTGGTGACCAGCGCTGCTGCCGCCGCCTCGGGCCGGGCGGCGAGGTCGGCGGACGAGAACAGCCGGTACGCCAGCACCGGCAGCGGCTCGGGGTAGGTCCGGCCCAGCAGCCAGGCCACCTCGTACGACCCGACGACGTAGACGAACGAGATGGTGCCCGCCACGACCAGCGACGGGGCGGCCAGCGGCAGCGTCACGTGCCGCAGCCGGTGCAGCCGGCCGGCGCCCAGCAGCGCGGCGGTCTCGTCGTACTGCGCGACCCGGGTGGCCAGCGCCGCGCCGACGACCAGCGCCACGAACGCCGCCTCCTTCCAGGCGTACTCGAGCACGACCGCGACCAAGAAGGGGCCGGCGACCAGGTTCGGCCACTGCTGTGCCGACAGGCCGAGCACCCGGGGCAGCACACCGCTGTCGGCGACCAGCAGCCCGACGGCGGCCGCCCCGACCAGGTGCGGCACGGTCACGGTCGCCGCGGCGCTCAACCGCACCAGCCGCGACAGCGGGGTGAAGGAGACCACGAGCAGCGCGGTCGCCAACCCGACCGACACGGCGAGCAGGGTCGCCGCGGCGGCGATGGCCAGCGTCAACCCGGTCGCGGACAGCAGGTCGGCGCCGACCGCGGTGTAGGCGGTGGCGCTCACCCGCGGTCGCCCGACCAGCGGCATCAGCCCCAGGCTCTGCAGGCCGAGCGCGGACAGCGTGGCGAGGACCAGCGCCACGATGGGGACCAGGGCGGGCAGCAGCAACAGCACCTGCCGCCCCCGAGACGGGGGCCGGTGGAACAGCCTCCGAGACGGGGGCGGTTTGACCAGCGGGGTGACCGGCCGCGTCACGACCCTCCTCCTAGGACCTCTCGCCGCCACCCCTCGTCCAGGGCCGAGACCCACTCGGCGGCCAGCTCGCCGTGCGCGCCCCGGGACAGCTGCTCGAAGGGTGGCACGACGTCGGATTGTGGCAACGCATCGAACCGCGCCCGCTGCTCCGCGTCGAGCCGGGACACCTCCACGGCGGGGAACTGCCCCCACACGGCGGGATCGGCCTTAACCGCCTGCTGCCGGGGCGACAGCGCCAGGTCGGCCACTGCCATCGACGCCTGCTGCGCCCCGGACGAGGCCGGGATCGCCAGGAAGCTCGCGTTGCCGACGGTGCCACCTTCCAGGGGCAGCACCTCGGTCGTCTCGGGGAAGGTCCCCTGGCGCACCAGCTTGGTGAGCGTGGCCGGGCCGTAGGTCATGGTGAGATCGACCTCCCCGTCGGCGAACAGCTTGTCGAGCGCCGCACCGTCGCGAGGATAGGTCCGGCCGTCGCGCCACAGCGACGGCGCCAGATCGCGCAGTCGCTGCCACAGCGCCGGGGTGAGTTCGTCGTACGCGGCCTGGTCGAAGGCAGCCGGCACCTTGTCGGGCCCGCCCGAGACGCTGAGCAGCGTCTCGCGCACGAACACCGAGCCGGTGAAGTCCGGCGGGGCCGGGTAGGTGAACCGGCCGGGGTTCTGCTCGGCCCACGCCAGCACGCCCGCGAGGGTGCTCGGTGGGTCGAGCACCCGGACGCTGTCGTAGACCAGCGTGAACTGCGCCTTGTGCCATGGCGACTCGCAGTCCTCGACAGGCGTGCCGAAGTCGGTCGCCAGCAGCGGGTCGTCGGGGTCGAGCAGCTCGTGGTTGGGCAGGTCGTCGGCCCAGCCGCACAGCCACGCGCCGGCCTGCTTGCCGGTACGGAAGTTGTCGCCGTTGACCCAGACCAGGTCGACCGCGCCGTCGTCGACGTCGGCCTGGCGTTCCGACAGAACCCGCGTGAGCGCGTCGGCGGTGTCCGCGACCGGCACCCGCTCGAGCGTGACGCCCAGCTGGTCGGCCGCGGCGGGGGCGAGCACGTCGTCGACGTAGTCGTTGCCCTGCTGGTCGCCGCCGTACATCCACAGCCTTACGGTGTCGCCGCGGGCCTGCTGGAGCACCTCGGCCCATTCCTGCTCCTCGGCCGGCGCCGAGGTCGAGGCCGGTGCAGCGCAGGCGGACAGTCCGAGGACCGTGAGCACGCCCAGAGCGCCGACTAGGCGGGCACGGTGGTGCCGGGGTGGCGGCGGCATTCGGGCTCCTCGCGCGTGGCGGAGTGGCCGGGCTGGCACTCGGCTCGGGAACACTGTGACGGGTCCGCCGGCTTCCCCGGGCAACCAGATCGGACCCAAGCGCGGACGACACGAGAGGGACGCAGATGCCAACGGTGCCGCAGTTGTCTGCCCGGGCGCGACTGGCGCTGCTGATCGGGCTCGCCGCCGCGGTGGTCGTGCTGGCGCTCGTCGTCGACCTGCCCTCGGTCGCCGAGACCCGTGCCCGGGTGCAACGGGCGGGTGCCCTGGGCCCGGTGCTGTTCGTCGCCCTCTACGTGGGGCTGGCCCTGCTGCCGCTGCCCAAGAATGTGCTCAGCGTTGCGGCCGGCGCGGTGTTCGGGCTGGGCCCCGCCTTCGGGCTGGTGCTGCTCGCCGCCGTGCTCGGCGCGAGCGTGGCGTTCTGGCTTGGCCGGCTGCTGGGCCGCGACGCGGTCGAGCGCTACACCGGCAACCGGGTCGCCCGCGTCGACGCGCTGGTGGTCCGACACGGGCTGCTCGGCATCGTGGCGCTCCGGCTGGTTCCGCTGGTCCCGTACACCGCCCTGAACTATCTGGCCGGGCTGTCGGCTCTGCGCTGGTCGCACTACCTGGTCGGCTCGACCGTCGGCATGGTCCCCGGCGTCACCGCGCTGGTGCTTTTGGGTGCGTATGGCACCGAGCCGTGGTCGTTGCCGTTCATCGCCGGCGCCCTGCTGATGGTCCTGCTCGTGGCGCTCGGCGGGTTCGTCGTCCGCGGCCGTTCCGGCCGGACCCCGGCAATGCGGGGTGGGTGACGTGCTCGACCCGGTGGCGCGTCGGCTGCTCACCCGTCCGCTGGACCGTACCGCTGCCTGGATCGACCGCAGCTGGGTGAGCCCCGACCGGGTCACGGTCGCCGGGCTGGTGCTGGGCCTGGGCAGCGCGGCCGCGGCGGCGCTGACGCTCTGGCCGGTGGCGCTGGTGCTATGGCTGGTCTCCAGGCTGGCCGACGGGCTCGACGGGCCGCTCGCTCGCCGGCGTGTTCGGCACCGGGCAGGCAGCCCGACCGGCGGCCCGGCGGCCGGCCCAGCAGCCGGCCCAGCGGAGGCGGGCGGGTTCCTCGACATCGTCTGCGACTTCACCGTGTACGGCGCAACCGTCGTCGGCGTGGCGATCGGGGTGGGGGTCGACACCGGTGTCGCTGCCTGGCCGTTCCTGGCGGTGCTCGGGGCCTACTACGTCAACGGGACGGCGTTCCTCGCCTTTTCTTCGCTCGCCGAGCGCTCCGGTCGGCGCCTCGACGACGGGCGGTCGCTGTCGTTCATCGGTGGCCTCGCTGAGGGCACCGAGACGGTCGTGGTGCATGCGCTGTGGATGCTGCTGCCGGGCATCGCCGCCCCGGTCGCGTGGGTGTGGGCGATCGTCGTGGGCCTCGGCGCGGCGCAGCGGGTCTGGACTGGCTACCGGCTGCTGCGCTGACCACGCAGGTCGAGCCACCACCGGCGGGCACGCACGGCGGCGTCGGTGGCCCGGCTGGCGGCTGGCGCCGACAGCCGCGAGCGTACGTCCGCGACGGCCGCATTCCATGGGCCGTCGGCGTAGGTCGGGTATGGGTGCATGACACCCGCCAGGTCACGGGTGCGCATGCCGTGCCGGACGGCCAACACCAGCTCGGGCAGCGTCTCACCGGCGCGGGGACCGACGACGGTGGCGCCGGCGATCCGCCCCTTGCCGTCGATGGCGAGCCTGGCGAAACCCTCGGTCCGGCCCTCCGTGATCGCCCGGTCCACCTCGGTGTGCTGGCGGGTGACCATCTCGACCCCGGCGTCACCAGCCGCGTCGACGGGGACGGTGGGGACGCCGACCGAGGCAACCTCAGGGTCGGTGTAGGTGACTCGGGGTACGGCGGTCGCCGCAGCAGCACGGCGCAGACCGAGCACCGCGTTGCTCGCCGCGGTGCTGGCGTGCACCCCAGCCACATGGGTGAACTGCGGGTGCCCGGTCAGGTCCCCGGCCGCCCATACCCGCGGGTTCGTGGTGGAGCGCAGGCTCGCGTCGACACGGACGTTGGCGTTCTCGTCCCGCCCGACACCAGCCTCGTCCAGCCCGAGGTCGGCCGTACGAGGCCTGCGGCCCAGCGCAACGAGCAATCCGTCGTGGTCGATGCTGGCGCCGCCACTGGCGCGCACACTGCCCAGGTCGACGTCCCCGGTGACCTCCTCGAGTCCGGTGCCCGTGCGAACGTCGACGCCGTCGGCCGCCAGGGCGGCGGTGACCGCAGCGGAGGCGTCGGGATCCTCGCTCGGCAGCAGTCGTTGCGCCATCTCCAGCAGGGTGACTTGGCTGCCCAACCGCGCGAACGCCTGACCGAGCTCGCATCCGATGCTGCCCCCACCGACGACTGTCAGCCGCTCGGGTAGCCGGTCCAGATCCCAGATCGTCTCGCTGGTCCAGGCCCGGGCGGCGCGCAGTCCAGGCAGGTCCGGCATGGACGGGTAGGCACCGGTGGCCAGCAGCACCTGGCGGCTGCTGATGCGCCGACCGTCCACCTCGACATCCCCCCCGACAGACACCTCGGTGCCGACCCGGCGGGCAGCCATCCGGGCCCTGCCGCGCAGCACCGAGACCCCCGCCTGCTCCAGCGCCGCAACAGAATCGGTCGGCTCGATCGCGGCGATCGCGGCGCGCACGTGCCGCATCACCGCAGCGAAGTCGACACTCACCTCGCCGACGAACACGCCCAGCTCGCTGGCCCGACGTACGTTCGCAACGGTGTGAGCCGCCGCGAGCAGCGACTTGCTGGGCACGCACCCGGTCCACAGACAGTCCCCGCCGGTGCGGTGACTTTCGACCAGCAGCACCGTGACACCAAAGCTTGCCGCCGTGCGGGCGCCCACGATCCCCGCGGTGCCACCACCCACCACCAGCAGGTCCCAATGCTGGGCAGCGGCCTCGGCGAGGCTGATCGTCACGGTGACTGCTCGGCGACGATGCGGTCCATCCGGTGCTGCATCCGAGCGACCGCGTCGTCGGCAGGCAGCGTCCGACCCGACAACCCACTCAACACCGTGCGCAGCAAACGGTGCTCGTCGGCCAGCGCCGAGCAGTGCTCACAGACCGCGAGGTGTCGTTGCAGCCGACGCACCTCGTCGGCGCTCAGCGGAACACCACGTTCGCCATCGAGGTAGCGCTGGATCCGGCGCGCAGACCACTGGCAGGTCAGCAGCATGCGCAGGCTGGTGGTCATGATGAGCTCCCCTCGGCCGGTTGCACCGACAAGGCCTTGCGCAGACGGTTGCGGCCGCGGTGCAGGCGGGACATCACTGTGCCGACCGGCACCCCGAGCGTCTGTGCCGCCTCGGCGTAGGTCAGTTGGTCGATGTCCACCAGCACCACCACCTGCCGAAAGCGCGGATCCAAGTCTCGCAAGGCGCGCTCCAGGTCCGCCTCCAGCCGACCGTAGAAGGCCTGGTCCTCGACGGTGGCAGGTGCAGCCGTGCCGAACGCGGGGCGCTGACCGTCGGGCACGTCGCCACCGTCGAACAGGTCCGGACGTCTGCGCCGGTGCATGTTGGCGTTGGTGTTGCGCAAAATGGTCAGCAGCCATGCCCGCGGGTACCTGCCGTCGAAACGGTCTATTGCGCGGAAGGCCCGGACCAGCGTCTCCTGAACCAGGTCTTCGGCATCGGCCCACGAGCCGGTGAGGGTACGTGCTACCCGGAGCAGTACTCCGATCTCGGGCTCGACGTGACGCTTGAAGGCGCTGGCACGCGAGCCGGTGTCGGTCATGGTGCGATCCTGCACGATGGGGTAACCCGGGGGTAGATCGCTGTTGTTCCCCGCCCGTTCGGGACGCGCTCGGTGCGTGCGGCACCATCGTCGCTGCCGCGTTGGTGCCGTCCGCACCGAGTGCTCGTTGCCCATTCCCACGGGCCGGCGACTTCCCGGGAATGTGGGGAACTCGCCGTCGGGTTTCCCGATTGCCGCCGACGCTCATCGGCTGGCGAATGAGCCCGACGAGCGAGCCCGACAAGGAGGTAGGCGATGGCCGCAACCCAGCGAGCCACCAGCCGTGCCGGGCTGCTCGCCGCCGCCCTCGTGTTGGTGGCCACCGGCTGCTCGGCAGCCGGTGACGAGGACGCCAACGAGGGCGCCTCAGCTGACGGCGCTGCGGCCGTCAGCGCCGACTCGACAGCGCCGACCGACGGGTCCGAGGCACAATCCGACACCGCGACTCCCAGCCCGCTGTCGTTCAGCGCACAGACCGTCTCGGGCGGCACCTTCGACGCCTCCGAGCTGGCCGGCGAGCCGGTGGTGCTGTGGTTCTGGGCGCCGTGGTGCACCGTCTGCCGCGCCGAGGCGGGCGAGGTCGCAGCCATGGCTGACACGTTCGACGGCAAGGTCACGTTCGTCGGCATCCCTGGTCGCGGCCAGGCCGCCGACATGCGCGCGTTCGTCGAGGAGACGAACACGGCTGGGTTCGAGCATGCGATCGACGACGACGGGTCGATCTGGCAGCGATTCGGCGTGGTCTCGCAGCCGGCTTTCGCCTTCATTGCACGCGACGGCACCGTGGAGACCTTCTCCGGGAGCCTCCCGCCGGCCGATCTTGAACGCACCGCCCAAGAGCTTGCAAACGGCTAACCAGTGCCCACGAAGCCTTGGTCGTCGACGCACCGTCGCCTCGGCGTACTGGCAGCGGTGGCCGCGCTGGTGCTGATCGGCTGCGGGGCGGGTTCAGAAGCAGCCCCGAAGGTGGCCTCCCAGTCTGACCCGGCGGCTGACTCAGCGGACGAGCGAGCGTCCGGGCAAGCAATGGTCGTGGAACGCATCGACGAGGACCCGACCGAGGACGTGCCCTCGGCGCTGGACGACATCAACGATCCGGGCCTGCCGGCGGCGGTGGTGGACACCGACAGGTTGAAGTCCGGTGGACCGCCTCCAGACGGAATTCCACCCATCGACGCGCCGCGATTCGTCCGGCCGGACGACGTCGACTGGATTGCCGCCGACGAGCCGGTGATCGCCCTCGAGGTGGACGGCGAGGCGCGGGCCTACCCCATACAGGTGCTGATCTGGCACGAGATCGTCAACGACACCGTCGCTGGGGTGCCGGTGACGGTCACCTACTGCCCGCTGTGCAACACCGCGCTGGCCTATGACCGACGGGTTGGTGATCGGCTGCTGACCTTCGGCACCTCCGGCCTGCTCTATCAGTCGGCGTTGGTGATGTACGACCGGCAAACCGAGTCGCTGTGGTCGCAGCTGGAGAGCCGCGCCGTGGCGGGCGTGCTCAGCGGCACCGAGCTGCGGCGCATACCCGTGCAGACGCTCACCTGGAGCCAGTGGCGGGCTCAGTTCCCCGACGGTTACGTGCTGAGCCGCCAGACCGGCGTCCCCCGCGACTACGGCAGCAACCCGTACGAGGGCTACGACGACCCCGACGGTGACCCGTTCCTGTTCGACGGCAACGTCGACTCTCGGCTCAAGCCGATGACCCGGGTACTCGGCGTGGACCGCGGTGATGAGGCGGTCGCGGTGCCGCTCGATCGGCTCGCCGAAGCGGGAGTCGCAGAGTTGAGTGTCGGCGAACGTCTACTGGTCGCCTGGGCCGTGCCCGGATTGACCTCGCCGCTGGACTCCGGTGAGCTGTCCGACGGGTATACAACCGCCGCCACTGGTGTCTTCGACCCGCAGCTGGACGGTCGCGATCTGAGCTTCGATCGGCTGCCCGACACGGACGGTCGCTTCCGCGACCGGCAGACGGGGTCCACCTGGTCCATCACCGGCCTCGCCGTCGACGGGCCGCTCGCCGGGCAACAGCTGCGCCCGGTCAACCACCTGGACACGTTTTGGTTCGCCTGGGCAGCTGGCGAGCCGTCAACCACTATCGTCGATCCCCAAGCCTGAGGAGCGGACCCCCATGTCGTCCACGACCACGCGCGACACGCCCATCCGGTGGCTGCTGTCACCGGCTACGAACAGCCCAGACCGCGGCAACGCCGTCGCGATGGCGGCGCTGCGGATCCTGCTGGGTCTGCTGTGGCTCTACAACGTCTCCTGGAAGCGCCCACCCGATTTCGGTCGAAGCAGCGGGAGCGGCCTGTACGGGTTCACCAAGGACGCCGTCGACCACCCGGTCTTCCCGCCGTACAGCTGGGTGGTGGAGACCTTCGTG
>JBBSNM010000014.1:0-42310 GCA_038232655.1 Propionibacteriales bacterium | reverse complement strand
CCAGCACGCCCCTGCCGTTACGGCAGGGCCGCGGTCGACGGGCTGGTACGGGACGCCGACGCCGCCGTCCCGGGCGACCCGACCCGTGGACGCCACGGCTGGGCGGTGGCATCGGCAACCCGGGCGGTTGAGCTGGTCCGCGCTGGCTGCGCGACCGCCGCCGACCTCGACCGGCTCGAGGCCACCCTCGACCGGGTCAAGCCCGAGGGCGGCACCGACTGGGCCGGCATCGTCGGCTGGGCGCTCGCCAACGCTGACGGTTCGGTGGGATGCGGGATACACGGACCAGCGCCGGTCTCACTCGACACCGCCACCACCCACCTGTCGACGGCGGGCATCACACCGCAGTCCGTCACCCTCGGCGACGTCCTGACCGCCACGGCGCGGCTGCACCACGTTGTCGACGACGGGCCGATCCGGTTCGCGCTGGCCGTGGCGGTCTCGTCGGTACTCGACCAGGAACCGCTATGGGGGATGCACGTCGGCCCACCGTCGTCAGGAAAGACCGTCACCCAGGAGCTTCTCGCCGACGTCGCCAACGACCAGCTCGACGAGCTGACCGTGGCCGGGCTGCTGACATGGTCCAAGGGCGGCAAACGGGGCACCCCGCCGCGCCCGGTCGGCCTACTGCCACGCATCGGGGAACGCGGCTTCGCCACCATCGGGGACTTCTCCACCATCCTCGCCGGCTCGGACCGCAACGGGCGCGACCAGCTGTTCGGCGACCTGCGCCGTGTCTACGACGGCAGCTTCTCCCGCAACATGGACTCCGTCGACGGCACGCCGCTGCGCTGGTCGGGAAGACTGACGCTGCTCGCCGCCGTCACCCCCGAGATCGACCGGTACGCGAGCCACAGCGACGCGCTGGGGCCACGCTGGCTTTACATCCGCACCGGCGCCGCCAGTACCGCGGACAAGCGGTCAGCGGCCCGTAAGGCCCGCCGGCGGGGTGAGGCCGCCGAGCACCGCAAGGTGATCCGGGCTGCCGCGTCCGCGCTGGTCGCCAAGGCACGCGACCAAGTCGACAGCGTCGACCTGACCGACGAAGCCCACGAGACCCTCGACGACGCCGCTCTAGTCGCGTGCTGGGGGCGTGCGTCGGTTCCGCGGCAGACGTGGGGGCGGCGTGAGGTCGACGGGGTCGCCGTCGTCGAGGAACCGCCGAGGCTGGTCCGCCAGCTGGTCACCCTCAGCCGCTGCCTGATCGCCCTCGGCGACAGCGAGGACGACGCTGTCGGCCTGGCCCGCCGCTGCGCGCTCGACACCGTGCCGGCAGCCCGCCGCGACTGTCTCGCCCACCTGTCCGACGGGGAGGCGCTGACCGTCTCCGACATCGCCAGGAAGACCCGACACCACCGCGACGTCATCCGCCGCGCCTTGGAGGACATGCAGATCGTCGGTCTCACCAGCTGCCCGGTCCGCGAGGACGACGACGTCGACCACGACGACCCGAAGACGCGTGTCCAGCCGGCGCCCTGGTTCCTGCATGGCCCAGACGGAGACCTCGCCGCGACGGTCCTGCACGCCCACCGACGTGCTCAGCGGGACCAAGGGGGGTTGCCACAAGAAGTAGGTACTCCACCCCCAACCCCCCCAATAAGAGAAGAAAAAGAAGACGCCGTGCACGAACAACCCACTTCTTGTGGCAACCCCCCCAGCGACTGCGTCGGCTGTGGGCAGCCGCTACTGCTCCAGGTCGCGGGCCGCGACACATGCGCCAGGTGTGAGCACGAGGCGGCCTCGTGACGACCCGACCACCACCGCGCTGCTGCACCGGATGCGGCACACCAGAGGCAAGCTGCGAGGCGACCCAGCTCTACCGCGGCAGCGGCTGCTGCGGCACCTGCGACCACGGCGACACGGAGGCCCTGCTGCACCACCACCAGCGACCCCAACCAGAGATGAGTTCGAGATGACCCGCTACAGCGTCCAATACGACGACCTCGACTTCCGTCCTTGCGCCGTTCCTGGTTGGCGCGTCGCTTACCTCGACCCCGATGCGCCCGACCTTCACAACGTGTGGGACATGGCCGGCTGGCTCGTGCAGGTCGAGCACCGCTACGCCGAGCCGTCGGGCCTTGATCGTGACGACCGCCCGCACGACCAGCGTCCCCGCCAAGTGGTCCCTGCCCACATGGACGGCGACGGCTACCTGTCCGACGCCACCGAAGGCGACGGCTTCTGGTTCATCCTCGGACCGTCCGACACGGCACCCACCCGCGAGCAGGCCGACGCTGAGCACACCAGCCGACTCCTCCGCGACCAACTCGGGGCGGTGACCCTCTCATGACCGCCACCCGGTGCACCCGCTGCAACCACCCGCTGACCAAGAGGTCCGCGGTCCCGACACGGGTAGGTCCCATGTGTCACCACCACGCCGACAGGCTCCCGAGCCACCTTCGGCGCGCACCCCGACCGACCAGGAAGGCGAGGTCCAACGCATGACCGCCACCACACTCGCCGACCCCGACGACGCACCCTGCTCCGCCTGCTCGGCCCGCGCCGGCAGCTGCTCGGTGCGCCGCTGGCTCAGCGGCCGCGCCTGCTGCACGAGCTGCGAGGGGCCGCGCTCACACGGAACCACGGGAGCGGCGTCGTGACCGACCTCGAGCGCGACGAGTCACGCCCCGCCGCGAACGCCGACCTCGACCGGCAGATTACCGAGACGGTCTGGCGCCGGCCGGGCCGCCGAACCGCCTGGCCGACCCATCGCGGGCGAGCCCGCCGCCAGCGAACCATCTACCTGTCCTACCTCCGGATCCAGCGACGCCGCCGACGCAACCACCGCTCCACCCCTCACAGATTGGAACGATCAACATGACCGAGCACCCGACAGGCGAGCAGCGCATCGCTGCCGCGTACGCCAAGGGCAGCGACCTCGCCGCCCTCAAGCGTGTTGCCGCCACCCACGACCCGGCGCACGACGACGAGGCCGACCACATCGCAGGACAGCCCGACGCACCGCCCACCGCCCGGCTCGCCGCCGCCTACCAGCGCACCCAGCGGGCCGCCGCAAAGCAGGTTGCCAACCACAAGGAGGACCGATGAACACCACCACCAACACCACCGCCGACGTCGCTGCCCAGCTCGAGCAGCACCGCGAGCAGGCCGCCCAGCTGCAACACCAGCTCGAGCAGCGCCAGGCCGCCGAGCAGGCCGAGCGCGAGCAGCGGCTCCACGCGTACGACCGGCAGACGGTCGCCGCCTACGCCGACGAGGAAGCGGCGATCAAGGCCGAGGAGGACGCGGCCCGTGAGGCGTTCATCGAGGCCGTCCAGGTCGACCCGGTGCTCTCCGCCTGGACGAAGTACCGGGCCGCACGCTGGCGCCGCACCCACCTGCGCTCCCACGTCGGCAACGCCGCCCGCAGCGTCGGCGGCGACGTGCCACCCGATCTCGCCTATCGCGATCCACGCCTGCTCGAGGACATGCTGCAGCTCTGCGAGGACACCGCCCGCGACGTCGCCGAGCTGGAGTTGCTCGAGCGCACCAACCAGCGCACCGACGCCGGCAACGGGCAGGCGGCGTCATGACCATCGACGCGCTTGATCCTGGTCCGCTCGGCGACTACCCGTTCATCCCGCGCAACGCGGACGGGACGCTCGACACCGCGCGGATGCCGGTGGGTCTTCGGCGCAACCGGACCGCGGACGGTCGGGTGATCCTGGTCGACGTCACGCCGACGTTGCCCGACGGTCGGAAGGTCACCGACGTCGTGCCGGTAGCGCCGAGCCCATGACCGCCGTGCCCGCGCGCGTCAACGTCACCCACCCGCCCGATGTCATGACCGTGGCGGACGGGATCGAAGGTCGCGAGCGTTGGTCCCTTCCCGCAGAGACCGACCTGCGCGACGCGGGCACGGCACCACCACCCCTGCCCACCCCCCCTCGACCCACCCCCTCTCGGACCGAGGGAGAGCGCAACTTTCGTGCGCGCAGTGCTCGCCATACCGATTACCGACCCCTGACAGGACCGTAGGAGGCCCGTATGACCCGCAAGACGCCCTCACCACCCCGTGACCTCGGTGCCGCCGGCCGTGACCTTTGGCGCCGCGTCATGAGCAGTTTCGAGCTCGACGACCATGAGGTGCCGGGTCTGTTACTCGCGGCACGGCAGCTTGACGACGTTGCCCGCCTCGAGGAGCTGCTCGAGGCTGACGGGCTGGTGATCACCGGCTCGGCCGGTCAGCCGAGGCTCTCGCAGGTGGTCACCGAGCTGCGTCAGGCCCGCCTCGCAGCGGCCCGGCTGCTGGACGCGTTGGCGCTGCCGGTCGACGTCGCGTCCGGCGCGGTGACCCCCGCGTCGAAGCGTGCCCGGCATGCCGCCCAGGCGCGGTGGGCCGGTCACACGCCGCGTCCGGTGCGGGGCGTGCCCGGTGGCTAGGCGCAGGCCGGACGAGGCCGCTGGCGACGTGCTGCCTGTCGAGCTGATCGACCCGGCCAACTGGCGTGCCCGCCATGACTGGCTTAGGGCGCGTGGCGTCGACCCCGGCGACTGGCCGCGGGTGCGCCAGCTGCTCGCCGAGTCGCGCACGTTTCACGGTCTGCAGGAACCGCCCCGGCGCTACCTCAGCGTGCAGGACGACGGCGAGCCGGCCAGGTGAGCGCCATGCATGAGACGGCCGTGAAGCCCCTACCTCCCCGCTCGGGCGTCCCCCGCGTTCGTGGCGTGGTACTTCTGGCCTCACCAGGCACGGTACGCAAACGGACCACCATCGGCCTGGTTCGCCAGCGATTGTCTGTAGACCGCCCTAGTCTTGAACCTGTGCATGAAGTTGTGCAGAGAGTGCGGACAAGAGGGCGAGTTGTTCGAGCGATCCATCCGAGCAGAGGAGACTCTCATGAGTAGCACGGCAACGGTACGCACGCTAACCCCTACCGCCGCACAAGCGCGTCGTGCCGAGCTTGTGCAGTCTGTGGGCGGCGACGAGACGGCGCTGCGGGCGCGTGCCGCTGTGTACGCCCTGGACGCCCGCGAGCTTGCCGCAATGGACGAGATCGACGCGCTGGACTTCCTGCTCAACGGTCCGGCAGGCGTCTGACGTAAGTCGCTTGCGCGGTGCTGCCCCGTGGCGACGCTGGAGGAGCAGGCGGTTCAGTTCGCGGCCGACCTCACCGCGGCAGTGCACGCCATCGCGCCGACGTGTGAGCCGTTCGGAGCCCTCGCCATGGACTCGCCGGAGGGCCGGTTCTATGTCCAGCAGGCGCCAGACACAGGCGTACCGCTGACTGTCGAGGGCGCGGCGCTGCTGACCCTCAAGGTTGCCTATCGCTGCACGTGGGACAGTTCTGAGCAGTTCCTCGCCGTCGAGACGTCTCACGTCAAGGTCTACGCCGCGGCGCAGGCGCGTGGGGAGCCGCTGTTTCGGTACGAGTACGTCCGCAAGGCCGGCAGAGACCACCCAGGTGCGCACCTACAGGTCCACGCGCACCGCGACGGCATCACCCACGTCATGAGCCGCGCCGGGCGGAGCACTCCCCGCGCCCGTCGTCGGGCGGACGATGCCGCCGTGCCGGCTATGAGTGAGCTGCACTTCCCGTTGGGGGGAGCCCGTTACCGGCCCTGTCTCGAGGACGTGCTGGAGATGCTCGTCTGTGAGCTCGGCGTCGACTGCCCGGACGGGGCGCGGCAGGCTCTCCAAGACTCCCGTGAGGTCTGGAGGAGGCAGCAACTCCGCTCGGCTGTCCGCGATGCCCCAGCGGACGCGGCAGAAACTCTGACGGCACTCGGCTACACAGTGACGCCGCCCGGAAACGGGGTCCCGCCTGACAATCGCGACCGGCTACGTGAACACTGACCCCGGCAGAGGCTGCCCAGTGCCGCGACGACACCGGCGCGCTCATACTCCCACCATCGCCGTCGCGCGGGCACCCTTCCGAATGTCTGCCTCGGCCATAGAGTGCCGTAGTGCCATCCGACCACGCTGCGGACCATCTGGACCTCGGTCAAGTGCCGGCCGGATGGGCAAGGCTCGACCGCTTGGAGCGCCACGTCCAGCAGCTCGACGGCCAGCCGCCTCGGCGTGACCTAGCACTAACAGCTCGAAAACTAGACGAGGCACAACCGGCCGGGTCGCGCGTGTACATCGGCGCCTCGGCACACCTCGGCAACGCTATGGAGCATCTGCACACCTTGCAGACGCTGCTCGAGCATCACGGCGTGACCCCTCGCGCGCCGTGGACGCTGATGCGCGCGGTGTTCGAGTCCGCGTTCTGGACCGCCTGGCTTCTCGAGCCCGAGGACGGGCGCACCCGGAGGCAGCGCGCGCTGCGCCTCGAGGTGCTCGACCTCAAGGAGCGTGGCAAGTACTACGCCGCCTTCAGGCTGCCCCGCAAGGATCGGGAGCGGGTAGCAGAGCGTGAGTGCGCTCGGAAGGCCATCTACCAGAAGGAGGCCGCCGACATTGGGCTCAGCTGGTCGGTGGCGGGCCAGAGGCCGAGCGTCGTTGACGAGCTGTCGAGACTGTCGGCCGTTAAGAGCCTGGGCCGCACGGGCGGCAGCGTGGTCGGGGTCTGGCGGTCGCTGTCTGGCATTCAGCACGGCTACCCGTACGCGGTCCTCGCCACCAGCGACATGACCGCGACCGTCCCCATTCCCGGAGGCTCGGCCCGCACCGTGACCATCAACGATGACGCCTTCCAGATCGTGGGGATGTGGACCAACTACCTGCTGGAAGCGGCGTTCGGGTTGATGATTAGGCGCTCAACCCAACCGCCGGCACCGTTGTCCGGTTAGCCGCATCGGGACTTGACCCCGCCCGCTCGACCCCCAGCGCGGCTGTGGGCTCGGTTGCACCTACTTGGGCTTCCGCAACTTCGGCATCTTGAACTTTCCGCCGCTGGCTCTGCTGACGCGGGGTGCCTTCTTGGGCGTAGATGCGGCGGATCTTGGTACAGCACGCTTCGCACGGCCAAGCCAGTTTCCCCGACCCTTGTTCACCATGAGAGGAAGCATGACATCAGTGTGCGTCAGCGACAACCGGGGGTGTGACCAGTCCTCGGGGCACACTCGGGGCACAAGAGCACGGCAGACGTCGCGAAACGTTGGCAACTACTGAGCGGAGTAATCGCAGGTCATACGGCGTGTCGAGCACATCACCGTAGGTCAGCGACACGGGGGACACAGTTCACCAACTACCGGTAGTCGCGGGCGCTGTCAGATCGCAGGCGGGCCGCCCCTTTCGTCTCGCCATCGCTGCATCATGTTTGATGCAGTTATGATGTAACCGTGCGAACGACTGTCGATCTCCCTCCCGCCGTCCACCGCCGCGCCCGGGAGCTCGCGAAGGCTCGCGGTCAGTCTGTGTCCGCGACCGTCGCTGAGCTGACGGTCCGTGGGCTGAGCCAACTCGATGAGCCGGTGCTGATCTCCACCGATGACCGCTCGGGGTTCCCCGTCGTCAGTGTCGGTCGCCGGATCACGGCGGAGGATGTCGCAGTCGCCCTGGACGAAGAGTGACGACGTACCTCCTCGACGCCAACGTGCTCATCGCGCTGACCGTGGCAGAGCATGAGCACCATGAACGGGCATCGTCCTGGGCGGCGACCGTCGAGCGGTTTGCCGTCTGCCCGATCGTCGAAGGGGCGCTGGTGCGCTTCCTCGTGCGGGTCGGCGAGAGTGCGCACGCCGCCATTGAGGTCCTACGCGCTGTGCAAGCCACGCCGCGTTGTACCTTCTGGCCGGACTCGCTGTCACACGCTGACGTTGCGCTCGATCACGTTCGCGGTCATCGCCAGGTCACCGACGCCTACCTGGTGGCCCTGGCCGCGGCACAGCCCGACGCGGTTCTCGCGACATTCGACCTCGGCCTCGTGCGTGAACTGCCCGCTCGGACGGTGAGCATCCCCTGAGCGCTGCCCGCGGCGGTTCCGGTCACCCCGGAGCGTCCGCGCGCAGCGCCCGGCGACAGGGCCGTCACGCGTCGCGCAGGTGGGTGTCGAAGCACGTGTCGATCCGTCGCCAGGCGTCGTCCGCGGACTCGGCGTGCGGCCCGGCATGCATGCCCATCACCTTGGCGAGCATCTTGAGTCCGCTCGGATAGGGCTGGGTGCTGAGGAAGCTGTGCCCGGCCGCCGGGTAGGTCTTGACGTCGTGCTCGACGCCGGCGGCGCCGAGCGCTCGCTGCAAGTGCTCGGGGCGTCCCTTCATCGTCCGGTCCCGCCCGCCGTACGAGGCGACGACCGGGCAGGCGCCGGTGAGAACCTGCTCGGCGTCATCGGGCACCTCGCCGTAGTTGACGCTGGCAGCCGCGAACGGGTACTTGGACGCCGCGAGCAGCGCGAAGCCGCCGCCGAGACAGAAGCCGATCACACCGACCCGACCGGTGCAGCGCTCGTGCCGGCCCAGCCAGTCGCGCGCGGCATCGATCGCGTCGAAGAACTCGCCGCTACCCGCCGCCAGCTGGCCGAAGGCGCCGCGCATGCACCGCGGCCAGCGGCCGCCGGCGTAGAAGTCCGGCGCCAGCGCCAGGTAGCCCATCGCCGCGAGCCGGTCGCTCAGCGACCGGATGTCGTCGTTGAGCCCGAACAGCTCGTGGATGACGACGACACCGGGCTGCGGCTCTCTCCGTGCGGGCTCGGCCAGGTACCCGTCTCGCTGGCCGGCGGGGGTGGTGAACGTGACGTCGGTCATGCCGGTGAGCCTGCCATGCCTGCGGGCGTCCCGGCCGCTTCTCTGCATGGCTACGTGCGAGTTCGCATGTCCCGGTCAGCGGGTGGGCACGAGTGGATCGTGTCAGCCACCAGCCGTTCCGCCTCGGCGACGGCCGCAGCGAGGGCAGCAACCGTCGTACCGGGCCGTGCCAGCAGACCGTGGGCGCGGCTTGCGAAACCGTCGGGGGCGCCGGGCAGCCGGCCAGTGGATGCGACGGCGCCCTTCTCGTTGACGAGCCACCGGCCCGCATGCCCGTGCAGCGCGTGTGCGCGCACAGCCCGACGGCGCGGAACAGGCAGCCGGCGACGTAGGTCGTGTCCCGTCGGGCCACTGCCTTGCGTGCGTTCTCGACGGCGAACGAGGCCTCCCACAGCCCCGCGACCAGCGCCCCACCCAGCCGGGGCGGGTAGTGCTGCGTCTGCGACTGCAGGCGACCGAGCTCACCGGTCGGGTCGGCCAGCACGACGCCGAGCGCGACCTCGCCGGCGTAGGCGAAGTCGGGCACTCCGAGCGGGTGGCCCGCCTGGTGGTGAAACGAGAACTGCCCCTGTTGGGCGTCGTCCCAGCTGGTGTGCACCCGGTCGAGGTCGCGGTAGATCCAGTCGACGGCCTGCCCGTCGACGTGCAGCCACGCCCCGCCGTCGACCCAAGGTCCCCACTCACCAGGGCGGGTGACCTGCGCCTGCGGGCTGGACACGGCGCGGGCCATCTCGCCGAGGGCGTCCAGGTCCAGCCGCCGGCGGTAGCACAGCCCGAGGTCGACGTCGGAGGCGGCGGTGTGGTCTCCACGGGCCCGGCTCCCACCGAGCAGCACACCGACAAGCCCGGACACCTGCGTGAGCCGCTCAGCGATCGTGCGCAGGGCGGTGTCGGTCGGCTGCTCGCTCACTCGACCAGCCAGTCGGCGAGCCGCTCGCGCTCATGCAGCAACGCACCGGCTGCCGGCTCGGCGTAGGCGTGTGCCGGCGCCCACTCGAGCGCGTCGAACGGGCACACCTCGACGCAGATGCCGCAGTACATGCACAGCGACCAGTCGATCGCGAAGCGGTCGAGCACCGCCGTCGTACGGGGCCGTCCGCCCTCGGGGGGCACCTCGGTGACGCCGTGACTGTCGATGTGGATGCACCATGACGGGCACTCTCGCGCGCAGAGCATGCAGGAGGTGCAGCTGTCCTCGATCAACGCGATCACGCCGCGTGAGCGTTCCGGCACGCTCACCGGGAGCCACCGCGGCGCGGCCGGCGGTCGGTGACAGCCGCCAGCGGGTCGGGGTCGGGTGAGCCGGGCGCTCGCGGGCCCCACTCGTCCGGCTCTGGCACCCCGGCCGGGCGGCTGCGCCGGCGGGTGGACCGCCGGGCCGGGGCGCCGGCGTCTGCCTGCTCTGCCTCCTGCCCGGCCAGCGATGCGTCGGACTCACCCGGCTCCTTCGCGCCCGGCCAGGGCTCGGCGACGCGGGAGGCGAGCACGAAGTCCTTGCGCAGCGGGTGCCCGTCGAAGTCGGCGGACAGCAGCAGCCGTTCACCGGGACCGGAACGGTCGCCGTCGGTGAAGCGCACCCCGAACATCTCCGCCACCTCACGCTCGTGCCAACCGGCGCCGGCGAACACCCCGGACACCGAGGCGACCGCTGGCTCGTCGCGTGGCACCAGCGCGCGGATTATCAGGGTCCGAATGCGGGCACCGTCGACCGGCGGAACCGCTAGGTGGCACACCAGCCGGTAACCGTCGTGCAGCTCGTCGACCCCGGTCAGCCAGTCGAAGAACGTGCAGCCGAGCTCCTCGCGGGCCGTGCGGACGGCGTCGAGCCAGCCTGCCGCGGCGATGTCGACCCTGGCCACACCGAAGTCGTCGAGCACCTCGGCGCCCAGCGCCGCACCCACCCGCTCGGCCCAGTCGGTGGTCACGACGGCACCTCAGCCAGCTGGCGGCGCAACCGGGCCAGCCCGTCGAGCAGCGCCTCGGGTCGCGGCGGGCAGCCGGGGACGTAGACGTCGACCGGCAGCACCTGGTCGACCCCTTTTGTCACGCAGTAGGAGTCCCAGTACGGCCCACCGGAGTTCGCGCAGGAACCGAACGAGACCACGTGCCGGGGCCGACGCATGCGCTCCCAGGTCGCCAGCACCGCGGGTGCGAGCGCGTCGGTCACGGTGCCGGACACGACGAGCACGTCGGCTTCCTCAGGGCCGGGCGGCAGCAGGTCGAAGTCGCGGGCGAGCTCGGCATCGGCGCCGCCCGCCCGGGCGGTCTGCACGCGCAGGCTGGCCGCGGCGTACTCCAACGCGCAGCAGGCAAGGGCCAGGTCGTGCACCCGCCACCGGGTGCCGCCGAGCGGCACCTCGTCCACGCGCACCTGCGCTCCGCCCATGCCAGCAGTCTAGGGTCGTACGGGGTGACAACTCGACGTCGGACGGCCGGAGGAGCAGCCATGCAGCAGCGCACGATCGGTGCCATCGAGGTCTCGGCGATCGGCCTCGGGGCGATGCCGTTGTCGATCGACCCGGCGCCCGACAACGAGCGCGCTGACGCCACCGTGCATGCCGCCCTCGACGTGGGCGTGCGGCTGATCGACACCGCCGACGCGTACACGGTCGAGCAGGGCGGCTTCGCGCCCGGGCACAACGAGGCCGTCGTCGCGCGGGCGCTCGGCTCGTACGGCGGCGACACCAGCGACGTGCTGGTGGCCACCAAGGGCGGGCACGTCCGCAGCGCCGCCGGCGACTGGGAGGTCGACGGCCGCCCCGAGCACCTTCGGGAGGCGTGCGAGGCGTCGCTGCGGCGGCTGGGAGTCGAGGCGATCGGGCTGTACCAGCACCACCGGCCGGACCCCGACGTGCCGTACGAGGAGACGATGGGCGCGCTCAAGGACCTGCACGAGGCCGGCCTGGTGCGCTACGTCGGCATCTCCAACGCCGACCCTGATCAGATCAGGACGGCCTACGAGGTGATCGGCGCCGGGCTGGTCAGCGTGCAGAACCAGCTGTCGCCGGCCAATCGGTCGAGCCTGCCCGAGGTCGAGGTGTGCGACGAGCTCGGGCTCGCCTTCCTGCCGTGGAGCCCGCTAGGTGGAACCGGCGGGCGCGCCGGCCGGTTGGGCTCGGAGCACAACGCCTTCGCGGAGGTGGCCGAGGCGCGCGGGGTGAGCCCGCAGCAGGTCTGCCTGGCCTGGCTGCTGGGGCTTTCGTCGCGGGTGCTGCCGATACCGGGTGCCAGCCGTCCGCAGACCATCCGCGACTCGGCCGCCGCCGCCGGCCTCGAGCTGTCCGACGACGAGCGCAAGGCCCTCGACGCCAGCTAGCGCCGCGTGTCGGACGACACTCGGCAGTCCGGCGGCAGACGCATACCATGGACGGTGGCACTCGTGCGACCACCAGGCGCCGTGCCCGAAGGAGAGAGGACTGCGTGAGCAAGCAGGTCAAGCAGCTCGACCGCGTCATCATCCGTTTCGCCGGCGACTCCGGCGACGGGATGCAGCTCACCGGCGACCGGTTCACCGCCGAGACGGCGGCCTTCGGCAACGACCTGTCGACGCTGCCGAACTTCCCCGCAGAGATCCGGGCGCCGCAGGGGACGATGGCCGGTGTCTCCAGCTTCCAGGTGCACTTCGCCGACCACGACATCCTGACGCCCGGCGATGCGCCCGACGTGCTGGTGGCGATGAACCCGGCGGCGCTGCGGGCCAACCTCAAGGACGTGCCCCGCGGGTCGACGATCATCGTCGACACCCACGACTTCGGCGCCCGCAACCTCACCAAGGCCGGCTACACCGACAGCCCGCTCGACGACGGCACGCTGGACCCGTACAACGTGCACCCTGTCGACCTCACGACCTTGACGGTGGAGGCGATCAAGGAGTTCGGACTGTCGCGCAAGGACGCCTCCCGGGCCAAGAACATGTTCGCGCTCGGCCTGCTGAGCTGGATGTACGGCCGACCCACCGAGCCGACCGTCGAGTTCCTCACCACCCGGTTCGGCGCCAAGCCGGTGCTGCGAGACGCCAACATCACCGCGTTCCACACCGGCTGGAACTATGGCGAGACCACCGAGGCGTTCGCGGTGCGCTACGAGATCAAGCCGGCGGAGATGGCCGCCGGGCGCTACCGCAACATCACCGGCAACGCCGCCCTGTCGTACGGGCTGGTCGCCGCCTCGCAGCAGTCCGGGCTGCCCCTGTTCCTCGGTGCGTACCCGATCACCCCGGCCTCCGAGATCTTGCACGAGCTCAGCAAGCACAAGAACTTCGGCGTCACCACCTTCCAGGCCGAGGACGAGATCGCCGGTGTCGGCGCGGCGCTGGGAGCCTCCTTCGGCGGCGCGCTCGGTGTAACGACCACCTCGGGGCCGGGGATCTCGCTCAAGTCAGAGACGATCGGGCTTGCGGTCATGCTCGAGCTGCCGCTGCTGGTGTGCGACATCCAGCGCGGCGGACCCAGCACCGGGCTGCCCACCAAGACCGAGCAGTCCGACCTGCTGCAGGCCGTGTTCGGGCGCAACGGTGAGGCCCCGCTGCCGATCGTCGCCCCACAGTCGCCGGTGGACTGCTTCGACACCGCCCTGGAGGCAGCCCGCATCGCCGTCACCTACCGCACACCGGTGATCTTGCTGTCCGACGGCTACCTCGCCAACGGCTCCGAGCCGTGGCAGCTGCCCGACGTCGCCGACCTGCCCACGATCGAGCCCGCCTTCGCGGCCGCCAGTCCCGACGGGAACGGCGAGCCGTTCCAGCCGTACGCCCGCGACCCCGAGACGCTCGCGCGGCCGTGGGCGGTGCCCGGCACCCCCGGGCTGATGCACCGCATCGGCGGCCTGGAGAAGCAGGACGGCTCCGGTGACATCTCTTACGACCCCGACAACCACGACCTGATGGTGCGCACTCGCCAAGCCAAGGTCGACGCCATCGCGGCGTCGCTGCCACCGACCGAGGTCGACGACCCCGACGAGGATGCGCGCCTGCTGGTGCTGGGCTGGGGGTCGACGTACGGCCCGATTGGTGCGGCGGTCCGCCGGGTCCGCCGTGACGGCCTCAAGGCCGCCCAGGTGCACGTCCGCCACCTCAACCCGCTGCCGAACGACCTCGGCGAGATCCTCGCCCGCTACGAACGGGTCGTGGTGCCGGAGATGAACCTGGGCCAGCTGGCGCTGCTGCTGCGCGCCAAGTACCTGGTGGACGTCCGCAGCCACACCCAGGTGCACGGGCTGCCGTTCAAGGCGGCCGGACTCGCCGAGGTGTTGCGCCGACAGCTGCGAGACATCGGCGCCGCGCCGCCCGCCGACACCGACCCCGCCGACCCTGACCAGTCGAGCTCTGCTATCTCGGACGTGAGCGCGTGACTACCGTCGATCTGCCCTTCCCCGCCGCCGACCTGGACCGCGACGGCCTCGTCGGGATACCGACCAACGACGAGCCGCAGAACCGCAAGGAGTACACGTCCGACCAGGAGGTCCGGTGGTGTCCCGGGTGCGGTGACTACGCGGTGCTGGCCGCGGTGCAGGGGTTCCTGCCCGACCTCGGCCTCAAGCGCGAGAACATCGTGTTCGTCTCCGGCATCGGCTGCTCGTCGCGGTTCCCGTACTACCTCGACACCTACGGGATGCATTCGATCCACGGGCGCGCACCGGCGATCGCGACCGGGTTGGCGATCTCGCGGCCCGACCTGTCGACCTGGGTGGTGACCGGCGACGGCGATGCGCTGTCCATCGGCGGCAACCACCTGATCCACGCGCTGCGCCGCAACCTCAACCTGACGATCCTGCTGTTCAACAACCGCATCTACGGACTGACCAAGGGCCAGTACTCCCCCACGTCCGAGACCGGCAAGGTCACGAAGTCCACCCCGGCCGGGTCGGTGGACACCCCGTTCAACCCGGTCTCGCTGGCGCTGGGGGCCGAGGCGACGTTCGTGGCGCGGACGGTCGACAACGACCGCTCGCACCTGATTGCGGTGCTCCGCGAGGCTGCGGCGCACCGCGGGACGTCGCTGGTCGAGATCTTTCAGAACTGCCCGATCTTCAACGACGGCGCCTTCGAGGCGTTCAAGGGCAAGGGGGCCGCCGAGTCGTCGCTGATCCCGCTAGAGCACGGCCGCCCGATCACCTTCGGGCCGGACGGCTCGCGTGGTGTGGTCCGGGACGCCACCACCGGCGGTGTCACGGTGGTCGACGTCGGCGGTGCCGACGGGGTCGAAGAGTCGGACCTGCTCGTGCACGACGCACACGCCGACGACCCGACCACCGCCTTCGCCCTGTCCCGGCTGACCGACGCCGGGGTGCTCACCCAGGCGCCGATCGGCATCTTCCGCCAGGTGGAGCGTCCGACGTACGACGACCTGGCCCGCCAGCAGATCGAGACGGCGGTGGGGACGAACGGGCCCGGTGACCTGGCCGCACTGATCGCCGGCAAGGACACCTGGGCGGTGGGCGAGCCACGCGGCTGAGGCAAACCCGCGCAGATGGGGCGCGACCACCGGGCAATCCGGACGCGTGCCAGCTCCGAAATCGAGATGAAGTGAGTTGGCGGCTGCCGGGCCGCCACTATCTCGTCGGAGGGTCGTCGTGCGGGCAGCGGGTACGCCGGAGGAGTCCGCCAGCCTCGAGACGCTGCTCGGCCATGTCGCCGCCGGGGACCACGCCGCCTACGACCGGCTGTACGGACATGTGGCCGCGCTGGTGCAGTCGGTGGCCAGGCGAACGGTGCGAGACGTGGTGCGTGCGCAGGAGGTCGCCCAGGAGTCGCTGCTGCTGGTGTGGACCGAGGCGGGCCGCTTCGACGCCGATCAGGGGTCCGCACGCAGCTGGATCGCCACCCTCACCCACCGCCGGGCCGTAGACGCCGTCCGCCATGACCAGGCCAGTGCCGACCGGGAGCGGCGCTACCCGTGGCACCGGGAACCGGCCGGCGACCCCGTCGGCGACGAGGTCGTCGTGCGCTTCGAACATGCGGAGGTTCGCGCCTGCCTGGACCTCCTCACGACCCTGCAGCGACAAGCCGTGACGATGGCCTACTTCGAGGGCCGCAGCTACGCCGAGATCGCCCGCCGGACCGGTGGCTCGGTTGCTGCGGTCAAGACCCGGGTGCGTGATGCGATGATCAGGTTGCGCTGCCACCTCGACGAACGGCGCAACGCCGAACCGCCAGGTGACCGGCCGGCCCCATCCGGTCACCTCGATTCGCAACGGTGCCGGTAACCTCGCCGCAGTGAGCGAGGAGCGGCGCGGATTCTTCTACGGGCTGGCCGCATTCAGCATCTGGGGGATCTTCCCGCTCTACTGGCCGCTGCTCGACCCCGCCGGTGCGGTGGAGGTGCTCGCACACCGGATCGTGTGGTCGCTGGTCGTCGTCGTGGCGCTGGTGGCCGTCCTGCGGCTTCGCGAGCGGCTGCTCGCCGTGGTGCGCGACCGCCGCCGGCTCGGCCTGCTGGCGCTGGCGGCGGCGATCATCTCGGTCAACTGGGTGACCTACATCTGGGGAGTCACCCACGGCTTCGTCATCGAGACCGCGCTCGGCTACTTCATCAACCCGCTGGTGCTGGTGCTGATGGGCGTCTTCCTGCTCGGTGAGCGGTTGCGCAGCTGGCAGTGGTGTGCGCTGGCACTAGCCGCAGCCGGGGTGCTGGTGCTGACGGTCGACTACGGCCGGCCGCCGGTCATCGCCCTCATCCTGGCGTCCTCGTTCGGCACCTACGGCTTGCTCAAGAAGCGAGCTGCGGTCGGAGCCGTCGAGGGCCTGGTCGTGGAGACCGGACTGCTGGCCCCCGTCGCGCTCGGTTACCTGCTGCTGCTCGGCGCCCTCGGCACCGGCACGTTCAGCGGGGGCGGCGGCTCGCACGCTGCACTGCTCGCGGGCACCGGCGTCATCACCGCGCTCCCGTTGCTGCTGTTCGGTGCGGCCGCTCCGCGGGTTCGGCTCACGACGATCGCCCTGCTGCAGTACGTCGCCCCGCTGCTCCAGTTCCTGCTGGGCCTGGTGGTGTTCGGCGAGCCGATGACCACCCCACGTTGGTTCGGGTTCGGCCTCGTGTGGATCGCACTGGTGGTCATCAGCGTGGAGGCAACGATCACCGCGCAGCGCTCCATCCGGGCCGCCCGGCTCGACCCGGTGGCGACCGCGGCGGACAGCCTCACCTGACCACCCCAGCCCGGTGAACGTCATCCGCGCAGAAACGTAGGTACGTATTGCGCGGATGACGGCGTGGGGTGGCGGTGGTGCTCGGGTCAGGAGGTGCGGGTGACGACCAGGTCGCACAGGTCGTCCAGGGCGTCACGCGCGGCCCCGGCGGGCAGCCCGTTCAGCAGAGCACGTGCCTCGGCGGCCCGGTCGACCACGTAGGACCGGGCTTCGTCCATCGCCGGGTGGGCACGCAGCAGCCGCAGCGCCTCGGCCAGCCGACCGTCGTCGGTGAGATCGCCCGCGAGAAACGAGCGGAGCGGCTCGTCCGCGGAGCCGGCGGAGCGGTGGAGCAGCAGCACCGGCAGGGTCGGCACGCCCTCCCGCAGATCGGTGCCCGGCGCCTTGCCGGAGTCGGCCGCGTCGCTGGCGACGTCGAGGATGTCGTCGGAGAGCTGGAAGGCGGTCCCGATGCGTTCGCCGAACGCGGTGAGCACCCGCTGGGCACGCAGGTCGCAGCCGGCGGTCAGGGCACCGAGGTGGGCCGAGGCCGCGATCAGCGAGCCGGTCTTGTCGGCGACAACGGACAGGTAGTGCTGCAGCGCGTCGTCGCGGTCGCCGGGGCCGCGGGTCTCGGCGATCTGCCCTTGCACGAGCCGCGCGAACGTGCGCGCCTGGATGCGCACCGCCTCCGGACCGAGGCCGGCGACGATGTCGGAGGCCTGGGCGAACAGGAAGTCGCCGGTCAGGATCGCGACCGAGTTGTCGAAGCGCGCGTTGGCCGAGGGCGCGCCGCGTCGCAACCGGGCCTCGTCCATCACGTCGTCGTGGTACAGCGTGGCGACGTGGGTCAGCTCGACCACGAGGGCGGCCGCGACGACGGCCTCGGCGTCGGCGTCCGGGCGGCCGAATTCGGCGGCCAGCAGCACCAGCAGCGGCCGGAACCGCTTGCCGCCGGCGTCCAGCAGGTGCCGGGCCGCCTCGTTGACGAACTCCGCCTCGCTGGACACCGCGGCGGCCAACCCGTCCTCCACCGCCTGCATGCCTGCGCGCAGCCGCACCTCCAGCGAGAGGTCACCGGCCGGAACGCCGAAACTCGCCGCTGTCACGGATCGTGCTCCTCCCAGCAAGGTGCCGACGACCAGGTCAGCGTACGAAGGCGCCGGCCTGCTGCGCGAGGTCGAGGACCGGGCCGGGCACGACGCCGAGCAGCACGGTCACGGCGACCGCCACCGCGATGACCGACGAGGTAAGCGCGCTGGGCACGGCGACCGCCGGACCGTCGGCACCGCCCTCGGAGAAGAACATCAGCACGATGACCCGCACGTAGAAGAACGCGGCCACCAGGCTCGCCAGCACCGCGACGACGACCAGGGGCCACGCTCCGCCGGCCCAGGCGGCGGCGAAGACCGTCCACTTGCCCATGAAGCCACTGGTCAGCGGGATGCCGGCGAACGCCAGCAGGAAGAACGCGAACGCGCCGGCCAGCACCGGCGAGGTCCGCCCGAGCCCGGCCCAGCGCGCCAGGTGGGTGGTCTCCCCGCCGGCGTCACGCACGAGGGTGACCACGGCGAACGCACCGACCGTGCTGAAGCCGTAGGTCGTGAGGTAGAACAACACGCTCGACAGGCTGGTGAGCCCCGTCCCGGCCGGGTTGCCCGCATAGAGGCCGACGAAACCGACCAGGATGAAGCCGGCGTGCGCGATCGACGAGTACGCCAGCATCCGCTTGATGTCGGTCTGGGTGATGGCCACCAGGGAGCCGACGACCATCGTGAGGATGGCCACGATCCAGATCAGCGGGCGCCAGTCCCACGACGCGCCACCGAAGCCGACGTAGAACACGCGCAACAACGCACCGAAGGCCGCGATCTTGGTGCAGGCGGCCATAAAGCCGGTCACCGCGGTCGGCGCGCCCTGGTAGACGTCGGGGATCCAGGCGTGGAAGGGAGCCGCGCCGATCTTGAACAGCAGCCCGACCGCCATCAGTGCGATGCCGGCGAGCAGCAGCGGTGTCCCCGCGGTGCTGGCCGAGACCGCCTCGTCGATGGCGGCCAGGTCGAACGACCCGGCGTAGCCGTAGACCAGGGCGATGCCGTAGAGGAAGAAGGCCGAGGAGAACGCGCCGAGCAGGAAGTACTTCATCGCCGCCTCCTGGCTCAGCAGCCGCCGGCGCCGGGCCAGCCCGCACAGCAGGTACAGCGGCAGGCTGAGCACCTCCAACGCGACGAACATCATGAGCAGGTCACCGGCAGCGGGGAAGATCATCATGCCGCCGACGGCGAACAGCAGCAGCGGGAACACCTCGGTGTGCTCGATGCGCCGGGTGGACGCCTCGCGCTCGGCCGTCGTCCCGGGCAGGGTGGCGGCCTGCCCGGCGAAGCTGGTGAGCCCGCCCTCGAGCCGCCGCTCGGCGAACAGCAGCACGCTGATCAGCGACAGCACCAGCAGCAGGCCCCACAAGAAGACGCTGGGCCCGTCGACGACGATCGCGCCCTCGACCACCAGATCGCCGCGGGCCGGGATGTCACCGCCCAACACCTCCAGGCCGATTGCGACCTGGACGGTCGTGGCCAGGGCGACGAGCAGGGTGGTCACCGAGACGCCGACCTGGGCCTGGTAGCGCCAGGCCCGAGGCGCGAGCGCCTCGACCAGTACGCCGATCAGTGCGCCGCCGAACACCACCAGCAGCGGCAGGACGAGGGCGTACTCGACCTTCGGGACGTCGAACTCGGCGGTCACGGTTGCTGCTCCTCGTCACTCGCGGTCAGCGGCACGTCCGGCTCAGGCTGCTCGACGCCGACCTGGTCGAGCGTCACGGTCACGGCCGGGTCGATCACCGCGAGCAATGGCTGGGGGAAGAAGCCCAGCGCCACGATCAGCGCGAGCACCGGCCCGAGCGCCAGCCGTTCGCGCAGCCGCAGGTCTGGGATCGCCGCCGAGGTCTCGAGCAGCGGTCCGTTCATCGTGCGCTGGTACATCAACAAGATGTACAGCGCGGCGAGCACGATGCCGAGGGTGGCGACGCTGGCCGCGAGCACCGACGTGCGGAAGGTGCCGGCCAGCACCAGGAACTCGCTGACGAACGGTGACAGGCCGGGCAGCGACAGGCTGGACAGGCCGGCGACGAGGAACACCCCCGCAAGCACCGGGGCCACCTTCTGCACGCCGCCGAAGTCCGCGATCTGCGCCGAACCGCGACGCTGGATCAGCATGCCGGTGATGAGGAACAACGCGGCGGTCGACAGGCCATGGTTGAACATGTAGAGCGTCGAGCCGGACCCGCCCTGGCTGGTGAACACGAAGATGCCCAGCACGATGAACCCGAAGTGCGACACCGAGGTGTAGGCCACCAGCCGTCGCATGTCGGTCTGGCCGATGGCCACCAACGCGCCGTACAGCACGCTGAAGGTGGCCAGCGCGATCACCACCGGCGAGGCCCACTGCGACGCCTCGGGGAACAGCCCGAGGCAGAACCGGATCATGCCGAACGTGCCGATCTTGTCCAGGATGCTGACCAGCAGCACCGACGTGCCGGGGGTGGCGGACGCGGCCGCGTCGGGCAGCCAGGTGTGCACCGGGAACATCGGCGCCTTGACGGCGAATGCGATGAAGAACCCGGCGAAAAGCAGCCGCCCGGTGGTCTCGCCCATCGTCACGTCCATCAGGTCGCTGAGCAGGTAGCTCGGGGTGCCGGCGTCGGCGGACACGACGTACAGACCCACCACCGCAGCGAGCATCAGCAGCCCGCCGAACAGCGAGTAGAGCAAGAACTTGACCGCCGCGTACGAACGCTGGCCGCCGCCGAAGCCGCCGATCAGGAAGTAGATCGGGATCAGCGTGGCCTCGAACAAGACGTAGAACAAGAACACGTCCGTGGCGGCGAAGACCCCGATGGCCAGCCCCTCGAGCGCCAGCATCCAGGCGAAGAACGAGTTCGTGCTCCACCGACCGCCGTCCCCGTCGTGCCACGAGGCGAGGATGACCACCGGTGCGAGCACCACGGTCAGCAGCACCAGCGTGAGACCGATGCCGTCGACCCCGAGCGCGTAGTGCACACCGAAGCTGGGGATCCAGTCGACCTGCTCGCTGAGCTGGAAGCCGGCGACACCGGCATCGAACTGGACGGCGACGACCACGCCCAGGGCCAGTGTGACCAGCGAGGTGACCAGCGCGAACATTGGCGCCCGTGCGGACCGCGACCGTGGCGACACCATCAGCAGCAGGGCCCCAACCAGGGGCAGGCCGGCCAGCACGGACAGGTACGGGAAGCTCATGCGAGGGTCACCGCCAAGGTGGCGACGACGGCGATCAGTGCGCCGCCCAGCATCGTGAGCGCGTACGAGCGGACGAAGCCGGTCTGGGCTCGCCGCGCCTGCCCCGACGAGCCACCGACGAGCCTGGCGAGGCCGTTGACCGATCCGTCGATGACCTCGTCGTCGACGTAGACCAGGCCGCGCACCAGCTGCTGTCCGGGGCGCATGAACACGGCCTCGTTGAAGGCGTCGCCGTACAGGTCGTTGCGCGCCGCGCGGGTCACCCACGACACCCGTTGTGGGGCGGTGTCTGCGACGTCGCGTCGACCGAACACCAGCCACGCCACCGCGACCCCGATCGCCACCACGACGGTCACCATGATTGTGAGCACGAGCGCGCTCACGAACAGTTCGTGCTCACCCTCCGGGCCGGTCACCGGTTCGAGCCAGTGGGTGATCCAGCCGCCAAGGATCAGCACGCCGCCGACGACCGACAGCGCACCGAGCACCATCAACGGCACAGTCATCACCGATGGCGACTCCTTTGGGTCCACCTCGGGGCGCCACCGCTTGGCGCCGAGGAACGTCATCAGCATCACCCGGGTCATGTAGAAGGCCGTGATGCCGGCGCCCAGCAGCGCGCCCACCCCGAAGATCCAACCCTCGGCGAAGGCGGCTTCGATGATCTTGTCCTTCGACCAGAAGCCGGCGAAACCCGGGAAGCCGATGATCGCGAGATAGCCGGCGGCGAACGTCGCGAAGGTGATCGGTAGTGCCCGGCTGAGCGCGCCGTAGTGCCGCATGTCGACGTCGTCGTCCATCGCATGCATCACCGAGCCGGCACCGAGGAACATGTTGGCCTTGAAGAAGCCGTGGGTGAGCAGGTGGAAGATCGCGAACGCGTAGCCGGCCGGGCCGATGCCGGCCGCGAGCATCATGTAACCGATCTGGCTCATCGTCGACCCCGCGAGCGCCTTCTTGATGTCGTCCTTGGCGCAGCCGATGACCGCGCCGAACAGCAACGTCACCAGGCCGACGATCATCACCCCCACCTGCGCCACCGTGGTCTCGGCGTAGATGAAGTTGGACCGGACGATCAGGTAGACGCCGGCGGTCACCATGGTCGCCGCGTGGATGAGCGCCGAGACCGGCGTCGGGCCCTCCATCGCGTCGAGGAGCCACGACTGCAGCGGCACCTGCGCCGACTTGCCGCAGGCCGCGAGCAGCAGCAGCAGACCGAGCGCGGTGGCGATCCCCGAGGAGGCCTCCGGCATCCCCGCCGACACCCCGACGAAACTCGAGGTGCCGAAGGTCGCGACCATCGCCATCACCGCCAGCGACATGCCGAGGTCGCCGACCCTGTTCACGACGAACGCCTTCTTGGCCGCGACGGCCGCGGACTGCTTGTGCGCCCAGAAGCCGATCAGCAGGTACGAGGCCAGCCCCACCCCCTCCCAGCCCAAGAAGACCGCGAGGTAGTCGTCGGCGAGGACCAGCACCAGCATCGCCACCACGAACAGGTTGAGGTAGGCGAAGAACCGCCCCCGCCGCTCGTCGTGGGCCATGTAGCCGATCGAGTAGATGTGGATGAGCGTGCCGACGCCTGTGATGAGCAGCACGAACACACCCGACAGCGGGTCGAACAGCAGGCCGATGTCGACGGTGTAGTCGCCGACCTCGAGCCAGGTCCACAGCGTCTGCTGGACCTGTCGCTCCTCCTCGCCGCGGCCGAGCAGACCGGCGAAAAGCCAGGCTGCGACCACGAACGACCCGGCCGACATGGCGCTGCCGAGCAGGTGACCCGAGCGGTTGACAGCACGACCGCCCAGCAGCAGGACGACGGCACCGAGGGCCGGCAGCGCGACGATCAGCCACAGCAGCGTGAACGACCCGGCGGCCTCCACCGGCGCCACGGGCACGCCGCCGCCGGCCTCCGCCGGCAGCGCCGGCGTCAGGGTCCAGGGCATCACAGCAGGTCTCAGCGCTCCTCAGTACTTCAGCAGGCTGGCGTCGTCGACCGAGGCCGACCGGCGGGTGCGGAAGATCGCCATGATGATGGCCAGGCCGACGACGACCTCGGCGGCGGCGACCACCATCACGAAGAACGCCGCCACCTGTCCGCTGAGGTCGCCGGTCTGCTTGGCGAAGGTCACCAGCGCCAGGTTGCAGGCGTTCAGCATCAGCTCGACCGACATGAACACCACGATCGCGTTGCGGCGTACCAGCACGCCGACGGCACCGATCGTGAACAGCATCGCCGAGAGCGTGATGTAGGCGTCGGGGTTCACCGGCCGGCCCCCCGGTCGCTGATGTCGGCGGCGGGGGCGTCGGGGTCGAGGGCGGCGGCGGTCTTGTCGACGTCACCGGCGTGCGCTCGGCGGACGTTGCCGCGGGCGCGCAGTGAGCGGGACACCGACTGCTCCGACGTCGACCCGTCGGGCAGCAGCGCCGGGGTGTCCACGGCGTTGTGCCGGGCATAGACACCTGGCGTCGGCAACGGGCCGGGATGGGTGCCGTGCTCGGAGTAGCCGCGCATCCTGGACTCGGCCAGGTCGCGCTGGGTCGGCTTGGGCGCCAGCCGCTCGGTGTGCGCGAGCACCATCGCGCCGAGCGCCGCGGTGATCAGCAGTGCACTAGTGAGCTCGAAGGCGAACACGTAGCGCCCGAACAGCAGCTGGGCCAACGCCGGCACGTTGCCCTCGGAGTTCGCCTCGTCGAGCCCGACGACGGTCGCCGTCACCGCCTGGGCGACGCCGACCGACAGCAGCCCGCCGAACAGCAAGGCCAGCACGACGGCCATCAGCCGCTGGCCCCTGATGGTCTCGACGACGGAGTCGGAGGCGTCGACCCCGACCAGCATGAGGACGAAGAGGAACAGCATCAAGATCGCCCCGGTGTAGACGATGATCTGCACCGCGAACAGGAACGGGGCGTCCAGGCTGGCGTACAGCACGGCCAGCGACACCATCACGAGGGCGAGCAGCAGCGCGGAGTGCACCGCCTTGCGCACAAGCACCATCCCGGCGGCGGCGACCACCATCAGCGGCGCCAGCACCCAGAACACGATCATGAGCTGGCTCCTGATCCCGCAGTGGGCGCGCTGCGCTGGGTGCCGGTGCTGCGCTGCTCGTCCGCGCCGGGCTGGGTCACGGTGTCGCGGTGGACATCCTGGGTGGCCGGGTCGGCGCCGCCGCGGCCCTGGCCGGCGCCGCGGTAGTAGTCCTTCTCGTCGTCGCCCAACCGCATCGGGTGCGGTGGTTGCTCCATGCCGGGCAGCAGCGGGGCGAGCAGGTCGGACTTCTCATAGATCAGGTCGGCGCGGTTGTCGTCGGCCAGCTCGTACTCGTTGGTCATGGTCAGCGCCCTGGTCGGGCAGGCCTCGATGCACAGCCCGCACAGGATGCAGCGCAGATAGTTGATCTGGTAGACGCGGCCGTAGCGCTCGCCGGGTGAGTACCGGCCGTCGTCGGCGTTGTCGGCGCCCTCGACGTAGATGGCGTCGGCCGGGCAGGCCCAGGCGCACAGCTCGCAGCCGACGCACTTCTCCAGCCCGTCCGGCCACCTGTTGAGCTGATGGCGGCCATGGAAGCGCGGCGCGGTCGGCTTCTTCTCGTACGGGTAGCGCTCGGTGGCGACCCGCCGGAACATCGTCCGGAAGGTCACCCCGAAGCCCGCGACCGGGTCCCAGAGCTGCTCCTTGATGCTAGCCACGGTGCGCTCCCTGCTGGTCTGCCGGCGAGTTCACGGGCTGGTCGGCGCGGACGACGGTGGCCGACTCCGAGAGCTGCTGGCCGGGCATCGGCGGCACCGGGTAGCCGCCGGCGAAGGCGTCGAATGGCTCGGCGGCCTCGGGCTCGGGCTCGGCTCGCTCGGGGATGAACAGCAACGCCAGTACGGCCACCACGATCACCACGGCGGTGATGAGGATCCAGCGCTGGTCGATGCCACCTTCGAGCCGCACGACCCGCACCGCAGAGACGGCCACGATCCATGCCAGCGACAGCGGGATGAGCACCTTCCAGCCGAGTTTCATGAACTGGTCGTAGCGCATCCGGGGCAGCGTGCCGCGCAGCCAGATGAAGACGAACAAGAAGCCCACGACCTTGCCGAGGAACCACAGCACCGGCCACAGCCCGGAGTTGGCGCCGTCCCACAGCGACAGCGGCCAGGGTGCGGCCCAGCCGCCGAGGAACAACGTCGTCGCCAGTGCCGACACCGTGACCATGTTGATGTACTCGCCGAGGAAGAACAGCGCGAACTTCAGCGAGGAGTACTCGGTGTGGAAGCCACCGACGAGCTCGCCCTCGGCCTCGGCCAGGTCGAACGGGGCGCGATTTGTCTCGCCCACCATCGACACCATATAGATGAGAAAGCTCGGCGCCAGGATGAAGATGAACCACACGTCTTCTTGAGCGGCGACGATGCCCGAGGTCGACATCGTGCCCGCGTAGATGAACACCGCGACGAATGACAGGCCCATCGCGATCTCGTAGGAGATCACCTGGGCCGAGCTGCGCAGTCCGCCCAGCAGGGCGTACGTCGAGCCCGATGCCCAGCCCGCCAGCACGATCCCGTACACCCCGACCGAGGCGATGGCCAAGATGTAGAGCACGCCCACCGACAGGTCGGTGAGCTGCAACGGCGTGACGCGGTCAGTGAACGGGAGGTCGATGACCGGCCCCAGCGGGATCACCGCGAACGTGGCGAACGCCGCCGTCACGGTGATGACCGGAGCGATGAAGAAGACCGCCTTGTCGGCGGCGGTGGGGCTCACGTCCTCCTTGAGCGCAAGCTTGATGCCGTCCGCCAGTGACTGCAGCAGGCCGAACGGTCCGTGGTACTTGGGGCCGATGCGGTGCTGCATGCGGCCGACGATCTTGCGCTCACCCCAGATGGTGATCAACGTGGTGAGCACCAGCAGGCCGAAGATGGCTTGGGTCTTGATCGCGACGAGCCACCAGGGGTCCACGCCGAAGACGCTGAGGTCCTCGTTCATGCGCCTCCTCCTCCGGGTGGGCCGGCTGGTCGCACCTCGACCACCTGGCCGGCGTCGACACCGAGCACGCTGCGCAGTGCCGTCCCCCCCGAGTGCTGCGGCGCCCACACCACCCCGTCGGGTAGGTCTGCCACCTCGACGGGAAGCTCCACCGCACCCGCGCCCGACAGCAGCCGCACAGACTGGCCCGGTGCCACACCGAGCCGCTGCAGCGTAGCGGCACCGAGCCGGGCGACCGCCCCCCGCCCGGTTGCCCGCAGGTACGGGTCACCGTCGACCATGCGACCGTCGTCGACCAGCTGCTTCCAGCTGTCCAGGACCAGCTGCGGCCCACCGGCCGGCGCCTGGTCGGCGACCGGGTCGGGGTGGGTGCGGGTCGGCGCCGGTGGGCGCTCGCCGTCCCAGGCGCCGAGCTCGACCAGCTCGGCCCGAGCCTGCTCGACGGTGCGGAACCCGAGACCCGGGCCCATCTCCTCGGCGATGCCGGCAAGGATGCGGACGTCGGGCAGCGCGGTGCCGGCATCGAGCACGGCCTCGAACGGACGGGGCCGGCCCTCCCAGTCGACGAAGGTGCCAGCCTTCTCGGCCACCGGGGCGACCGGGAGAACGACGTCCGCGCGACGGGTCACCTCGCTCTCGCGCACCTCCAGGCTGACGAGGAAGGCCACGCTCTCGAGAGCGGTGCGGGCGAGCGCCGGATCGGGGAGGTCGACGGGGTCGACCCCACCCACGAGCAGCGCGCCGAGCGAGCCGTCGGCCGCCGCACAGATGGTGGCCGAGGTGTCCTTGCCGGCCGCCGCGGGGACGGTGTCCACCCCCCAGGCGGCGGCGAGATCGGCCCGGGCGGCGGCGTCGGCCACCGGCCGGCCGCCGGGCAGCACTGTGGGCAGGCAGCCGGCGTCGACCGCGCCTCGCTCCCCCGCGCGGCGGGGGACCCAGGCCAGCCTTGCACCGGTGGTGCGGGTCAGCTCAGCCGCGACGCTGAGCGCCCCCGGCACCGCGGCCAGCCGCTCGCCGACCAGCAGGATGCTGCCGGAGTCGAGTGCGGCCTGCCCGTCGTCGGCAAGCGCGCGCAGCGCCGCGGCCTCACCGCCGGGGACGGTCTGTACCAGCCGGCCGTTCAGCTTGGCCAGGCCGCGGGTGGTGTGGCTGGCGACGGCGTGCACCCGCAGCCCGTTCTTGGTCACGGCCTTGCGCAACCGCAGGAAGACGATCGGCGACTCGTCCTCGGGGTCGAAGCCCGCCAGCACGACGGTCTTGGTCTGCTCGAGGTCGGCATAGGTGACGCCGACGCCCCGGCCGGCGACCTCGGCGGCCAAGAAGTCGGACTCCTCGAGCGAGTGCGGTCGCGCCCGGCAGTCGATGTCGTTGGTGCCGAGCACGGCGCGGGCGAACTTGGCGTAGGCGTAGGCGTCCTCGCGGGTGACGCGGCCGCCGGGCAGGACGCCGACCCGGCCGCGCGCCGCCGCCAGGCCGCGGGCGGCGACCGCGAACGCCGCCGGCCACGACGCGGGGCGCAGCTCGCCGCTGTGCTCATCGCGCACCAGCGGCCGGGTCAGCCGGTCGTCTTCTCGGGCGTAGGCGAAGCCGAAGCGTCCCTTGTCACAGTTCCACTCCTCGTTGACGCGCGGCTCGGAGCCGGCCAGTCGGCGGGTGACCGTCCCTCGGCGGTGGTCGGTGCGGAGCGCGCATCCGCTAGCGCAGTGCTCGCACACCGACGGGGTGGAGACGAGGTCGAACGGACGGGCCCGGAAGCGGTAGGCGGCGCTGGTGAGAGCACCCACCGGGCAGATCTGGATGGTGTTGCCCGAGAAGTACGACTCGAACGGCTCCTTCTCGTAGATCCCGACCTGCTGCAGGGCGCCGCGCTCGATCAGGGCGATGAACGGGTCGCCGGCGATCTGCTCGGAGAAGCGGGTGCAACGGGCGCACAGCACGCAGCGCTCGCGATCCAGCAGCACCTGGGCGGAGATGGCTATCGGCTTGGTGAACGTGCGCTTGGTCTCGGCGAACCTGGCCTCGCCCCGGCCGTTGGACATGGCCTGGTTCTGCAGCGGGCACTCGCCACCCTTGTCGCAGATCGGGCAGTCCAGCGGGTGGTTGACCAGCAAGAACTCCATGATCCCCTGCTGGGCCTTATCGGCCTGCGGGGAGGTCGCCTGGGTGCGCACCACCATGTTGTCAGCGACGGTGAGGGTGCACGAGGCCTGCGGCTTCGGCATCGGGCGGCCGTTGCCCGCGTCGGGCACCTCCACCAGGCACTGCCGGCAGGCGCCCACCGGGTCGAGCAGCGGATGGTCGCAGAACCGGGGGATCTGAACCCCGATCCGCTCCGCCGCCCGGATCACCAGCGTCCCCTTCGGCACGCTGATCTCGACGTCGTCGATGCTCAGCGTCACCAGGTCGCTCGGCGCGGGGGTGTTCGCGGCGGCGCCGCTGCTGGCCCGGGTGCTCCCGGTGCTGGTGACGGTCATCGAAGGCTCGCTCCAACCGGTGCCTGCTGTGTCGGTTCGGCTGCGGTGTGCAGCGCGGACGCCGCGTACGGGAACAGCTCCCAGGCGGGAGTATGGGTGCCGGCGACGAACTCGTCGCGGAAGTACTCGACCGCGCTCTGCACGCAGGCAGCGGTGCCGTCGGCCAGCGCGCAGAACGAGCGGCCGGCCATGTTGTCGCACATGTCGAGCAGGGTGTCGATGTCGTCCTCGGTTCCCTGTCCCGCCTCGAGGCGCCGCAGCACCTGCACCATCCACCACGAACCCTCGCGACACGGGGTGCACTTGCCGCAGGACTCGTGCTTGTAGAACTCCACCCAGCGCAGCGTGGTGCGCACGACCGAGGTGGTCTCGTCGAAGATCTGCAGCGCCTTGGTGCCCAGCATGGAGCCCGCGGCCGCGATGCCCTCGTAGTCGATGGGCACGTCGAGGTGCTGGTCGGTGAGGATCGGCGTGGACGAGCCCCCGGGTGTCCAGAACTTCAGCTGGTGGCCGGGACGGATGCCCCCGGACATATCCAGCAGCTGGCGCAAGGTGATGCCCAGCGGCGCCTCGTACTGACCCGGGCCCACGACGTGGCCCGACAGCGAGTACAGCGTCATGCCCTTGGACTTCTCGGTGCCCATGCCCGAGAACCAGTCCGCGCCCTTGTCGACGATGACGGGGACCGACGCGATGGACTCGACGTTGTTGATCACGGTTGGGCTGGCGTACAGCCCGGCGACAGCGGGGAACGGCGGACGCAGCCTCGGCTGCCCCCGACGCCCCTCGAGGGAGTCCAGCAGCGCGGTCTCCTCACCGCAGATGTAGGCGCCGGCGCCGGCGTGCACGATGATGTCGAGGTCGTAGCCCGACCCGTGGATGTCGGTGCCCGCGTGCCCGGCGAGGTAGGCCTCCTGCACGGCCCGCTGCAGCCGGCGCAGCACGTGCAGCACCTCGCCGCGCACGTAGATGAAGGCGTACCGCGCCCGGATGGCGTACGAGGAGATGATCACGCCCTCAACCAAGGTGTGCGGCGCCGCCATCATCAGCGGGATGTCCTTGCAGGTGCCAGGCTCGGACTCGTCGGCGTTGACGACGAGGTAGTGCGGCTTGTCGTCGCCCTGCGGGATGAAACCCCACTTCATGCCGGTGGGGAAGCCGGCGCCGCCGCGGCCGCGCAGGCCGGACTCCTTGACCAGCTCGATCAGGCTGTCGGGGTCGGAGTCCAGCGCGCTGTGCAGCCCCCGGTAGCCGCCCGCGGCCTCGTAGGTCTCCAACGTCCAGGACCGGTCGTGGTCCCAGGTCTCGCTCAGCACCGGTGTCAGCACCGGTGCCACCGGCGGTTCGGTCGCCTGCGTGCTCACGGTCGGTCCTCCCCTCGTTCAGGGTTCTCGGCGCGCCCGTCGGCGTCGACGGTGCGGGCGGTCTCGTCGACGGTCTCGGCTGCAGACTCGTCGATGCGGGTCTCCTGGTCGCCTCGGGTGTACGGCGAGCCACCCTCGGGGGTGGCCGGGTCGGCCCCGACGCGCTCACCCTCGCCGGTCTTGGTCTCCTCCGCGTCCTTGCCCTCGGCCCCGGAGGTGCCGGGGGCGGTCCAGCCGTGCTCGCGGGCCAGCCGCAGCCCGGCCAGCGACGCCGGGCCGGCGCCCGGCCCCTCGTGCGCCTGGTCGTCGGGGAAGCCCGCGATCACCCGCTCGGCCTCCCGCCAGGTGCAGACCTCGGGTCCGCGGGTGGACCGCACCGCCCGCCCGGAGCGCAGCCGCTCGACCAGGTCGACGGTGGACTCCGGCGTCTGGTTGTCGAAGAACTCCCAGTTGACCATCACAACCGGCGCGTAGTCGCAGGCGGCGTTGCACTCGACCCGCTCGATCGACACCGCGCCGTCGTCGGTGGTCTCGTCGTTGCCGATGCCGAGGTGGTCCTGCAGCCGGTCGTAGATCTCGTCGCCGCCCATCACCGCGCACAGCGTGTTGATGCAGACGCCAACGTGGTAGTCGCCGACCGGCCGGCGCTTGTACATGGTGTAGAAGGTGGCGACCCCGCTGACCTCGGCGGCGCTGATGCCGAGCACGTCGGCGCAGGCCTCGATGCCGCGGGGGGTCACACAGCCCTCGACGCTCTGCACCAGGTGCAGCATCGGCAGCAGCGCCGAGCGGGCCTCGGGGTAGCGCCCGGCGAGCTCGCGCAGCTCGGTCAGGGTCTGCTCGGGCAGCTCGCCCTCGGCCACCTGCGCGGCGGTGCCCGCCTGGACGGTCGGGCGACCCGGTGCGCCAAGGGGCGGTACGGCGGCGGTCATCAGCGGTCCACCCCACCCATCACCGGGTCGATGCTGGCGATGGCGACGACCACGTCCGCGACCATGCCACCCTCGCTCAGTATCGAGGTGGCCTGCAGGTTGACGAACGACGGGTCGCGGAAGTGCGCCCGGAACGGCTTGGTGCCGCCGTCGGAAACGGCATGGCAGGCCAGCTCACCGCGGGGTGACTCCACCGCCGCGTACGCCTGGCCGGGCGGCACCCGGAAGCCCTCGGTGACGAGCTTGAAGTGGTGGATCAGGGCCTCCATCGACTCGCCCATGATGTGCCTGATGTGGTCGAGGGAGTTGCCCATGCCGTCGCTGCCGATGGCCAGCTGGGCCGGCCAGGCGATCTTCTTGTCCGCGACGACCACCGGCTCGCCCTCCGAGCCGCCCAGCCGGTCGGCGCACTGCTCGACGATCCGCAGCGACTGCCACATCTCCTCCAGCCGGATGCGGAACCGTCCGTAGGCGTCGGAGCTGTCCCAGGTGACCACGTCGAAGTCGTAGCTGTCGTAGCCCCAGTACGGCTGGGTGCGACGCAGGTCCCACGGGTAGCCGGTGGAACGCAACGCCGGACCCGTCGTGCCGAGGGCCAGGCAGCCGGCGAGGTCGAGGTGGCCCACCCCGACGAGGCGACCCCTGAAGACCGGGTTGGCGTTGCAAAACGCGGCGTACTCGGGCAGCCGCTTCTTCATCAGCTTGATGAACTCGCGGATCTGCTCCAGTGCGCCCGGCGGCATGTCCTGGGCGACGCCGCCGGGGCGGATGAAGGCGTGGTTCATGCGCAGCCCGGTGATCAGCTCGAACACGTCGAGCACCAGCTCACGCTCTCGGAAGCCGATGGTCATCACCGTGAACGCCCCGATCTCCATGCCGCCGGTGGCGATCGCGACCAGGTGCGAAGAGATCCGGTTCAGCTCCAGCAGCAGCACCCGCATGTCCTGCGCCCGCTGCGGGATGTCGTCCTCGATGTCGAGCAACCGCTCGACCGCCTGGCAGTAGGCCGCCTCGTAGCTGAAGGGGGCGAGGTAGTCCATCCGGGTGCAGAACGTCGTGCCCTGCGTCCAGGTGCGGAACTCCATGTTCTTCTCGATGCCGGTGTGCAGGTAGCCGATGCCGCAGCGGGCGTCGGTCACCGTCTCGCCGTCGAGCTCGAGGATCAGCCGGAGCACTCCGTGCGTCGAGGGGTGCTGGGGGCCCATGTTGACCACGACCCGCTCGTCCTCGGCCTCCGCGGCCCCGGCGACGACCGCGTCCCAGTCCTGACCGGTCACGGTGAAGACGGGGCCGGTGACGGTGTCCTGCTGCGGGGCGTACGGGTCCGCGCCGGCGCCGGCTGTCGGGTTGCCCATCGCGGTGCTCATCAGCGGTAGGTCCTCCGCGTGTCGGGGGGCGGGATGGTGGCGCCCTTGTACTCCACCGGGATCCCGCCGAGCGGGTAGTCCTTGCGCTGGGGGTGGCCGGGCCAGTCGTCGGGCATCAGGATGCGGGTCAGCGACGGGTGTCCGTCGAAGATGATGCCGAAGAAGTCGAAGGCCTCGCGCTCGTGCCAGTCGGCGGTGGGGTAGACCGCCACCACCGACGGGATGTGGGGATCGGCGTCGGGCACCGAAACCTCCAGCCGGATGCGCCGGTTGTGGGTCATCGACAGCAGGTGGTAGGCGGCGTGCAGCTCGCGCCCGGCGTCCTCGGGGTAGTGCACGCCCGACACCGAGCTGCAGACCTCGAAGCGCAGGCTCGCATCGTCGCGCAGGTGCTGCACGGTGGTCACCAGGTGCTCGCGGCGCACGTGGATCGTCATCTCGCCGCGGTGCACCACGACCTTCTCGACCGCAGCCGGCTCGTCCGTGCCGAGCGCGTCGCCCAGTCGGTCGGCCACCTCGTCGAACCAGCCGCCGTACGGGCGGGGGCTGGCGCCGGGCATCACGACCGGACGGCGCAGCCCGCCGTAGCCGGAGGTGTCACCGGAGCCCTGTACCCCGAACATGCCCTCGCGGACCGCGATCACCTCGAGGCTGTCGGCGCCGGCGGGCACGACGGTGTTCTCGGGCATCTCCTCCTGCACGCCGAGGTCGCGCTCGTCACCGTGCGGGGTGGTGCCGACCGCCGGCTCCTGGCTGGCGGTGCCGGCTTCGTCCCCGCGGCCGCCGGCGCGCAGCTTGTCGTCGTCGGTGCGGGCGTCGGGGTCGGTCATCGCAGCAGGCCGCGCATCTGTGCGGTCGGTGCGGCGGCCAGGGCCAGCTCCTCGCGCTGCTCGTTGTCCACGCGTCGTTGCGGGCCGAGCTTCTCGGCCTTGATGTTGTCGTGCAGCTTGAGGACGGCGTCGATGAGCATCTCCGGCCGCGGTGGGCAGCCGGCAAGGTACATGTCGACCGGCACGACGTGGTCCACGCCCTGCACGATCGCGTAGTTGTTGAACATGCCACCCGAGCTGGCGCACACACCCATCGCCAGCACCCACTTCGGGTTGGCCATCTGGTCGTAGATCTGGCGCAGCACGGGTGCCATCTTGTTGCTGACCCGGCCGGCCACGATCATCAGGTCGGCCTGCCGCGGCGATGCGCGGAACACCTCCATGCCCCAGCGCGCGCTGTCGTAGCGCGGGCCGCCGAAGCTCATCATCTCGATCGCGCAGCAGGCCAGTCCGAACGTGGCCGGCCACAGCGACGCCTTGCGGAAGTAGCCGGCGACCTGCTCCACCGACGTCAGCAGCACTCCGCTCGGGAGCTTCTCCTCCAGGCCCATCAGGGGTTGCCCTCCACTGCGGTTGCGGTCAGTCCCATTCGAGGCCGCCGCGCCGCCAGACGTAGGCGTAGGCGACGAACAAGGTGAGGATGAACAAGACCATCTCGACCAGCCCGAACAGCCCGAGCGAGTCGAAGGCCACGGCGTACGGGTACAGGAAGATGATCTCGATGTCGAACACGATGAACAGCATCGCGGTGATGAAGTACTTCACCGGGAAGCGCCCGCCACCGACCGGCTGGGGGGTCGGCTCGATCCCGCACTCGTAGGCGTCCAGCCTGGCCCGGTTGTAGCGCTTGGGGCCGACGAACCCGCTGATGACGACGGAGAACAGGCCGAAGCCGAAGCCGAGGGAGAGCAGCGCGAGGATCGGGGTGTACTCGTTCACTGGTCTACTGCCCTCCCGTTCGGTCGGTGCGGTGTCTCGGTCGACGCGTCAGCATCCTAGAGCCCCTGCGCGAGAGCGCTCAGGCAGCCGGCGCGATCCGGCTGAGCGCGTTGATCGTGCGGTCCATGGCATCCCCCCCGCGTGGTTCGGTCAGGTTGGCCAGCAGCTTGAGGGTGAAGCGCATCAGCGTCGTGCGCTTGAGGCCGTGCCGGGTCGCCTGCTTCATCACCTCGGGGTGCCCGATCAGCTGCACGAACAAGCGTCCGAGGGTGTAGTAGCCGCCGTAGCGTGCGGCTAGCGCCTGCGGGTATCCCCGCAGTGCCCGCTCGCGCTCGGCCTGCGGGCGGCCGAGGGCCTGGCAGATCACGTCGGCGGCGAGCTCGCCGGACTCCATCGCGTAGGCGATGCCCTCGCCGTTGAACGGGTTCACCATGCCACCGGCGTCGCCGACCAGCAGCAACCCCCGGTCGTAGTGCGGCTTGCGGTTGAACCCCATCGGCAGCGCCGCGCCCCTCACGGCTGCGGTGCGGTGCTGGTCGCGGAAGCCCCACTCCTCGGGGGTGTGGTCGAGCCAGGTCTTGAGCAGGTCCTTGTAGTCGACCTGGCCGAAGGCCGCGGAGGTGTCCAGGATGCCGAGGCCGACGTTGCACGTGCCGTCGCCGACGCCGAAGATCCAGCCGTAGCCGGGCAGCAGGCTGGAGCCGGCCCGCTCGGGCGGCCCGTCCCACAGCTCGAGGTGGCTCTCCAGCCAGTCGTCGTCGTGCCGCGGGCTCTGGAAGTAGGTGCGCACGGCGACGCCCATCGGACGGTCCTCGCGGCGCTGCACGCCCAGCGCGAGCGCTAGCCGGGCGGAGTTGCCGTCGGCGGCCACCACGATGGGGGCGCGCAGGGTGGTCTCGTGGCCACTGCGCCGACCGCCGTCGTCGACGGTGCGGGTGGTGACACCGACCACGCGGCCGCTCGGCTCGTCGAGCATCGGGCCGGTGACGGCGGTGCGCTCGCGCAACCGGGCACCGGACTTCTCGGCGTGCCGGACCAGCACCTCGTCGAAGTCGGTGCGGGTCCGGACCAACCCGTACGCGGGATAGTCGGCCAGGTCGGGCCAGGGCAGCTCGAGGCGGTGCCCGCCGCCGACGATGCGCAGGCCCTGGTTGCGGACCCAGCCGGGGGCGTCCAGGTCGATGCCCATCCGCAGCAGCTGGCGGGTGGCGCGCGGGGTGAGCCCGTCGCCGCACACCTTCTCGCGGGGGAACGAGGTCTTCTCCAGCAGGAGCACGTCGGTGCCTGACTGGGCCAGGTGATGGGCGACCGACGACCCAGCCGGACCGGCGCCGACGACGATCACATCGGCGTCCGAAGCGACGTGCCCGCCCCGTGCCGCAGCCTGGTCGGCCGTCGGGCTGGCGGTCATCGCGGGATCCTCGCACCGGTCGGGGCTCGTGTGCTTGTGAAGGCATTCACTAAGTTGTGCCCAGAGTGTATGCGCTCCCCTCGCGGCTGGCGACCCCACCTGCTGCCCCGAGCCCCACCCGCCCCGACTTGTCACCGCCACAATGGCTTCTAACGCAACGTAGCGGTGGCACCTTGTGGGGGGCGGACGGCGGTGTGCAGGGCGACGATGCCGCCCGACAGGTTGCGCCAGCTGACCCGGTCCCAGCCGGCCGCGGCGAGGGCCGCCGCCAGCCCCGGCTGGTCCGGCCAGGCCCGGATCGACTCGGCGAGGTAGACGTAGGCGTCGGGGCTGGAGGAAACCGCGCGGGCGATGGGCGGCAGCGCCCGCATGAGGTACTCCACGTACAGCGTCGAGAACACCGGCAGCACGGGCCGGCTGAACTCGCAGACCACCAGCCGTCCGCCGGTCCGGGTCACCCTGGCCAGCTCGCGCAGCGCACGGTCGGGCTCGACGACGTTGCGCAGCCCGAACGAGATCGTGGCGGCGTCGAACACCTGGTCGGCGAACGGCAACGAGGTCGCGTCGCCCGCGGTGAAGGGCAGGTCAGGCAGCGCCGCCTTGCCGGCCCGCAGCATGCCCAACGAGAAGTCACAGGGCACGACGAAGGCACCGGCCGCAGCGAAGGGCTCGCTGGACGTGCCCGTCCCGGCGGCGAGGTCGAGGACGGTCTCGCCGTGCCGGGCCGCAGTGGCAGCGACGACGGCGCGGCGCCAGCGCCGGTCTTGCCACAACGACAGCACGTCGTTGGTGCGGTCGTAGCCGGCGGCGACCGCGTCGAACATCGCGGCCACCTCGTCCGGCCGCTTGTCCAAGGAGGCCCGCGTCACGCCGCCAGGCTCCCACGACCGCCCTGGCGCGGCGGGGTGCCTCCCCGGTCGTAGGCTCGCCTGCGATGACCAGCGCAGCCATGGGTGACCCCGCCACCGAGTCGCTCGTGGTCCGCAGCGTCGAGATCACCCACCCGGGGTCGTTGGTCGACCTGCTCCCAGCCGACGACCCGGTGGCGTGGCTCAGACAGGGCGACGGCCTGGTTGGCTGGGGCGTCGCGGCCAAGGCCAGCGCGGTGGGCGCCGACCGCTTCCACGCCGTCGAGCAGTGGTGGAACCGCGTCGTCGACCATGCCGTGGTGCGCGACGAGGTCGGGCTGCCGGGCAGCGGGCTCACCGCGTTCGGCTCCTTCGGCTTCGCCGACGACACCGCCGCCGAGTCGGTGCTGGTGGTGCCGCGGGTGCTGGTCGGCGCCCGCAGCGACCGGGGGCGGCAACGCGCCTGGGTGAGCGTGGTCGGCGTCGACGGCATCCCCAACGCACCCGCCATCGAGCCCGCCGACAGCGCGCGCCCACCCACCGAGCTGCGGTTCTCCGACGGGAGCCTGAGCGGGACGGAGTGGGTGAGCGCCGTGCAGGAGGCCGTCACCCGGATCGAGGCCGGCCAGCTCGAGAAGGTCGTGCTCGCGCGCGACCTGCTGGCACAGGCTGCCGGCCCGATCGACGCACGCTGGCCGCTGCGACGGCTCGCGGAGGCCTACCCCGGCTGTTGGACCTACCACGTGGACGGGCTCGTCGGCGCCACGCCGGAGCTGCTCGTACGCCGCGAGCGCGGCCTGGTCAGCTCACGTGTGCTCGCCGGCACCATCCGCCGCACCGGCGACGACCAGCACGACCTCGCGCTCGCAGCCGCCCTGGCCCGCAGCAGCAAGGACCTGGAGGAGCACGAGTACGCCGTCCGCTCGGTCGCGGACGGGCTCGCAACCCACTGCAGCACGGTTTTCGTGCCGGAGACGCCCTTCGTGCTGCACCTGCCCAACGTGATGCACCTGGCCACCGACGTCACCGGCGTGCTCGACGACGACACCGGCGTGCTCGCGCTGGCGGCGGCGCTGCACCCGTCCGCGGCGGTCGGGGGCACACCCTCGGCGGCCGCACTGGGTGCCCTAGCCGACCTCGAGCAGCTGGATCGTGACCGGTACGCCGCCCCGGTCGGGTGGATGTCGGCCGACGGCGACGGCGAGTGGGGCATCGCGCTGCGCTGCGGTCTGGTGGCGGGCGACCGGGTGCGCCTGTTCGCGGGCTGCGGCATCGTCGCTGGCTCGCAGGCGGAGTCCGAGCTGGCCGAGGCGCAGGCCAAGTTCGTCCCGGTGCGCGACGCGCTCGGCTCCGACCAGGTCGGCTGAGGCACCGGCTGCCCCTCAGCCCGGTTCGGCTGGTGCCGGGACGGGCGGATCGGCACCCGTCACCGCAAGGTGTACCAGGGCTCGCAGCAGCGGCCGCGCCACGAACCACCCGCTCGACGTGGCGCCGTCCCCCATCAGCTCGACCAACCAGCCACACCCGGCGGCGTCCCGCTCCCCTGCCGCGAGCGCCGAAACGTAGCCCATCCGGGCGATCAGCGCCCGCTCGGCGTCGTCACCCTCGGTCAAGGTGGCGTAGTAGGAGCCGCCGTCCAAGGCGAGCTTGGTCGCCGGGTACTCGTTCGGGTTGAAATCCTCGCCGGTCACCAGATCGAGCGGCAACGGCCCCGTCGACCGGGGGCGCAGCAACCAGCCCATCGCTTCGGCGATGACGTTGCCTTCCTGGCGGCTCACCCACCACGACGCCGCACCGAACACCCGCGCCACCTCGTCGGCCACCACCGCCAGCCGGCGAAGCACCCCCTGGTCGTCGCTGGCGCGCCACGCCGCGAGCACCGTGTCGGTCAGGTGCACCCCACCGGCTGGCAGCAGCACCGAGATGGGGGGCGCCTGGGTCGACAGGGTCTCGGTGTGCAACTGCCTGGTCTGCTTGTGCCGGTACTGCGCCGCGTCGGCGAGGCGTAACAGCGCGCGGGCCGCGCTCTTCGCACTCGCCGACCCAGCCGGACGCCGCGTCGTGGTGGCCGCGCCGACGGCCAGCCCGGCCGCGTAAGGATCTCGAAGGCCGCCAGGCACTGCACCAGCTGGTCGACCTCGGCCGGGCTGGCCCCGTCGAGCAGCACCACGAACTCGTCGCCCCCCACACGTGCCACCGTCGCCTGTGCGAGTCCGCCGACGCTGACGATCAAGTGGTCGGCGACTGCCGGATCAGCTCATCGCCGGCCGCGTGCCCGAAGCGGTCGTTGACCCGCTTCAGCCCGTTGATGTCGCACAGCACGACTGTGACCGGTACGAACGGGCCGGGCGAGGCCAACCGCTCGTCGAACCAGTCGTCGGCCACCCGACGGTTCGCCAGGCCGGTCAGCGGATCGGTGTAGGCGAGCAGCGACATCTCGTGCAGCAGCTCGAGCCTGGACAACCCGGCGGACAGCAACCCGGACATGGTCGTGGCGGTGTCGAGGTCGACGGGGTCGAAGGGGACGCGGCCGCCGGCTCGGGTGACGTACACCTCACCCCACACCGTGCGCCCGGTCAGGACCGGCACCGCCAATGCGTGCCGCTTGCCGAGCCGCCGCAGCAGCTCGCGGTCGCCGGGCTCGGTGCAAGACTCGTCAACCGCCCCGGTCCATGCCGAGGGTGGGCTGCCCGCGGTCTGCCTGATGTGCGGGACGTCGGCCAACCGGTAGGTGTGCGCGCTGGGCCATGGCTGCTCCCAGTCGGGCAACCGGCCCGCATTGTGGATCACCAGCATGCAGCCATGGGCGTGGTCCAGTCGGCAGATCGACAACGAGTCGCCCGCAAGCAATGTCAGCCCGCTGCTCGCAACGCCCTCGACAAGCTGGTCCGCCGACGAGCTGGCGTGCACCGTCGCGGCAAACTTGCTGAGGGCACCGACACGGTCGGACTCGCTGCGCAACGGCGCCCCCTCCCGACCGCCATGTCGACCCGCTCAGCTGGCGACCGCGCGCGAGCGAGCATGCCAGAAGTATCGGCGCTCGCCTACCCGTCGGCGGTCCATCAGGACCGTTCGCCCGAGGTGTCAGTGAACAACCGCCCGCCCCGCCGACCGCCCGATCTCGGTCTGCAGCTCGCGGCGGGCGGCCCGATCGACGGGCACCTCGAGCACGCGCACACCGGCGCTCGGCGTGGCGAGCAATGCGCGCAACCCGGCGTCGCTGTCCACGACCTGGTGGGCGGTGCCGGTCGCTGCGCACAGCTCGGCGAGGTCCGCGCCCGTACGGGTGGCGAACACCCGCTCGAAGGCGGCGGCGTAGGGCTGTGCGCCCTGCTCGAGCGTGGCGAAGATGCTCCCGCCGTCATCGTTGGCGACGACCAGGGTCAGGTCGGGCCGGGGTTCGGCCGGCCCGAGCAGCAGCCCGTTGCAGTCGTGCAGGAAGGTCAGGTCGCCCATCAGCGCCAGCGACCGTGACGACCGGCGTCCCAGCGCCACACCGATCGCGGTGGACACGGTGCCGTCGATGCCCGACAGGCCACGGTTGCCGACCACCAGTCGCCGTTCGCCGACCGGGTACGGCGCGGCGACCAGGTCGAGGTCGCGGCCTGGTTGCGACGAGCCGACGACGAGCAGGCCGGCTGGTGGCACCGCCTCGCTGACGGTGCGAGCGACGTCGGGACCCAGCATCGTGCCCGCCGGCAGTGCCGCCGCCGCGCGGGCGAGCGTGGCGTCCACCGCGGACGCGACCCGCCGGTCGGCCTCGGCCCAGCGCACCCGCCAGCCACCGTCCCCCCGGGCTCGGTCGGCGAGCACCACGGTGTCACCGGCAGGCAGCACCCTTTCAACCCGGTTCCCAGGGTCGACCCAACGGGCGCCCGCACCCAGGGCGACCAGCTCGATGTCGGGCCGGCCCAGCAGCTGCGTGACCGGGCGCGAGAGCGTGGGGCGACCGGCCACGACGACGCGCTCGACCTCCGCGGCCAGCGGCCCGTGCCCGAGCAGCAGGGTGCCGGTGCGCAGCGCCGACCCACCGGTGCGTGCCCCCGACGTCGGCTCGGCAACCAGCGGCCAGCCCCCCTGCTCGGCGAGCAGCCGGGCCGGCGGCCCCGCGTCGGCGCCGGCGACCACGACCGTCCGCGGGCCGGCGCCCAGCTCGACCGGGGTGCGGGGCGCCGGCTGGTCCACGGTCGTCCACGGCCGCCCCTGCGCACGCCCGGCCGGTGCCCACCCGCCGTCGTCCGCCGCCGCAGCGTCCTCGGCGTCGGGCACCAGCGGCGGGTCGAAGCAGCAATTGACCTGCACCGGGCCGGGGTCACCGGTGGCGGCGCCGGCGGCCGCCAGGACCGCCCGGGACAGCTGCGCCCGCCAAGCCGAGACCGCGGCGTCACCCAGGTCGGCGGCGACCGCACCGGCCGGGATGTCGGCGCTCCACCTCAGCGCCGAGCCGAACAGCCGGACCTGGTCCGTCGTCTGGTTCGCACCGCTGCCACGCAGCCGCGCCGGCCGGTCGGCGGACACCACGACGAGCGGCACCCCGCTGTGATGTGCCTCGAGCACCGCCGGGTGCAGGTGCGCAACGGCCGAGCCGGACGTCGTGACCACCGGCACCGGGCGGTGCGAGCCCCGGGCCAGGCCGAGGGCCAAGAATCCGGCGGTGCGCTCGTCCACGCGCACGTGCAGCCGCAGTCGGCCGGCGGCGTCGGCGGCGTGCAGCGCCAGCGCAAGGGCGGCCGAGCGTGAGCCCGGCGCCAGCACCGCCTCGCCCACGCCGTGGCGCACCAGCTCGTCGACGACGAGCCGAGCGAGCCGGGTCGAGGCGTTCATGACCGCCGATCCTGCCCCGTCATCGTGCCGGCGGCGAGGGCACGCATGGCGTCGAGCCGCGCTGCCCAGCGCGCGGCGACCGGTCGGTCGGCTCGCGCGGCGACCAGCAGGTCACGATCCACCTCGACCGGACGCACGGTGAGCTCGCCGTCGGCGGGCAGCAGCGGTTCACTGGTCAGGTCGCGGCGCAACAGCGAGGCAGTGCCGAGACCGCACGCGTACGGCAGGTCCGGCAGGGCGGCGGCCAGCGCCAGCCCGGCGGCCAGGCCGACCGAGGTGTCCAGCGCGGAGGACACCACGACCGGCAGCTCGATGCGCTCGGCGACCTCGAGGCAGGCGCGCACGCCCCCGAGCGGTGCCACCTTGAGCACCGCGATGTCGGCGGCGTCGAGGGCACGCACCCGGTAGGGGTCGTCGGCGCGGCGGATGGACTCGTCGGCCGCCACCGGCACCTGGACCCGGCGGCGTACCGCGGCCAGCTCCTCGACCGACGCGCACGGCTGCTCGGCGTACTCCAGGCCACCGGCGGCCCGGTCGAGGAGGCGCAGCGCCGTCACGGCTTCGTCGACACTCCAGCCGCCGTTGGCGTCGACGCGGACGGCGCCGGTGGCGCCGAGGGCGTCCCGAACCGCTTCGACCCTGGCCAGGTCGTCGCTCAGCGGCTGCCCGGGCTCGGCGACCTTGACCTTCGCGGTGCGGCACCCGTGCCCCGCCAGCACCAGGGCGCGGGCCTGCTCCGGTGACACGGCCGGCACGGTGCAATTGACGGGTACGCGGCCCCGAACGGGTGCCGGCCAGCCGATGTCGGCAGCCTCGACCGCGCTGCGCCACCAGGCGAGCGCGGCGAGGTCGCCGTAGTCGGCGAACGGCGCGAACTCCGCCCAGCCCGCTGCACCTCGCCACACCACGCCCTCGCGGACGGTGATCCCGCGGAATCGGGTGCTCAGCGGCACGGCGTATGCCACCGGCACCGTCTGCTGCTCGCCGGGCGGGTCCACGCCTCGAAGGCTAGGCCGTCCTGGCGGGCAGGCCGCGCCCCCGGCGTGACTGCCCGCCGGGCGGGACCGCCCCCCGGCGTGACCGCCCCCCGGCGTGACCGCGCCAGTCGGTTCGGTCCGCACCCTTCCGGCCGGCACACCGGTGCGGACGGAACCGAGTGGTGCCGCTCGGGGCCACCCGACCGCATCTAGGCCCGCATCTAAGAGGTTCCGCAGATAGGTCATGGACGGCGGCTGGGTCGGGTGTCCCATCGGTGGGTCGTCCAGGCGGTCCGGATGAGCCGTCGTGTGATGATCACGGCGTTGGCCAGGGCGATG
>JBBSNM010000013.1:0-42663 GCA_038232655.1 Propionibacteriales bacterium | reverse complement strand
CCCCCCGAGGAAGCACCCGGGCACCTCGGGGGGTTTCGACGCCGGTAACCCACTGGAACCCACCCGGGAGCGCCCCATGGCCGACACGTACGACTACTCCGACCTGCGGGCGTTGTTCATCAGCTGCACGCTCAAGCCGAGCCCGGAGCCGTCCCACACCGAGGGGTTGATGGCCAACAGCGTGGCCATCATGCGGCGGCACGGCGTGCGGGTGGACCAGGTGCGGGCCGTGGACCACGCGATCGCGCCCGGCGTCCAGCCCGACATGAACCCCGCCGGGTTGGACGACGAGTGGCCGGGCATCGCCGAGCGGGTCCTCGACGCCGACATCCTGGTGGTCGGGACGCCGATCTGGCTCGGCGACAAGTCCAGCGTGTGCACGCGGGTCGTTGAGCGCCTCTACTCGCTGTCCGGCCAGACGAACGACACCGGCCAGTACGTGTACTACGGTCGGGTCGGCGGCGTGGTCGTCACCGGCAACGAGGACGGGGTCAAGCACGTCGCCATGAGCGTCCTGTACTCGCTGCAGCACCTCGGCTACGTCATCCCACCCCAGGCCGACGCCGGGTGGATCGGGGACGTCGGTCCCGGGCCGTCGTACCTCGACGCCGGCTCCGGCGGGCTGCAGAACGAGTTCACCCAGCGCAACACCACGTTCATGACCTGGAACCTCATGCACCTGGCGGCGATGCTCAAGCGCGCCGGCGGCGTGCCCGCGCACGGCAACCAGCGCGCGGAGTGGGATGCCGGGGAGCGCTTCGACCACCCCAACCCGGAGTACCGCTGACCAGCACCCGGGCAGAGGAGCGTGATGAGCACGATCGACCTGGCCATCTTGGCGGTGGTCCTGCTGGGCTACGCCCTGCTGTCGCGGAGATCACGACGCTGGCCCCTGACGATGCCGATGGTCATGGTCGCGGCCGGGTTGCTCAGCCACGCCGTCGGGCTGGTCGACCTCAGCCTGTCCGGCAGCCGGATCGCGATGATCGGCGAGGGCGCGCTGGCGCTGGTGCTGTTCAGCGACGCGGTGCGGATCGACGTGGTCGCGCTGCTTCGCGAGCGGGGGCTACCGGTACGGCTGCTGGGCGTCGGCCTGCCGCTGTCGATCCTGCTCGGCACCGTCATCGTGGCGGCGCTGCTGACCGACCTGGGTATCGCGCAGGCCGCCCTGCTGGCGGCGGTGCTGGCACCCACCGATCCGGCGTTGGGACAGGCGGTCGTGGACGACCGGTCGGTGCCGCTGAGCGTACGCCAGTCGCTCAACGTGGAGTCCGGACTCAACGACGGGCTCGTGCTGCCGATCGTGCTGCTGCTGCTGTCGCTGGCGGGCGCCCGCGCGGCAGCGGAGTCGTGGCCGACCCACTTCGCCCAGCAGGTCGGGCTGGGAGTGGCGCTCGGCGCCACCGTCGGAGCCGCCGGGGTGTTGGCGCTGCGGTATGCCTTGGAGTCCGGCTGGGCGGACGGCTTGTACGCCCAGCTCGGCACCCTCGCGATCGCCGTCCTGGCCCTGTCGGGCGCGGAGGCGACCGGCGGCAACGGCTTCGTCGCGGCCTTCGTTGGCGGCCTGGTCTTCACCGCGCTCGCCCGGGGGCGGGCGGACCACCTGGTGGAATACACCGAGGACTCCGGGCAGCTGCTCGCCGCCGCCAGCTTCTTCCTGTTCGGCAACGTCTTGGTGCCGATCGGCCTGCAGCGGCCGAGCCCGGCCGTGGTCGTCTGCGCGATCGCGACCCTGACGGTCGGACGGCTGCTGCCGGTCATGGTCAGCCTGGCCCGCTCCGGCACCGCCTGGCAGACACAGGTGTTCGTCGGCTGGTTCGGGCCCCGCGGGCTGGCCTCGATCGTGTTCGGGCTGATCCTGCTGGAGGAGCACGTGCCCGGGGCGGACCAGCTGTTCTCGGTGGTCGTGCTCACCGTGCTGATGAGCGTCGCGGCGCACGGAGCGACCGCCGGCTGGGGTGCCCGACGGTACGGGGCCTGGTACGCCGCGTCCGGCCGGCACCGTTCGGCGACCGCCGAGAGTCACCCCGCTCAGGAGCACCGCAGCCGCTGGCGGAGCGATCGGTCCGGTTAGCGTGCGGTCATGCGGATCGTGTCGCTGCTGCCGTCGGCCACCGAGATCCTGCACGCACTGGGCGCCGGCGACGACGTCGTCGGCGTGACGTTCGAGTGCGACTACCCACCGAGCGCGCGGACGGCGCACATCGTGTCGACCAGCAGTCTGCCGTCGAACCTGTCGCCGGGTGAGATCGATGCCCTGGTCACGCGGCGGGTCGCCGCGGGCGAGGACCTCTACCACCTGGACGAGGGTGCGCTGGCCGGTCTCGACGCCGACGTGGTGGTGACGCAGGACCTGTGCGCGGTGTGCGCAGTCGACGTCTCGGTGGTCGACGATGCGCTGGCACATCTGGGCTGTGCGGCGCGGGTGGTGACGACCGACCCGCACACGCTGGCGGAGGTGTTCGCCTCGATCGAGCGGCTCGGGGCCGTGTGCGGCCGACCGTCAGAGGCCAGCGAGCTGGTGGCACGGCTGCGGCAGCGGCTGGCGACGGTGGCCGACGCCGTGGCCGGCCGGCGACGATCGCGGGCTCTCGTGCTCGAGTGGACGGACCCGCCGTTCGCGCCGGGCCACTGGGTTCCCGAGATGGTGGAGGCGGCGGGTGGGACGAATGCCCTGGGAGTTGCCGGGGCCGCCTCGTATCGCGTCGGCTGGGACGACGTGGCCGACTGCGCACCGGAGGTCGTCGTCTGCGCCCCGTGTGGCCTCGCGCTGCCGGCGTCGACCGAGGTGACGGACGCGGTGGTCGGCTCCAGCCGGCTGCCCGCGCACGTCGCCGTCTGGGCCGTCGACGCCAACGCCTCGTTCGCGCGGCCCGGTCCTCGGCTCGTGGACGGGGTCGAGGCGCTGGCCGCGATCATGCACCCCGAGCTTGGCCCGCCCGACCCGGCGATCGCACAACGGATCCGCTGAGCTGGGTGATAGGTCGGCACCCCGCGGGGCGCGATGACCCTCGGATGATCGGGTTGGAGGAGTCGGTCAGTCGGTGAGCTGGCCGAGCAGGTCGTGGCGGGTGACCACCCCGACGGGCCGGCCGTCCTCCTGCACCAGCAGCGCATCGGCGCCCCCGAGCATCGACACCGCCTCGGCGGCCGGCTGCCCCGACCCGATGCTGGGCAGCGGCGGACCCATGTGCTGCTCCACCCGGTCGGTCAGCGACGCCTTGTCGGCGAACAGGGCCTCCAGCAGGTCCCGCTCACTGACCGACCCGGCCACCTCCGCCGCCATCACCGGCGGCTCGGCGCGCACGACCGGCATCTGCGACACGCCGTACTCACGCAGGATCGCCACCGCGTCGGCGATCGTCTCGTTGGGGTGGGTGTGCACCAGGTCGGGCAGCCCCGCACCCTTGGCGCGCAACACGTCGCCGACGCTCAGCCCGGGCTGGCCGGGCAGGAAGCCGAAGCGAGACAGCCACGCGTCGTCGAACACCTTGGTCAGGTAGCCGCGACCACCGTCCGGCAGCAGCGCCACGATGACCGCGTCGTCGCCCTCCGGCGTGCCGGCGAGCTCGCCAGCCAGCCGCAGCGCCGCCACCGTCGCCATCCCGCACGAGCCGCCGACCAGCAACCCCTCCTCCCGGGCCAGCCGGCGCGTCATCGTGAACGCGTCGCCGTCGGACACCGCGACGATCCGGTCGCAGACGTCGGGGTCGTACGTGGTCGGCCAGAAGTCCTCGCCGACACCCTCCACCAGGTACGGCCGCCCGCTGCCCCCGGAGTAGACCGACCCCACCGGGTCGGCGCCGACGATCTGCACCCGCCCGTCGCTGGCCTGCTTCAGGTAGCGCCCGGCGCCGCTGATGGTGCCGCCGGTGCCGATGCCGGCGACGAAGTGCGTGACCCGCCCCTCGGTCTGTTCCCAGACCTCCGGCCCGGTCGTCTCGAAGTGGCTGCGCGGGTTGTTCTGGTTGGCGTACTGGTTGGGCTTCCACCCGCCGGCGGTCTCACGGGTCAGCCGGTCCGACACCGCGTAGTACGAGTCCGGATGGTCGGGCTCGACCGCCGTCGGACAGACCACGACCTCGGCGCCGTAGGCCTTGAGCACGTTGCGCTTGTCCACGCTGACCTTGTCAGGGCAGACGAACACGCAGCGGTAACCCCGCTGCTGGGCCACCAGCGCCAGCCCGACGCCGGTGTTGCCCGAGGTCGGCTCCACGATGGTGCCGCCGGGCTGCAGCGACCCGTCCGCCTCGGCGGCGTCGACCATGCGCACCGCGATCCGGTCCTTCACCGAGCCGCCCGGGTTGAGGTACTCGACCTTGGCCAGCACGACCGGACCCGAACCCAGGTCGGACCCCGACACCACCGACGCGAGCCGCACGAGCGGGGTGTTGCCGACCAGGTCGAGGACGGAGTTCACGTATTGCACGCCCGCCAGCCTAGGCCCGTCGCCTACCCTCCAATCATGACCCGCGCCCGCGCCGCCCGCCGCCTGGCCGGTGCCGCCGCCGTCGGTAGCGGCGGCCTGGGCCTGCTGGGCGGCTCGGTGTACGCCGTGATGCGGCTGCAGGCGGCGTACGCGCGGCGCGTCATCGGCCGGGCGACCACACCCCCTCCGGTGGCCGACGGCACCTACGGCTCGCAGCGGGGCGACCGGGCGCTCCGCCTGCTCGTGGTCGGCGACTCGTCCGCAGCGGGATACGGCATGGACGATCCCAGCGACACCCCGCCGGCGATGCTCGCGAGCGGGCTGTCGCACATCGCGGGCAGGCCGGTGCAGGTGACCAGCACCGCACAGGTGGGTGCACGGTCGTCGGACCTGCAGCGCCAGCTCGACCGCGGTCTCGCGACCCGGCCGGACGTGGTGGTGATGGTGATTGGCGCCAACGACGTGACCCACCGGGTGCGACCGTCCGAGTCGGTGCGACTGCTGGCGGCAGCCGTCCGCCGGCCGCGGGCGGGCGACATCCCGGTGGTCGTCGGCACCTGCCCCGACCTGGGCACGCTGCGCCCGCTTGCCCAGCCGCTGCGTGAGCTGGCCCGACGCTGGAGCCGCCGGCTCGCCGCGGCCCAGACGATCGCGGTGGTGGAGGCGGGCGGGCGCTCGGTGTCGTTGGGGTCGCTGCTGGGACCGACGTTCGCGATGGCGCCGGGCGAACTGTTCGGCCCCGACCGCTTCCACCCGTCGATGGCCGGGTACGCCGGGATGGTGACCGCCTTGCTGCCCTCGGTCGCCGCCGCCGTCGGCGCCTGGGACGACGACGACGAGTCCGGCGCCGCGCACCCGGCGGACGCCCTGGTACTACCCGTCTCGTTCGCCGCGGTCGAGGCGTCGGTCTACGAGGGCACGGAGGTCGCCGCCACCCAGGTGGGCGGGCGCGACCGGGGCCCGCGTGGACGGTGGGCACGGTTGCAGCGCCGCGTACGACGCACCGGCGCGGTGCCGCCGGTCACCGACCCGACCGACGAACGGGTCACCGCCCACCGACGCTGAGCGCCCCGCGTTGCCCACCGGCTGCGGCCGGCCAACGGCGGCCGACCATGGTGTCCAAGGGCGGTCCCGCCTTGTGCGGTCCCGGCGGATGCGGCACGCTGCCAACACCGGTTGTCAACCCGCCGGTCACCGGTCACACGAGGAGGCACGATGGCCCTGCACCACTCCGAAGAGACCCATCAGCAGCTGGTCGCCCGGGTTCCCGGGGCGACCGGCAAGGAACTTCCCGAGTGGTTCAGACGCCTGGAGGACGGGCCGAGCTTCAGCCGGTTCGACGACCGGGTGCGGTGGCTGCGCGACGAGTACGACCTCGCGCACGGACATGCCACCGCGATCGTGCACGAGCACGACCTGCGACGCTCGAGACGCTCGTTCGCCTGAACGTCGCAGGTCGTGTCCGCCACGGGTCGCGCCGGGGGGGTAGTCCCGACCGGTCGTGGTCAGTCGCCGCGCAGGATCGCGAGGATGCGCAGCATCTCGATGTAGATCCACACGATGGTGACGGTGAGCCCGAAGGCGGCCCGCCACGACTCGCGCTCGGGTGCGCCGGCTGCGATCGCGCGCTCGACGAAGTCGAAGTCGAGGATCAGCATCAGCACACCGAGCACGACGCCGACCACGCTGGTGATCAGGCCGAGCGGGCCGAAGCCGTTGAAGCCGAAGCCGCTGCCGAACATCTGCAGCACGAAGTCGAACATCGCCACGGCCACGAATCCGAACATGGCGGCGACGACGCCCTTGCGGAACTTGTCGGTCACCTTGATGTCGAGCACCTTGTACGCCGTGAGCGTGCCGGCGAAGGCTGCCATCGTGCCGCCCACCGCCCCCAGCACGACGCCGTCGTAGAAGGTCTCGAACACCTTCGAGATGGCACCGACCGCGACGCCCTGGACGACGGCGTAGGCCAGCACGAGAGCCGGGCTCACCACCCGCTTGAACGAGTTGACCATCGCCAGCCCGAACCCGATCAGGGCGCCACCGATCATCAGCGCCCGCGCCTGTCCGAGGTTGGCGGCCGCGTCGGCGCTGGTGCCGGCGACCTCGCCGATAATGAGCCAGGTGACCGCCGCCGAGGCCACCAGCAGACCGAGCGTGGCCCCGGTCTTCTGCACGACGGAGTCGATCGTGATGCGGTCGTCGCCGACGTGGGTGGGCGACGGGGCGCCGGGCAGACCGGGGGTTTCGGACATCCCTGGCATGCCGATCGACCAGTCAGCAGGGCGGCGCGAGCCCGCGGCGGTACGCGTGGCCCGACCGTTGAACGTCTCGCTGCGGGCGAACACCGGGTTGCTGCTCTGCATCTCTCCTCCTGGGACGCGCCCCGATGCCCGGGGACCACATGCTCAGCCTACCGACACCGTCCGGGGCGTCGCGGCCGCACACCACAGGCAACGACGCACGCGGCCCGGACGTTCCGTGCTCCTGGTGGGGATCGAACCCACACTGGGACGGGTTTAAGCCGTCTGCCTCTGCCGATTGGGCTACAGGAGCAACTGACGCGAAACCGGCTCAGGCCAGCATGCCCGAACGGCCGTCCGCATGGGGGCGCACGGCAACCGCGTGGTGCAGCCCGATCCGGCCACGCTCGAAGCCGACCGTGCCCAGCGCGAGCGACAGCCGCCACACGCGCAGCCTGCTGTCGCCCAGCACCTTGGCCGCCCGGTCCCCGCGCGCGTCGAGCCGGGACAGCCAGGTGCGCATCGTGGTGGCGTGCTGCTCGCGCCACGACTCCAGCAGGCGTACCTCCAGCCCGGCATCCTCCAGCGCGCCGGTGACGGTGCCGATCGGCGGCAGCGGACCCCGCGGCATCACGTACGCCGACATGAACGTCGGCCCGGGCGTGTCGACCCCCGGCCGCAAGGTCATGGCCTGCAGCGCCAGCCGGCCACCGGGCCGCAGCAGCTGCTGGACGTGCGCGAAGTAGGACACCAGCTCGCCCTCGTCGACGTGCTCGACGGACTCGATCGCCGCCACCGCATCGAACGGCCCGTCCTCCACCGCATCGACGTCACCCAGCCGGATCTCGGCGCGGTCGGCGACACCCGCCGCGGCCAGCCGGCGGCGCACGACGTCGGCCCGCTCGGCCGAGCGCACCAGCCCGACCGCCTCGACTCCGCGGTGGCGCACGGCGTGCACCACCAACGGTCCCCATCCGCACCCCACGTCGAGCAGCCGCATGCCGGGCTCGAGGCCGAGCCGGTCGCAGACCAGTTCGAGCTTGCGGTGCTGGGCGGCGTCGAGGTCTGCCTGGCCGCCGTCCCAGCGGGCGCACGAGTACGCGAGGGTCTCGCCCAGCACGTCGCCGAGCAGCTCGAGCCCGCCGACGTCGGGCAGGTCGGCGGCCGCCTGGTCGCGCGCGCCGCGCGGGGCGGTGCCGGTCAGCAGGTGCTCCACGTCCGGCGGCTTCGGCGCCGGGCCGACGGCACCGAGCAGCACCGCGGTGCGCAGCACCTCACGCCGGTCGGCTGCGCTGAGCGCCGGCTTGCCACCGACCAGCGCGCCGTAGGCCGCCAGTGCCCGCAGTCCGTCGACCAGGTCGCCGTCGATCTCGAGGTCGCCGGCCACGTACGCGCGAGCCAGGCCGAGCTCGCCGGGAGCCCACAGCAACCGGCGCACCGCCCGCCGGTTGAGCACCCGTACGGTCGGGCCGTCGGCGCCACCCGCTGTGGAGTCGTCCCATCCCACCAGCCGGCCGGGCAGGTCGATGCCGAACAGGTGCACCAGCAGGTCACTGAGCCGCTGGGCCACCCCGCTGCGTGCCGACGACCTGGTCGAGCGATCGTTCATCCGCAGCTCCCCCGCACGTCGGAGGCGGCGGCGGCCCGGTGCATGACCGCCGCAAGCATCGGTGCGGTGAGTCGGCCGGTGAAGGTGTTCTGCTGGCTGGGGTGGTAGCTGCCGAGCAGCAACACGTCACCACCTCCCGGGCGGCCCAGCACCACCTCCGCCGCGTGGGCGAACCTGGGCGCCGGGCGTGGGACGTCCCCGCCCGCCCGCCGCATCAGCCGCAGCGCCGCATCCCAGGCGAAGCCGCCCAGCGCGACCAGCACCCGCAACGTCGGCCACAACCGGTCGGCCTCGGCCAGCAGCCACGGCGCACAGCTGTCCCGCTCGGCGGTGGTGGGTCTGTTGGCCGGCGGTGCGCACCGGACGGCGGCCACCACCCGGGTGCCGAGCAGTCGCAGACCGTCCCCCGCGTGGGTGCTGGTCGGCTGCGACGCGAGCCCGGCTGCGTGCAGCGCGATGAACAGCCAGTCGGCGGACCGGTCGCCGGTGAAGACCCGGCCGGTGCGGTTGCCGCCGTGCACGGCGGGGGCCAGCCCCACGACCAGGACGCGTGCGTCGGTCGCGCCGAACCCGGTCACCGGGCGGCCCCAGTAGGGCTCGTCGGCGAATGAACGCCGCTTGGCGGTGGCGACCTCTTCGCGCCAGCTGACGAGGCGGTCACAGGCCCGGCACACCGAGATCGCCGCGTCGAGCTCGGCCAGCCCGGTGGCCGCAGCCGCGAGCCGGGCCACCTCGCCCGGCCCGGCCGCGGTCGGGGTGGCCACGTCGGCCGGGTCACCGGGCCAGCCGGTGCCGGGCGGGACCGGGCTGTCGAAGGGCGCCCCGGTGATCGGGTGCGGCAGGCTCGTCACGGCGCGGCGGCCGGGTCGGGCGCCGCCGAGTCGTTCGCGGCGGGCGCCGGGTCGACCAGCGACCAGGCGAGGCCGTCGAGCACGTCGTGGCTGCTGGGCAGCACGGTCGCCGGTCCGACCCGGGCGAGGACGTGGTCGAGAACCAGCGCCCCACCCCCGATGACGTCGGCACGACCGGGGTGCATGAAGGCCATGGCGCGTCGCTGCGCCACCGTGGCTGCCAGCAGCGCCGCGCACGAGGAGCGCACCGCGGCCGCATCGAGCCGGGCACCGTGCAGCCGGTCGACGTCGGGCGAATCCAGTCCGCGCGTGTGCGCGGCGACCGTGAGCCCGGTGCCGCCGACCACGACGACCACGTCGGCGTCCTCGACCGGCACCTCGAGCCCGTCCAACGCCGCGTCGACGTCGGCGGCGGCCGCGGCGAGCTGCCGCGCGGTCGGCGGGTCGCCGTCCAGGTGCCGCTCGGTGAGCCGTACGGAGCCGACGTCGGCCGAGCCGACTGCGACCACCTGCGGCCCGACGCCGCGGACGAGTTCGGTCGAGCCGCCTCCGACGTCGACCAGCAGCAGGCGGGTCGCCGGGGGTTCGTCCAGCCCCCGGACCGCACCGGCGTACGCCGTCGCGGCCTCGGCGACGCCCGAGAGCACCCGCGGTCGCGCGCCGAGGTGTCGCTGCAGGCCGGCCACCAGCGCGGCACCGTTGGCCGCGTCACGCGTCGCCGAGGTGGCCGCGACCACCACCCGGTCGGGGCCGAGCTCGACCCCCAACGACGCTGCCCGCTCGGCATATTTCGTGGCCGCGGCGAGCGTGCGCGCCAGCGCCTCGGGGGCCAGCAGCCCCGTACGGTCCACATCCTGGCCAAGACGCACGATGCGCAGCGTACGCAAGACGTCGCGCTGCTCGCCGGTCGCTGCGTCCAGGTCGGTGACGAGCAGCTTGATGGAGTTGGTGCCGCAGTCGACCGCCGCGACCCGCGTCACGAGACGCACCTGCCCGGGTCCCACCACCGCGGCAGCCGCTGCACGGTCTCGTCGCCCAGCGGGTTGCTCCCGGGCCCCTCGGCGAGGCTCTGCCCGGCCAGCACGTGCAGGCACTTGACCCGCACCGGCATCCCGCCGGCCGAGATCTCCTCGATCTCGGGGACCTCACCGAGCCGCGCTCGGCGCTCGAGGTAGGCCCGGTGCGCCCGCGTGTATGCGGCCGCCAGCTCGTCGTCGACAGCCAACCGGTCGGTCATCTCCTGCATCACCCCGGCGGCTTCCAGGGTCCCGATCGCGCCGGCCAGCCGGGGACAGGTGACGTAGAACAGCGTCGGGAACGGGGTGCCGTCGGGGAGCCGGGGCTCGGTCTCCACCACGTCGGGCAACCCGCAGGGGCAGCGGTGCGCCACCGCGTGCACCCCCCTTGGCGCCCGTCCGAGCTGGCTCCGTACGGCGTCGAGGTCGTCGGAGGTCGCCAGCTCGCTCACTGCTCGTTGCCGGCCTGCCGGCTGCTCGCCCACAGGGTCTCGTACCACGACGGCTCCTCGCCCTCGGTGCCGTCGACCGGCTCGGGGACGGCGCCGATCGCCTCGCCGTCGGGCGTCACGACGCGGTAGCCGGTCTCGCCGGGCATCAGGTAGCCGAGCCGCTCGCGGGCCTGCTGCTCGACGAACGCCTCGTCGGACCAGCGGCGCTTCTCGCGCTCGAGGTCGGCCACCCGTTCGCGGTTGGTGGCAATGTGCGCCCGCGCCTCGGCGATGTCGCTGCGCTGGTCGAGCCACGCGCGCATGCTGGATGCGTACGAGACGAGCAGCACCAGCAGGACCAGCCCCAGCACGGCGGCGCGATGCGTCATCCGGATGGTCGGTTGCTGGCGGGTGGCGGGCAACGGCTCAGGCCTCGCGCGCCGCGATCCGCGGGAAGGCGGACCGGCCGGCATAGCGGGCGGCGTCGTCGAGCTCCTCCTCGATGCGGAGCAGCTGGTTGTACTTGGCCACCCGCTCGGAGCGCGCGGGCGCGCCGGACTTGATCTGGCCGCAGTTGGTGGCGACCGCGAGGTCGGCGATGGTGGTGTCCTCGGTCTCGCCCGAGCGGTGGCTCATCATGCAGCGAAAGCCGCTGCGGTGGGCGAGGTCGACCGCGTCCAGGGTCTCGGTCAGCGTGCCGATCTGGTTGACCTTGACCAGCAGCGCGTTGGCCGCCCGCTCGTCGATCCCGCGTTGCAGCCGGGTCACGTTGGTCACGAACAGGTCGTCGCCGACCAGCTGCACCCGGTCGCCGAGGGTGGACACGATGGCCTGCCAGCCGGACCAGTCGTCCTCGTCGAGCGGGTCCTCGATGGACACGATCGGGTAGGCCTGCACCAGGTCGGCGTAGTAGTCGGCAAGCTCGTCGGCGGTCTTCGTCCCGCCCTCGAAGTCGTACGAGCCGCCGCCGCTGTGGAACTCGGTCGCGGCCACGTCGAGGGCCAGCGCGATGTCGTCGCCGAGGCGCAGGCCGGCGGAGTCGACCGCGGACGCGATCAGGTCGAGGGCGTCGCGGTTGGACGGCAGGTCGGGGGCGAAGCCGCCCTCGTCGCCCAGCCCGGTGGCCAGTCCCCGCTTCTTCAGCACCGACTTGAGCGCGTGGTAGACCTCGGCGCCCTGCTGCAGGGCCTCCGCGAAGGTGGCCGCACCGATCGGCGCGATCATGAACTCCTGCACGTCGACCCCGCTGTCGGCGTGCGCACCCCCGTTGATGATGTTCATCATCGGCACCGGCAGCAGGTGCGCGTTGGGCCCACCGACGTAGCGGAACAGCGGCAGCCCGGCGGAGTCGGCGGCCGCCCGGGCCACCGCGAGCGACACGCCGAGCAGCGCGTTGGCACCGAGCTCGGACTTGTTGTCGGTGCCGTCGAGGTCGAGCAGCGCCTGGTCGACCAGCCGCTGCTCGTCGGCGTCGGCGCCGGCAAGCTCGGGACCGATCACGTCGTTGACGGCGCGCACGGCCCGTTCCACCCCCTTGCCGAGGTAGCGGCCGCCACCGTCCCTGAGCTCGACCGCCTCGAACTGGCCGGTGGACGCGCCCGACGGCACGGCGGCGCGCGCCAGCGTGTCGTCGTCGAGCAGGACCTCGACCTCGACGGTCGGGTTTCCTCGGGAGTCGAGGATCTCGCGGGCTCCCACCGCCTCGATGCTGGCCACGGGGGTTGCTCCTCGTACGGTCGGCGGCTTGCTGGCACGGTGCTTGACCTTGGTGCACATGCCCGGACGTCGCCAGGCTATCCAGCCGGGCGGCCGCGGTGGCGGACGCCACCCCCAGCGTCCGCACCTGGGTTCCCCCCGGCGATCATCCCGAGGGCTATCGCGCACCACCGCCCAAGACCCCCCGCGAGCGATGCCTGCGCGCGGCCGACACCATCGACTGCGGCGTTACGGGTCACCGCGACCGGCTTGGGTGACCGCCAACACCGCACTCGACCCGGCCGCGGCGCCGGAGCGGGGGTCAGCGCTCGCGCGTCGCAGCGGACGACCGGCCTGCGCCGGCCTCGACGGCGGCGATCCGCTCCGCGAGCGCCGTCGTCGTACGCCGGAGCTCGGCCTCGGGGTCGACGCCCGCGGCCCGGGCCTCGGCCACCAGCGCAAGCAGCCGCGGACCGTACGAGTCGTCGCCGGTGTCCAGTGGAACGCCGAGCCCCGAGCGCTCCAACCGGCCGAGCACCTTGGCGGCGCGGGCGAGCGCGGGAAGGGCCGCCGGGATGCCGTCCAGCACCGACGTCCGCTGCTTCTCGGCAGCCTTGAGCGCGTCCCAGGTGGCCTCGACGCCGGCGGCACCGTCCACCACGACATCGGCGAACACATGCGGGTGTCGGGCAACCAGCTTGTCGACGATCCCGCGGGCGACCTCGTCGAGTCCCCACGGGTCGGCGGGGTGCTCCTCGGCCAGCCGGGCATGGAACACCACCTGCAATAGCAGGTCGCCGAGCTCCTCGCGCAGGTGCGCCCGGTCACCGGAGTCGAGCGCCTCGAGCACCTCGTAGGTCTCCTCGAGCAGGTACGGCGCCAGGCTCGCGTGGGTCTGCTCGGCGTCCCACGGACACCCGCCGGGTGAGCGCAGCCGGTCCATCACGGCCACCAGCTCAAGCAGCGCACCGGAGGCGGCCGACCCCGCGGTCACCTGCGAGCAGCCATCGGCTAGGAGCAGACCTGGCTCGCGGGCGAGTCGGCGTCGGTCCCACCCGCCGTCGACGCACCGGAGCCATCCTCGTCATCCACCGGGACCGACAGCGACCCGCTGCCGCCCACGACCTGGCCCTCGGCCAGATCGCCGAAGCGCGGGTCGAGCTCGATGTCACTGTCCGCCGCCCGCTCGACCAGGAACTCCTGCCCGGCCGCTATCGCCGCCTCGGGGTCGCCGGCAACCTCGCCGCCGCCCTGGTCGCGACCGATGGCCCGGGTGCTCGCGTCCAGCTCGCCGAAGACCTCGATGTAGTCGCGCAAGGCGGCGGCCTCCTCGTCGGACATCAGGGCGAACAGCTCCTCGAACTGGCTCAGGTCCGATTCCGAGGCCGACGCCGGCACGTCGATGCCCAGCTCGTCGACCACGTTGGCCGCGACCTCGGCGTTCACCAGCGTTCCCAGCACGCGGTTGCGGTACTCGGCGGTGTCGCGGGGGGTCGGCGGCTGGTTCTGCAGCTTCGCGGAGGCGATGTCGGCGGCGCAGAACGCGCGGGCCATCGCGTCGACCTTGCTGAGCGGGATCGTCTCGCCGTCGACCGCGGCCGCGGCACCGGGGTTCACCCCCCCGCAGCCGCCGAGTGCCAGACCTGCGGCAGCGACGGCGGCGGCCAGTCGGCTTCGGCGCATGCGCTCGTCCTCCTCGGGCGTGCCCCGGCTGAGTCCTCAGACCCCGGCCGGCGGGGCCGGGTCCACCACGGTGTCGACGACGCCGCGACACCAGTCAAGCAGCGGTGCGTCGGTGAGCAGCGCGCCACCCACCGGAGCCGTCTTGGGCCGCGGCACCAGGATCGTACGCGCGGCTGCCTTCACGATGCTGCGCGGGTAGAGCCGCTGCAGCCGCAGCTGCCGCGACTCGCTGAGGTCGACCGGCCCGAAACGCACGTTGGGGCCGGCGGCGGTGATCTCGCCGAGCCCGCCCGCGCGCACGCGTGTGCGCAGCCTGGCGACCTGCAGCAGGGTCTCCACCGGCGGCGGCGGCTCGCCGTAGCGGTCGACCAGCTCGGCCCGCACCTCGCCGGTCTCGCTCTCGCCGCGCACCGCCGCCAGCCGCTTGTAGACCTCCAGCCGCAGCCGTTCGCTGGGCACGTAGTCGTGCGGCAGGTGCGCGTCGACCGGCAGCTCGATGGACACCTCCGGCTCGTCGCCGCCCGCGTCGCCGCGGAACTCCGCGACCGCCTCGCCGACGAGACGGACGTACAGGTCGAAGCCGACGTCGGCGATGTGACCGGACTGCTCGCCGCCGAGCAGGTTGCCGGCGCCGCGGATCTCGAGGTCCTTCATCGCCACCGCCATGCCGCCGCCGAGCTCGGAATGCTGGGCGATGGTGGCCAGCCGGTCGTGCGCGGTCTCGGTGAGCGGAGCGTCGTGCGGGTAGAGGAAGTACGCGTACGCCCGCTCGCGACCGCGACCGACGCGGCCGCGCAGCTGGTGCAGCTGGGACAGGCCCAGCAGGTCGGCCCGCTCGATCACCAGCGTGTTGGCGTTGGAGACGTCGAGGCCGGACTCGACGATCGTGGTGCACACCAGCACGTCGAAGCGCTTCTCCCAGAAGTCGAGCATCACCTGCTCGAGCTGGTGCTCACCCATCTGGCCGTGCGCGGTGGCGATCCGCGCCTCGGGCACCAGCTTCTTGAGCCGCTCGGCCGCCCGGTCCATCGACTGCACCCGGTTGTGGATGTAGAAGATCTGGCCCTCGCGCAGCAGCTCTCGCCGCACCGCGGCGGTCACCTGCCCATCGTCGTAGCCACCGACAAAGCTGAGCACCGGGTGCCGCTCCTCGGGCGGGGTGGTGATCGTGGACATCTCGCGGATGCCGGTGATTGCCATCTCCAGCGTGCGCGGGATCGGCGTGGCCGACATCGACAACACGTCGACGGCCGCGCGCAGGTGCTTGAGCGCCTCCTTGTGCTCGACGCCGAAGCGCTGCTCCTCGTCGACGACGACCAGCCCGAGGTTCTTCGGTCGCACCTCGGGCGACAGCAGCCGGTGGGTGCCGATGACCACGTCGATGCTGCCGTCGGCCAGCCCGGCGAGCACCTGCCCGGCCTCGGTGTCGGTCTGGAACCGGCTCAGCGACCGCAGCACCACCGGGAACTGCGCGAACCGCTCCGTGAACGTCTCCATGTGTTGCTGCACCAGCAGCGTGGTCGGGCACAGCACGATCACCTGCTTGCCGTCCTGCACGGCCTTGAAGGACGCCCGCACCGCGATCTCGGTCTTGCCGTACCCGACGTCACCGCACACCAGCCGGTCCATCGGCACCGTACGGCGCATGTCGGCCTTGACCTCGTCGATCGTCGACGCCTGGTCGGGCGTCTCGACGTACGGGAAGGCCTCCTCGAGCTCGCGCTGCCAGGGGGTGTCGGGTCCGAAGGCGTGCCCCTTGGTCGCCTGCCGGGCGGCGTAGAGCTTGATCAGCTCCGCGGCGATCTGGCGGACGGCCCGGCGGGCCCGTCCCTTGCGCTTGGCCCAGTCGCCGCCGCCGAGCTTGTCCAGCGTCGGCTGCTCGCCACCGACGTAGCGGGTGACCTGGTCGAGCTGATCGGTGGGGACGAAAAGCCGGTCGCCGGGCTGGCCGCGCTTGGACGGCGCGTACTCGACCAGCAGATACTCGCGGGTGGCGCCCTGCACCGTACGCTTCGTCATCGAGACGTAGTGGCCGACGCCGTGCTGCTCGTGCACGACCAGGTCGCCGGGGGCCAGCTCGAGCGGGTCGACCTGACGCCTGCGTCGCGCCGGCAGCCGGCGCTCCTCGCGGCTGGCCGCACGCTGGCCGACGAGGTCATCGTGGGTGAGGACGGCGAGCCGCAGCGGGTCGGACGTCAGCCCGTGCGGCAGGCAGCCCGTGACCACGTGCACCAGCGCGGCGTCGGGGTCGGCGGGCAGCGCGTCCTCGAGCCGGGCGGCCACGTCGTGCTCGGCGAGCAGCTCGACGGTGCGCTCGGCCTGACCGTGGCCGGGGGTGACGACCACAACCCGACGGCGGTGGGCAAGCCAGCCGTGCACGTCGGCGACAGCGCGCTCGGTGTCACCGCGGTAGGTGGGCGCCGCCTCGATCTCCACCGGCCGCGAGACCACCGCGCCGCTCTCGACCTCGCCCCCCACGTCCACGACCTCGCCGGCCTCGGTGCGCAGCGGCTCGTGTGCGGCCTCGGGGTCGAGCCCGAACGGCGAGGTGCTCCACCACGGCAGCGAGCTGGCCAGCGCCTGCTGGCGTACGGCGGCGAGGGTGCGGTAGGCCGACGCGCCGAGGTCGACCGGTGCCTCTCCCCCGCCGGCCGCGGCCGCCCAGGACGCCTGCAGGAACTCCTGGCTGGTGGCCACCAGGTCGTGGGCGCGGGTGCGCACCCGCTCGGGGTCGCACACCACGACGTGCCCGTCGGCGGGCAGCAGCTCGGTCAGCATCTCCATCTCGTCCACCAGCACCGGCGCGAGCGCCTCCATGCCGTCAACCGCGTGCCCGTCGGCGAGCTTGGTGAGCATCTCGGCCAGCGACGGGTGCTGGCCGGCCAGCCGGCTCGCGCGGGCGCGCACCTCGTCGGTGAGCAGCAGCTCACGACACGGCGGCGCCCACAGCAGGCCGGCGGCAGCCAGCGAGCGCTGGTCGGCCACGGCGAAGCTGCGGATCTCCTCGACACTGTCGCCCCAGAGCTCCACCCGCAGCGGGTGCTCCTCGGTGGGCGGGAAGACGTCGACGATGCCGCCGCGCACCGCGAACTCGCCGCGCCGCTGCACCAGGTCGACCCGGGCGTAGGCGGCGGCGGCCAGCCGGCTGACGACGTCGTCGAGGTCGACCTCGTCGCCCACCTGCAGGCGTACCGGCTCGAGGTCGCCGAGCCCCCGCACCTGCGGCTGCAGCACCGAGCGGACCGGCGCGACGACGACGCTCAGCGGGCCGGTGGGGCCGGTGTCGGGGTCGGGGTGGCGAAGCCGTCTGAGCACCGCGAGCCGGCGACCGACGGTGTCCGAGCGCGGGGACAGCCGTTCGTGCGGCAGCGTCTCCCACGGCGGGTAGAGCGCGACGGTCTGGGGGTCAAGCAGGTCGCCGAGGGCCTCGACCAGCTCGTCGGCCTCGCGCTGGGTGGCGGTGACGGCGAGCACGGTACGCCCGGCGCGGGCCACCAGGCCGGCCACCAGGAACGGTCGCAGCGCCGGTGGTCCGGTGAGGTCCAGCGCAGCCGGGCCGGGTGGCTCGGCGCGGGCCTCGTCGACGGCCGCGGCGAGCACCGGCTCGCCGGCGACGAGCTCGAGCAGGCCGGCGAGCTGCATGTCCGGTGGTCTCCTCAACGCACGGCAGACCTCGGCCCGGGACGGGCTGGGGTGCGAGTCCCCCAGGCTAGGCCCCCTGGGCAACGGTCGTTGCCGCGGTTGGTCAGGCCTCCAGCGCGCTCGTGAACGCGACGATGGCCTCGGCCAGCTCGGGACGGCACACGATCAGGTCGGGCAGCAGCGGGTCGGGCCGGTTGTAGGCCAGTGGCGACCCGTCGATCCGCGCCGTGAACAGGCCCGCTGCCCGGGCCACGGCGACCGGGGCGGCCGAGTCCCACTCGTACTGGCCGCCGGCGTGCACGTAGGCGTCGGTGACGTCGCGTACCACCGAGATCACCTTGGCGCCGGCCGAGCCCATGGGCACCAGCTCGGCACCGAGCCGGTCGGCCAGCTCGGCGACGAACGCCGGCGGGCGGGTGCGGCTCACGGCGATCCGCGGCTGCTGCGCGGAGGCCGCCGGCAGCGCGGGCGGCGAGCCGGTGTCGAACGTGGTGCCCAGCCCCGGCTGCGCCACCGCGCCGACGGTCAGCTCGCCGTCCTCCCACAGGGCGACGTGCACGGCCCAGTCGTCGCGCGGCGGCTCGGAGAACTCCCGGGTGCCGTCGAGGGGGTCGATGATCCACACCCGCTTCGAGGTGAGCCGGACGGCGTCGTCCTTGCCCTCCTCGGAGAGCACCGCGTCGTCAGAACGGTGGATGGCCAGCAGCTGCATCAGCAGCTCGTGGCTGGTGCGGTCGCCGGCGTCCTTAAGCTGGCGCCCCTCGAGCCCCGACCCGCGCACCTCTCGCAGTCGCTCGCCGGCAACGGTCGCCAGCCAGGCGGCAAGGGCGTGGTCGTCGGTGACGGCGCCGGCGGGCGGCTGGGGCAGGTCCATGCCGCTTAGGATCGCCCACCCCTCGCCGACGCTGTGCACGGGGTGACTTTCCACCAACTGTCTTCGTGGTCTGGACGTCGGCGTTAGCCTGGGATGCTCACCGGCCTGGAGACGGGTCACCAACGCGCGCAACCGCCGACCCGTGGGGGAACCTTGAGCACCGACACCATCCAGCTGCGTGACCAGGTGGGGGTGCTGCGACGTCGCTGGCTCACCGTCGCCGTCACCGTGCTGCTGGCCATCGGCGCCGGCTTGCTGGTCTCGTTCCTGGTCACCCCGGCGTATGAGGCGGAGACCGAGGTGCTGCTGGCGCCCTCGTCCCGCGGCACGACGCTCGCGCAGGAAGAGGTGGCCACCGAGGCGCGCACGGTGGTCTTGTTCGCCGATGACGTGATTGACACTCTGGGTCTCGACGAGACCACTCAGGATCTGCTCGAGACCGTGACTGTCGAGCCCGACCCGGACGGTGCGGCGGTGCTGACGATCGCGGCCGTCCGTAATGACGCAGCGGAGTCCGCGGACATCGCGAACGCGATGGCGGCGGCCTATGTCGATTCCACCGACGTTGAGACCGCCGGCCGGGTGAAGGCCCTCGAGGACCGCATCTCCGATCTCGACCGGGAGATCCGGGCCCTGCAGGTGGAGGTCAACAACTCCGGCACCGATGAGCCACCGGTCAAGCTCGCCTCGCAGCTGCGCCAGCTGCGGGCCGAGCGAAGCACCCTCATCGACGCCCGTGCGGCGGCGCTGCGCGAGGTGGGCTCGGACGCCAACCAGGCCGAGGTCGTCACCCCGGCAGTAACACCGACGTCGGCGTCGTCGCCGCAACCGGTGCGCATCGTCGCGCTCGCGAGCGCCCTCGGGTTGTTGATCGGCATCGGCCTTGCCTACCTGCGCGACTACTTCGACGACTCCTTGCGAGACGAGGGCCAGGTCGCCACCAGCACGCGGGGCCGGCCGGTGCTCGGCCAGATCCCCCACTGGCGGCGCTCCGCGGGCGGCCCCGTAACGATCGTGTCCCCGTACGCACCGGCCAGCGAGGCCTACCGCGAGCTGGGAGCCAACATCCGCTACCTGCTCGGCCTCCGACGCCAGGGCGACCGGGCGCGCCGGGAACCGGGGCGCGTCGTGCTGGTCTCGTCGGCCAGCGCCGCGGAGGGCAAGACCGCCACAGCGGTCAACCTCGCGGTGGTGGCGGCTGCCGCAAACCTTCGGGTGGTGCTGGTCGACGCGAACCTGCGCCGCCCCCAGGTGCACCAGCTGTTCGATGTGCCCGCCGAGCCCGGGCTGGCCGACGTCCTCGACGGCAGCTGTTCGGTGCAGGACGCGCTGGTGGACGTGAAGCCTGACAACCTCCTGCTGCTGCCCGCTGGCGACGGTGGGGCCAACGCCGCGGGGCTGCTGGCGTCGCCGCGACTGGGTCGACTGCTGACCGAGCTGCGCGGTGAGGCCGATCTGGTGGTCGTCGACAGCGCCGCGGTGCTTCGGGTGGCAGACGCCCTCGAACTCGCTCGAGCGTGTGACCTCACGGTGCTGGTTGCCCGCAGCAAGATGTCGCGCGGCCGCGATCTCAACGAGACCGTGCAGCGCATCGACCGCGTGGGGGGCAGCACCGCCGGGGTGATCCTCAACGGTGTCGACAGCGAGCGCGGTCGCACCCGCGATCGCGGCAAGTACCGTTCCTAGCGAGCAGCCGGCTACCCGAGGGGGAGGTGCGGTGCCATGGTGAAGCCCGCCGCGCCGGTGCGGGGCATCGAGCTGCCCGGGCCGATGCAACGCGTCCGAGACTCCACCCCGACGCCGCTGCGGCACGCGCTGCGCGCCGGTGCGCGCGGGTACGGTGCGGCCACATCGTCGCTGCGGCCCCTGCCGGACTTCTTGATCATCGGCGCCAAGAAGGCCGGCACGTCCTCGTTGATGAACTGGCTGTTGCACCATCCCGCCGTCCCGCGGATGGTCCCGTCAGTCCAGCGGGTCAAGAGCCCGCACTACTTCGACATGAACTACTGGCGGGGGCCCAGGTGGTACGCCTCGCACTTCCCCACCCGCACGGCCCGGCACCGCCAGGAGCGACGCCTCGGCGGGCTCACGGTCGTGGGCGAGGCCAGCCCGTACTACATGTTCCACCCCGCCGTGCCCGCCCGGGTGGCTCGTGACCTGCCCGATGTCCGGATGATCGTGCTGCTTCGCAACCCGGTCTCGAGGGCGTACTCGAACTACTGGGACCGCCGAGCCTTCGGGAGCGAAGACCTGCCCACCTTCGAGCAGGCGATCGACGCCGAGCCAGCACGGCTCGCCGAGATCGACGACGAGCGGCTGCTCGGCGACCCGCACTACTACTCGGCGCACCACGATCACCACAGCTATCTCGCCCGTGGCCGCTACGCCGAGCACCTGCGGCCGTGGATCGAGCTCGTCGCGCCCGAGCGGCTGCTGATCCTGCAAGCCGAGGACCTCTTCCGCGAGGCAGCCAAGACCTTCGACACCGTGCAGGACTTCCTGCGACTGCCCGTGCGCGGTTCGGTCCGGCTCGACCCCTACAACAGCCGCCGGCAACCCCCGATCGACACCGAAACCCGGGCTCGGCTGGTCGAGTACTACCGCCCGTACAACGCCGAGCTGTACGAGCTGCTCGGTCGTGACCTCGGGTGGGATCACACCACCCCGAACTGAGCATTTCCGGCTCGGCTGCTCGGTCGGGCGGGCTCGTCCCTTCGGGCGCTCCATGCGTCAGCTGCGTGTGTGTCACGCGCTGTGGTGACAGGGTTACTCGACGTCACTAAGTGGTGCCACCATCCCACACCGGCTCACCACCCGCGCGTGCGGTCTACCGGAGGAATCCTATGAGACGTCGCGAGTTTCTATCCGCTGCCAGTGTCGGGGTGGCGAGCGCGGCGCTGCCGTTGGGCGTCAGCGCTGACACCGCCGAGGCAGCCGAGCTGGCAGCCGGCAGGCTGACCTGGGTGCGTGCTCGGCGGGCAGACAGGATCTGCGACAACTACCTGATCAACACCAAGATCTTCTACGCCAACGCGGTCTACAAGCACACCGATGCGGTGATGGACCTGCTCGAGGAGCTGGGGGTCCGGGTGATCCGCGAGCGCATCACCACGGGCAGCTCTGCAGGCACGCAGAACCAGCTGCGGGCGATGCCGCGGCTGGCGCGCCGTGGCATCAAGTGGCACGGCACGGTGGCAAACCTCAGCGACTGGCCGGATGCGCAGCGAGCCAACCGTCAGGTCATGGACTTCTTGGCCACCCGGTACGCCCCGCGCATGGACGGCGACCTGTCGGCGCTCATGCACTCCTTCGGTGGCTGCAACGAGATCGAAGGGCCGATCAACAACGGCCAGGTCGACCCCAACTGGGCGCGACACGCGCGCAGGATGCAACGCGCCTTGTGGGAGCAGGCCAAGTCCAATCCCCGCACCCGGAGCATCCCCATCGCCGGCCCGTCGACGCGCACGGACTTCACCCGCAAGAAGGCGGAAGAGCTCGGCGACCTGAACCGGTGGTCTGATCTCGGCAACGCACACCTTTACAACAAGGGCACCAGCCCCAGCCGCGGTATCGACGACCACCTGAAAATACTTCGGCCGGTCTTTCCCGGCATCAAAAGGTACATCTTTACCGAGACCGGATACAACAACTCGCCACAGGACAATCGAAACCGCACCGTGCCCGAGTTCGCCTCCGCCATCTACGCGGTGCGCGGCATCTTCGACTACTTCCAGCGACGCTCGATCTATGGGCGCTTCGAGCTGCTGGACGACCCGGACCGGATCGACTACAGCAATCAGTTCACCATCAACCGGACGGCCGACATCCAGGCTCACTTCGGCCTCGTTGCCATGACCGAGGGGTCGGTCAAGGAGGCGACCCCGGACACGTGGCGCAAGAAGCCGGAGTTCCACGCCATCAAGAACCTGCTCCGCCTGCTGTCCGACGAGGGACCGCGCTTCGATCCCAAGCCGCTGCGGATGGGCCTGTCCGGCGTGGGCGGCGATGTGCGCCGCCTGCTGCTGCAAAAGCGTGATGGTCGGCACTATCTGGTGCTGTGGCGCGACGTGCAGGTGAGCGAGCTCTACCCCGAGGCCACCCCCATCCGGGTCGACCCGGTGCGCGTCAACGTGCGCCTCGGCACCGCACGCCCGATCCGCGTCTGGAGCCCCAGCCGGTCGGCGCGGCCGATGCGTCGGGAGTCTGCCCGTACCACTTTCAACGTAAGGTTGGGGAAGCACCTCACGATTGTCGAGATCGGCTGAGCGCGCGCATTGGCGGTTCGGCACCCGCCATTTCCGTGCGGTGTTGCCGTCGCGTCGCTTAGGGTGCTGCCACGGGGGACAGCAATGAGCAGGAGCGGGATGCTTACTACCAGTGCGGTGGACGGGTCGGCAGCCGTGCTGACTGTCGATCCCCGACTGCAGTCCTATGTCGAGAAGATCTGGTTGCCCGACGGTCCGGTGGGGTCACCCGTGGCAGTCTCCATCGGCGAACCGCCACCCGGACACGTCGTCGCCGAGCAGTACGCGGTGCTCCCCCATCCGCAGCTGGCGCGGTTCCTCGTACCGTTGGCGTCCCGCGATGTGGCGGCCGCGTCCTTCCGCGAGTACAACGCGACGCGCGCCCGAGTCTCACGGATCGTCCGCGGGAGTCTTGCGGCAGCCTTCTCCAGCGGCCTCGGGGTGCCCCGCAATTCACGGCTGGTGGTGAGCGTCGACAGTCGCGTGCCGCGCGCTCGCTGGTATGACCACCTCGTCATCGCACAGCTGGCAAGCAGGCTGGACCTTCCCGAGCTGCACACCTTCGTGGCCGTGCGGCAGGTGAACCCCAACGTCAAGCCCACCCTGCAGCTGTTCGACCGGGCCGCCCAACCAGTCGGCTACGCAAAGCTCGGCACGACCGAAGCAACCCGCAATCTCGTGCGCACCGAGGCGGCCACCCTCGCCAGCTTGTCGGGATCGCTGTCGTCGGTGATCGTTCCCGGCTTGGTCGATGCCGGCGACTGGGGTGATACGGCCTTCACCGTCACCAGCCCGCTGCCTCGAGATCTGCGGCGCTGGACGCGGGGCCTACTCGAGACCGCCCACACCATCAATGCCATCGCGACGACCGGTCAGAGATCTCACGGCCCGCTGGCGACATCGAGCTACGCCGCCAGGCTGCGCTCAGACATCGACATCGCCAGCGCGTCCAGCGAGGTGGCGGCCGCGCTGGGGCAATGGCTCATGCGGCTGCAGGCTGACGTCAGCCCGCTCAGCTTCGGACGCATGCACGGCGACTGGATACCCGACAACCTCGGTCACTCCGACTCCCGCCTGGTGGCCTGGGACTGGGAGCACAGTCACCACGATGTCCCGCTCGGATTCGACCTGCTGCACTGGCGTTTCCACCATGCCCTGGTCAAGCACGGCATGGCCGCCGCGGTGGCCGCTGTCGAGGCGGCGCTGCCCGAGCTTGCGCTGGTGAACGTGCCCGCAGGTTCGCACAAGCTGACCGGGTCGCTCTACCTGCTGGACGTCTTCGTCCGACGGATGAAGCTCGCCACCGGGGGCGGCGGCTACAACGCCCGGTGGTACCCCGCGATGCTCGACATCGCCCGAGGTCGCGACCTGCCCTGAACCGCACGCTCAGCCTGCCGCGTGCGCGCCAGCCTGCACGCCGGCGTAGACCGACTCCAACTTGCCAAGATCTGCACCCGGTGAGTAGCGCACATCATAGGAGTTGCGAGCGTTCGTCCGGCGGTTGCTCCACACATCGGGGTTGGCCGCCAGGTCACTCAGGAGCCGAGCCAGTGCCGTCGGATCGCCTACCGCGAAGGCAGCGCCGGCGTCATCTGTCAGCACGTCGGCGCTGATGTTGTCCAGGTCCGAGACGATCACGGGCGTACCGACAGCCAGGCTGCGCAGGATCACCAGCGGCAGCCCTTCGTACCACTCCGACGGCACCAGGACCGCCTCGGCCCCGCCCATCAGCTCGAAGACCTCGGCCTCGTCGACCCAGCCAAGGTAGGAGACCGACGCGTCTGCACGACTTCGCTCCTCGACGGCGCCGCGGAGCGGGCCGTCGCCAGCGATCCGCAGCTGCAGGTCGCCGTGGTCGGCCCGCTCCCAGGCGTCGAGCAGGGTCCGAACACCCTTGATGTCCATCAGCCGACCGGCGAACGTCACGTAGCGTTGCGCGGGACGCGGACGCTGCGGCATACCGGGGTCGGGCACCGAGTTCGGCTTGACCGCCACCTTGTCGGGCGGGATGCCGTCGCGGATCAGCAGGTCGCGAGAGAAGCTGGTCAGGGCCAGGAAGCGGTCCACGGACTGGTGGAACGTTCCGATGCCGCGGTGCATCGCCAAGCTGAGCGTGAGGGCGGCGCTGGCTCCTAGGCTGTCGTGGTAGCACCGATGCCGGACGCCGGACAGTTTGAGCCGCTTGCCGACGCAGTCCTCGCACACCGCCCCGTCTCGGTGACAGGTGGCGGCGATGCACGAGTAGCGGTAGCTGTGCAGGGTGGTCACCGTGGGCACGCCGAGCTGCTTGGCGGTGCGAAACACCGCCGGCGACAGCAGCGGGAAGGGGGTGTGCACGTGCACCACGTCGGGCCGGAAGGCACGGATCTGCCGCTCCACCTCACGACAGGCCTCGACGTTCCACACCGCTTTCAGCCCGGCCCGCACCGCACCGAGGCCCAGCTCGTGGGCTGCCGGCAGGGCGTAGGTCTGCACCTGGTGGCCGCCGCCGATCAGTAACTGCGCCTCGTGGGCGAGCACCTCCATCGCACCACCCAGGCTCTGGTGGTGGTTGTGCAGCTGCAGGACCCGCATCCGACCTCGTCTCGACCCGCCGTCGTCCGCCAGGGCGCGGCGGGGAAAGCCTCAGTATGCGGCAGCCGCAGCGATCAACGCAGCGGCATCAGTCCGATGCCCCGGTGCGGCTCGCGCTTGATCTTGACGCTGTCCGAGCCGATCCAGAGCCCGGCCGTCGTCGCCAGGAAGTCCTTGCCACCGATCCGTGCTGGCTTGTTCGGGTTCCACGGCAACGCCTTGCCCGAGACCGGGTCGATGGCACCGGCCCCCCGGCGGAACGCACACGTCTCGTTCTCCGGGCACTTGCTCGCCGAGCCGTTGGGGTTGTCGAGCCACTTGAAGTGACCCTGGACGTAGACGGCAGAGCCGGTTGCAGCCGTCGACCAGACGCTGTCGCCGCCGGTGTAGTTGATCCAGGCCGGTTTGGTGTCGTCGGCGACGTCGAAGCGGGCTGCCGCATCGCAGACGGTGACCCCGCGGTCGTCCTTGACCGGGATCTGGCCGGTGGCGGTGACCACGAAGTAGGAGCCGTTCGGCGAGTAGTCGACACCCTGCAGGTAGGCGATGCGGCGGGGGTGGGTCGACGTGCAGGGCTTGGCGAACGCGTCGTAGTACCACGGGCTCAGGGTGGCGTTGTTCTGCCCGAGGTCGACCATGAAGAAGCGGGTGCGGGCCTGGCCGTCGACGGTCCGGAAGTTGCCGGTGGCGACCAGCTGGGTACCGGCCGGGTTGACGGCGAACTGGTAGACCGCGACCCCACCCCAGGACCCAGAGATCTTGTCCTTGATGGGTAGCCGAATGTAGCCGGTGTTCTTGCCGGTGGCGGGGTTGAGCGCTATCAGCTTGCGCCCCGGGCTGCCGCCGACTATCAGCCGACCGTCCAGCAGCTTGATCTCGTTGACGCGCCCACCCTTGAACGGCGGATTGAAGCTCGGGTCCAGGGCACCGGTCACCGGGTCGAGCTTGGCGATGGCGGGGCGCGGAGTGCCGTTCACCGACTTGAAGCTGCCCCCGATGTAGACGGCGTCGGCCGCCGCCTCGACCGCGAAGACATTGCCGTCGACGGCGGGCCGGAAAGTGCCGCGCACGTCGCCGCTGGAGGCGTCGAAGGCCATCATGTTGGTGCGGCTGTGGATACGGCCAGCGGCATCCTGGACGCCCGAGAAGAGGCCGCCCGCGTACAGCGTGGAGCCCGTCTGAGCCATGGCGTCGACACGCGGCCTGGGCCCGGTGCCGTCGTAGGTCAGCTGGGGAGTCCAGTCGACCGGATTGTCGCTCACCACGTCCGGTTGGTAGATCGACGCGGTCGATACCGCGGGCGCAGCCAGCAGGGACGCAGCAGCCAGCAGCCCGACGGCCGCACGAAGTCCGTTGTGCACGAAAGGCCCCCGATGGTAGATGGGCCGCACCACATTGCGACCAGACAGAACAATACGGCCAGCTGGGGCAATCTGCAGACGAAACCGGCGGACCGTCCGAGGCTGGCGAGTGCCCGGTTCGCTGCATTGCGCCTGCTGACGCCGGGTACCGTGACATCCGTCCGAATCATGAGGCTGCGACTGCCTCCGACTCGTTGGGGGATCCGTGGCTGCGCTGTCTCGTCGCGGGTTCCTCGGGCTCGGCCTGAGCGCTGCTGTCGGAGGGTGCACTGGGGCAGGGGACCGCAACCCCGGATCGGCCGCCAGGCCGCCGGCGAGCCGAGCACCCACACCGGTGGATCCGGGCGCGGCGGCCGTGCGCTGGTCGGAGGAGGTTTGCCAGGCCTACGCCGTCAACACCAAGACCTTCTACGCCTCGCGGGTCTACAAGCACACCGACGCCGTCGTCGATCTGCTGGCCGAGCTGGGGGTCCGCACCGTCCGTGAGCGTGCTGCGACCGGGGACTCACCGGGGGCCCGCAGGCAGCGCGCGGCCATGCCGCGCCTGGTCGAGCGGGGAGTGCGGTGGCACCCCACCGTGGCTGCCCTGCGCGACTGGCCGCGCGCCGAGTCCGCGACCTACGAGGTCTTGCAGCTGTTCACCGACCACTACCTGCCGCAGCTCGACGGGGACCTGTCGGCGCTGGTGCACTCCTTCGGCGGTTGCAACGAGGTCGAGGGGCCGGTGATCTCGGGTCGCGTCGACCCGGCCTGGGCCGAGCATGCGCGCTTGATGCAGACCGAGCTGTGGCGCCAGTTCAAGGCAGATGAACGCACGCAGGCCATCCCGATCGTGGGCCCATCCACACGCAGCGACGTCAGCGTGGACAAGGCCGAGGCGCTCGGTGACCTGTCGGCGGTCTCGGACTGGGGCAACGCCCACCTCTACGGGGCGGGCGGCAGCCCGAGCCGGGGCATCGACCGGCAACGCGACATCTTGCGGCGCTGCTTCCCCGATGCGACCCGGTGGTTCTTCACCGAGACCGGCTACAGCAACTCCCCCCAGACCAACGCCGGCCGCACCGTCCCCGAGGAGGCGGCCGCCACGTACGCGATCCGCGGCATCTGCGACTTCTTCGTGCGTGGTTGCGTCTACGGGCGTTTCGAGCTGCTGGATGACCCCGACCCGATCGACTACGCCAGCCAGCAGACGATCAACGCGACCGCGGACCGCCAGGCCCATTTCGGCCTGGTCGCCATGCCAGCGGAGTCGGTGGCGGCTGCGACGCCCGACACCTGGCGCAAGAAGCCGGAGTTCTACGCCACCCAACGCTTCCTGGCGCTGATGGCCGACCCCGGCAGCGCCTGGACGCCAGAACCGTACGGTCTGCAGGTGAGCGGCGGCGGACAGGACCTGCAGCAGGCGCTGGTCCAGAAGCGCGACGGTCGGCACTACCTGCTGCTGTGGCGAGACGTGCAGGTGTCCACCCTCTACCCCGAGGCCCGCACCATCGACGTGCCCCCGAGCTCGATCACCGTCACGCTCCCGACGGCCCGGCCGATCGCGGTGTACTCGCCGCGCGACACGGCTGAACCGCTGCGCACGGCCCCACCGCTCACGAGCATCGCGGTCGACGTCGGGGCTGATCTGGTGGTTGTAGAGATCGGCTGACCAGGGCCTGAGAGAATGGACGAATGCAACCAGCCACCGCCGGCCCCGACCTAGTCCTCGCCGGTTCCGCCCGTAGCGGCACCTCGTCCCTGGCCGCGCAGCTCGGTGCTCACCCGCAGATCGACGCCGGCAAGATCAAGGAGTCCAACTACTTCAGCCGTCATCTCGAGCGTGGACCGGACTGGTACGAAAGTCTGTACACCGAGCGGCGCGCAGGCGTGGTCCGGCTGGACGCCAGTACCTCCTACACCTCACCGAAATACCCCCACGCACTGGCGGCCCTGACCAATGCCGCGCCGGATGCTCTGGTGATTTACGCGGTGCGCCAGCCGATCGACCGTGCGATCTCTCACTATCTTCTTCGACGACACTACTTCCAGATAGAAGAAGCCGAGACTTTTGGAATGGCAGTGAGCCAGTCGAGGTTCTACACCGAGACCGGTGACTATTCGCGGTGGCTACCCGAGCTCAGAAACACGCTGACCGCGGGTAGATTGCTGGTGGTTCCGTTCGAGGTCATCACGAGCAATCCCAACGAGGTGACCGCGCAGGTGTGCCAGCAACTTGGTCTCGCCCCGCCACCGGACGCCGAGCAGCAGGGCCGACGGCATCGCAATGACGTCGTCCGGTACCGCAATCGTGCGGCCCGCGACCTGGCTCGGCTCCTGCGGCGGAGCCCCGCCTACCCGTGGCTGCGCAGCACCCTCGGTCCTGGGCGCACCCGGAAGCTGCGCGGCATCATCACCCGGGACGCAGAGCTCCCCAGCCCCGCGGAAGTGCTGGCGTCGTGCGACGAAGCCCAACGGGCCCTGCTGCGCGAACTTGTCGACCGGGCCGGCGCCGCCGTGAGCGAACACCTGGCCAGCCAGGATGCCCGCCTGGACCTCTCCTGGGGACGGCAGTCGTTTTGCTTTCAGGACGTAAACCGTTGAACTACGCGTGTTCGCTCGGGAATGGCGCGGCCGCCGTCGGTGCACTCGCCGGCTGGTTCTAGCCGGACGTCTGGCGCAACAGACGAAGGCTCGGACGGAGCGTTGGATGGGTCCACATCTGCATTCGCCGACGCGTCATCAGCCATAAGCAGAGGTACAGCCCCGCGGTGATCACAGCGGCACTGGCGCCAAGGCCAGTGACGCCAAGGGTCGTCGCCGCAGCGGAGCCGACGACAACCCGCAAGAGCACGGCAACCCACTGAACGGTGGCAACCACGCTCTCGTGTCTGGACATGGTGAGCGCGGTTCCGCACATGCCGGACCAGACGTTGACGAAGCTACCGATGGTGAGCAGCACAAGGATCGGCGCGGCGTCGGAGAAGTCGCCGCCGTAGACGACTCCGAGCAGCCAACCGGGCGCCACGAGCATCGGTATCCAGACCGCAGCAGTGAGGCAGATGGCCAGCGTCGCCCCGGTTCGCAGCAACCGTTCGAGCCGGCCATCGTCGTTGTCGACGAGTCTCGACACCACCGGAGAGAAGACCACGCCCAACGAGACCAGGGGGACAGCCAGCAGCACCGACAGCCGTTGGGCGGCGCTGAACAGTGACAGCTGCCCGGCGCTGAGCACGAGGGCTGCCAGCCAGATCTCGACCGTGCTGTTGAGGTAGCCACCGAGCAGATTGCTGGCGAACCGCCAGTACCGGCGCACAGCGCTGCCGAGGTCGCGCCAGATCGAGCCGCGGGCGTCGACGTGCCGCCAGATGCGGTGCACCCGGATCCAGGCGATCACGACCGGAACACCGAAGCCAACCGCCAGTGCGGCGAGCGCACCGGGCAGGCCCCAGGCTGGGCGAACCAACAGCACGAGACCGAGCAGGAGCGCCTGCAAGGCGGATGCGATCGCCCCTCCGGAGCGCCCCTCCAGCAGGCTGGCCAGGCGCACCTGCCCGAAGCCGCGCAGATAGTTGGCCCACAGCTTCTGCTGTCCGCCGAGGTATACGAGCGCCGCCATGCCCACTGCGAGTGACCAGCGGGTTGTCCGGTCCGGGGCGTCAATCAGCGCGTACGTGACAGTCCCGGTCGCCACCGCGGTAGCCGGGAGCGCCAGCAACGAGATCGCGCGGACACCACGGCGCAGACTCTCGAGCACGTCTGGATCGTCTGGCTTCATCCGGGCGGCCTCGCGCAGGCCGCCGCGGTGGACCCCGATCAAGCCCAGCTGGCCAAGCAGGGTCGACACGGTCACCGCGATCACGAAGTAGCCGAAGTCGGTGCCCAGCAGCCGGGCCGCGAAGGCGTTGACCGCTAGATAGCCGAGGATGGCCCCGCCGTACGAGACGGCGAACCACATGATCGCGCCGTTCAGGGAGAGCCGCCCGCGCGAACGGCTGCCACCGGGGTCTGCCGCGGTGGCGGTGCCGGACCGCTCGCCCTCGTCGGAGCACGAGGCCGGAGGGTCAGACACGAGCGCCCAGCCGAGCCTGATCGTCGCGCGCTGGCACGGTGTCGGGTGCCGGTGTCCGCCAGGCGGCAAGCACACCGACGACGAGCCCGAGCGCAACCCACTCCACGGGGGGGATCAGGCCGCCGCCCGACGTACTGGCCCGAACGAGCGGCAGCGCGAGGGCGGCAACCACCGGCACCAGCGCAGCGGGCAGACGGGGCAGGCGCAGGGACATCCACCCGAACACGATGAGCATCGTCACGACGATCACCGCGGCTGGGATGGCGGCAAAGATCCCGTCCCGGAGCAAGGTGTCGATCACGAAATTGTGCGAGCTTTCACCTGCGGTCGCGAAGCCACCGACCACCCAGTGGTCGGGGATGGCGGCGAACGCCCCCCAGTAGTTCTCGGCCCGAGCCGCGTAGCCGGTGGTGTCGGTGAAGAACCGGTTGACGAGGACCGTGCCGAGCCCGGAGGCCAGCACGACGCCGGCCAGCGCGAGCGACCCGAACAAGACGCCCACCTGCCGCGGGGACAGCTCACCGCGTCGCAGTGACCGCCAGACGGCGAGCAGTGGCCAGACGGCGGCGGCGATCAGGATGGAACGGCTCAGGGAAAGGGTCAGCAGCGCGACACCGAGCATCATCGTGGCGCGGTATCCCAGCAGCACCCCGCGGGTCGGGGCCGAACCCACCCGCATCGCCCAGGTCGACACCAACATCGACAACAGCACGGAACCGAAGATCTCGTGCCGCAGGTTGCCTCTGGCTGACTCCTCGTCGTAACCGAAGCCGGCAAACGACGACTTGAAAACCTCCTTCTGGAAGATCTCGGGGTCAGCCGCAGCAATGGACCGGGCGAACACCCCGGCCGGGTTGACCCCGTTGACGAGCATCGCGATCGTGAAGCCAAGGAGCACGGAGATGCCGGTCACCGCGGCAACCAGGCGCAGGCTTCCGAGGACTCGCTGGTCGCGGCTGGCAGCCGCCCGGTAGAAGTACCCGCCGAGCGCGACGAACACCAGCAGGTACAGCAGCTGGCGGGCCCCGGACCCCACCCCGTCGCCGCGATAGGTGGCCACGGCCAGGATGACGCCCACCAGGTAGAGGTTCGCGATGATGAACACCCGCCCGGTACGTAGTACGGGGACGTAGTTGCGCAGCGGCAGCCGCACGGCGATGACCATCGCCAGGCCAAGCATCGCGACCTGGTGCAGCCGCGCCTGCCCCAGCGGGGTCCCGGCCACCACGAACCACTGCAGTGGCAGCAGCGCGAACATCAACACGACGAGCCATCTCATGGCGCCCCCGTCAACGCGGCCACCCCCAGCGGGCGCGCAGATCCATCCCCACCATGGCCTCCAGCTGCTCGATCTCGGGCAGCACGCGAGCGCGGATGTAGTCCACGTCCTCGTGGGCGGGGACCGGCCGATCCCGCAGCGGCTTGTACAGCACATTCTGCACCCAGGCCGACCGCTTGACGCGGCCGATGAGTGCCACCGAGCGATGCCGCCGGGCCCAGTTGGCTCCGTGCTTCACGACGGCGGCCGGTCGCTTCGACCGAGCGCGACTGGCGCGGAGTCGGGCGGCGCGCTGATGGGCCTCCAGCGGCAGCCGGTCCACCCCGAGCCAGTCGACGGTGTCGTCGAGGAACTGCTGGGGGCTTTCCACCAGGTCGTCGAACAGCCCGACGTGGATCTGGGCCTTGTCGAAGTAGCGGTCGAAGAAGTACAAGTCCTTGGCCCGGGTCATGAAGACCTGCGGCTGGGTGATGAGCACCTCGTGCAGCCAGGTCGAGCCGGCCTTGCTGGGGCCGATGTAGACGAAGTTCGGGAGCGTCGGGCTCACCCGCGAACCAGGCGGCGTACACACAGCGGAGCCATGGTCAGATCCTTCCGGCGGGGGTGTCCGCGCGTGCGGGAGGGGGGACGCTGGGTAGCCAGTCGGGCACGGTACCGCTACCGTCCACCAGCGACGCCAAGCTTGCCAGATCGGCGTCGAACACCCCGGCGAAGTGCTCGCGAACCTCGCGCGGGACCGATGACGGACGCAGGCCCGCGCGCCGGATGCGCTCGCGCAGCCGGAAGCTGGTCGTTCGCTTGACAGTACGCCGCAACGTCTCGTTGCGCGTCGCGGCCACGATGGCCCGTTGCAGCACCGGCAGCCGCGGCGTGCCGGACACGTTCACCCACGGCACCCCGACACCTTCCGCCGGGTCAGGGGGCAGATCGAGGAACCGCAGCACGCTGCTCACCGTGCCGACGTAGTCGGCCACCAGGTCGTCGTGGAACCACACGCCGACCTGATCCCGGCCGAGCCCCTGCTGCAGGGCGTCCAGGTCGGCCGCGTAGTGGCTCATCGCCTCGTAGTGCCACAGGTGGTGCCAGTTGTCGGCTCGGCGCCTGGGCTCGTCGGCGAGTGCCACGAGCGGGTTCTCGCAGGGCTCGAAGCCCCGGGCCCGCATGTAGAGGTAGCTGGAGTAGGCACGCTCGACCGGTTCGCGCAGGATCAGCACCACGCGCAGCTGCGGGTTGATCCGGCGGATCTCGTCCACCGCACGGTCCGCGTAGTACAGCGTCGACACCGAGCCGTCACCGAGTGCCATGCCGTCGTGCTCGGCGGGGTACAGCGCGAGGTAGCTGTCTCGGTCGGTCACCGCCACCCGGTTGATGGTGGCCGCATCGCCGGGGCCGCTGAAGCTGGCGGGCTGGCCGTGCAACGCGAAGTAGTGCGGCTCCTTCGGCTGGGTCACGAACACCTGTGGATGCGTACGCAGTCCCTCGACCAGCCCGGTCGTGCCCGAACGTCCGGCACCGGCAACCAGGAACGTCGGCACTGTCGTGGTCGTCATTGGCCGCCCTCCCTCGCCTGCTGGTACGCACCGTCGAGCCGGTCGACGACCTGCTCGGGCGTGAACAACGACACCACCCGCGCCCTGCCGTCGCGGCCGTACGAGGCGCGCAGCTCGGCGTCGACCAGCAGCCGATGGCTTTCAGCCAGCAACGTCTTCATGTCGCCGGCAGCGGCGACCACCCCGCCAGCCGCCAACGGTCCGTCGGCGACAGCCATGTCGACACCGTTCACCCGGGTGGCCACGACCGGTCGGCCACAGGCCATCGCCTCCGCGACGACCACGGCCACCGTCTCGTAGCGGGACGGCAGGACCAGCAGGTCGGTGGCCCACAGCCACGGTCGCACATCGGTCTGGTCACCCCACCAGTGGATCGTGGTCCCCCACTGGCTGGGCGCAAGCTGGCGCAGCGGTTCGGGGTCGCCCGGCCCGACCAGCAACAGCTGGGCGTCGGGAAGCGGGTCGGTCTCCCACGCGGCCACCAGCAGGTCCTGGCCCTTCTGCCGCGCGAGCCGGCCCAGGCACAGCACGGTCTTGCGGTCCCCCAGGCCGAGGGCAAGCCGCTGGCGCCGTTGCTCCGCATCGTCCACCGGCGTGAAGCGCTCGACGTCGAGCGGGATGCCCAGTGCGTGCCCGACAGCACCGATCCCGACCCGCCGCCCCTCGTCGATCTCGTCGACGCAGTTGGTGGCGAGCACGTCGGTCCACCGGCTGGCCAGGCGCTCCCAGCCGATCATCGCTCGCCGGATCCGGCCGTCGGTGAACAGGTCGAACGACCAGGCATGCGGCTGGTAGACCGTGGCGACGCCGCCGGTGCCGGACAGGCCGGGCAACCGGCCGAGAAAGCCCGCATACGCGGAGTGCAGGTGCACGACGTCTGGCCGCTCGCGGCGGATGGTGCGACGCAGCTGTGCCAACGCCGTGGGGTAGCTGCTGGGACGGCGCCGGTCGAGGTCCCACGAGGTGCGCTGCAGGTGCGCCAGCCCCGGGTCGGGAAAGGCGTCGGGGGTGAGCAGGCTCACCCGGTGGCCGCGGTGCAGCTGCTCGGCCATGAAGTCGTGCAGCAGGCTGACGACACCGCCCCAGGTGACCTCGGAGACATGCAGGACGTGCATCGGCCTCTCCTGCCTTCCAGGCCCGTTGGTCGTCGTCGGGGGCTTGCCGACGGTTGGTCGACCGGCGCGAGGACCCGCGACCTCAGAGCGCGCCGTCGCGGCGCAGCACCGCACCGACCGTACGGCTGGCGATGGTCAGGTCGCCACCGAGGGTCCAGTTGTCGACGTAGTCGAGGTCCAACCGGACGGCGTCGTTCCACCCCAGCCGCGACCGCCCGCTCACCTGCCACAGCCCGGTCATGCCGGGCTTGACGCTCAACCGCCGCCTGATCCAGTCGTCGTACTCGGCCGTCTCGTGCGGCAGCGCCGGGCGGGGGCCGATCAGCGACATCTCTCCGCGGACGACGTTCCACAACTGGGGCAGCTCGTCGAGCGAAGTCCGGCGAAGGAGGCGGCCCATCTTGGTCACCCGTGGGTCGTGGGCCAGCTTGAACAGTGGCCCAGCGCCCTCGTTGAGATCCTCCAGCTCACTGCGGCGCTGCTCGGCGTCGGCGACCATGGTGCGGATCTTGAACATCTCGAACGGGCGTCCGTCTCGCCCGGCACGCGTCTGGGTGAAGAACCCATCCCCCGGCGTCTCCAACCGCACGGCCACCACGAGGAAGAACAGCAACGGCGCTACCGCTGCCAGGACCAGCGCGCCACCGACCCGGTCGAGCAGCGACTTGGCCATGTCGGCCATGGCCGGTCGCCTGCTAGGGCGCACCGACAAGACGAGTCGTCTGCCCAGCAGGCGCGGTGCAACGCGGCGCGGGGCCGCGCCGTGGATCTCGGCGGCCACGGTGAGCTCGGTGTCGGAGTCCTCGAGTGCCCAGCTCAGCCGGCGCACATCGTAGGCGGTGAGCGCCGGACCGGGCACCACGACCACCTGGTCGAGCTGGTCCAGCCGAGCCAGGTCGGCGGCCGTTGCCAACCCACCCACGACGGGGTAGCCGAGCACCTCGCTGGGCTGCTCGCCCTCGTAGTCCTCGGGCTCGCTCAGGCACACGCCGGCGATGTCGATCTCCGGCAACGCTCCCCACTGCGCGATCAGGTGTGACACCCCGATGCGGTCGCCGACCAGCAGCGCTGACCGCGGTCGTCGCTGCAGCCGCAGCACCGCGCGCATCACCAGCGGCAGTCCGGCCACACCCAGCACCGAGGCGAGCGCCAGCCGCACGTCCGACACGCTCAGCAAGCCGGTGACCGTGGCGAGCAGCAGCCCGATGCACGTCAGCGTGCCGAGCCGAAGAGCGGGGCGCTGCGAGGTCGAGCGCTCGTAGGGGGGCGTCGCCGCGGTGTCCACCAAGAAGACGAGCGCGGCGAGGACCGGCGCGGCCATCACCACACCGTGCTGGGAGAGCATCAGCGCGCCGCCCGCCGCGCTGGCGGTCACGACGAAGGCCTCGACGACGACGTACGAGCCGTGGCGTCGGTCCGAGGCGGGCCGGATCCCCCTGCCGGCCGGCGCCAGTGCTCGCGTCCCCGTCGCCGCACCAGGGTGCGCCTTGCCGCCCAGGCGACGTCTCAGCGTCACCTGGCGGCTCGCGGCGCCATGCGTCATGTGTCCCAATCCCCCTGGCTGCTCTAAGTGGATGTTGTCAAGTCTCGGCGCGTACTCTGACGATCTAAGCAGGCACGCACCGTGTCGGCAGCAAGTCAACGATTTTGGTCACGCGAAGTTACGCGCTGGTCGCAATGTTACGAGTTGTACTCGTTCTGAGTGACGATAAGACCACGCACAGTGAGATTCTCGACCGCGTCCGCCGCTCGACCGACGACCAGCTCGAGGTCGCGCCGCTGCTGGCTCGACCAGGTCGACAGCACGTAGTCCGCCGGATCCTGGCGTCCTTGGGGACGCCCAATGCCGACCCGGACCCGGGTGAAGTCACCCGAGCCTAGCGAGCGGCGCATGGACCGCAATCCGTTGTGCCCGTTGTCACCGCCACCGCTCTTGACCCGCAGCGTTCCGAACTCGAGGTCGAGCTCGTCGTGCACCGCCACCACCCGCGCGACCCCGATCGAGGCATAGGAGGCGACCGCCGCCACCGGACCACCGGACTCGTTCATGTACGCACGCGCCTTCATCACGACCAGCCGCGGCGCCGGTGCGGCGCCGGGGGGGCCGACCCGCCCCTCGGCGGTGTCCGCGCGGCCGCTTCGGTGCCTGCGCCACGACGCCCCGATGCGCTCGGCGAGCACGTCGGCCACGAGGTGTCCGACGTTGTGCCGGGTGCCGGCGTACGACGGGCCGGGGTTGCCCAGGCCCACCACCAGCCACGGGGTCGCCTCGGTCTCGGCCACGACGGGGCCGGGACTGGGGGTCACTCGTCGTCGGCGGCAGCGTCGGCGCCGGTGTCGCCCGCGTCGGCTGCGGTGCCGACCTCGGTCTCGACCTCGACCTCGGCCTCGTCCCGCTCGATGCCCACCTCGGACTCCGCCTCGGCCAGCTCGGCCTCGACGTCGGCGGCGGTCGGTGCCGCCACGATGTTCACGACGAGGATTGCGGCGTCGACAGCCAGCGTCGTGCCGGCGGGCAGCGAGAGATCGCCGGCATGGATCTGCGACCCGACCTCGAGACCCTCGACCGAGACCTCCACGGCGTCCGGCAGATGGGTCGCCTCGGCCTCGACCGACAGCTGAGCGGTCTCGGTGACCACCAGCGACTCGGGCGCGGCCTCACCGGTCACGACGACCGGGATGTCGACGGTGACCTTCTCGCCCCGGCGGACGATCAGCAGGTCGGCGTGCTCGATGAATCCCTTGATCGGGTCGCGCTGCACCTGCTTGGTCAGCGCGAGCTGCCGGTCACCGCCGTCGACGTCGATCGACAGCAGCGCGTTGGGGTTCTTCAGGGCCAGCATCAGGTCGTGGCCGGGCAACGACAGGTGTTGAGGGTCGGCACCGTGGCCGTACAGCACGGCGGGCACCTTGTCGGCGCGACGGACCCGCCGGGCGGCGCCCTTGCCGAACTCGGTGCGGGTCTCTGCCTTGATGCGGATCTCGGCCACGGTTGGACTCTCCTCAGGCTGCGGTGCGGCGGCGTACGGGTGGTGCCATCGGCGATGTGCGGCGACGACCTATACGACGACCGCGTCGATCACGGGGAGCGGACTCCCCCTCGCCGAGGCAACCGCACGATGGTAGCCCCGGCGGTCGGCGGATGAAAAATCTCGCCCGCCGCTGGTCAGCGCTCAGGCGCGCCCGTCGAACAGGCTGGTCACCGAGCCGTCCTCGAACACCTCGCGGATCGCCCGACTGATCAGCGGCGCGATCGAGAGCAACGTCAGGGTGTCGAAGCGCTGGTCGGGCCCCACCGGCAGGGTGTTGGTGACCACGACCTCGCGAGCACGTGAGTTCTTCAACCGGTCGACCGCCGGGCCCGACAGCACCGCGTGCGTGGCCGCGACCACGACGCTGGCGGCACCCGCGTCGAGCAGCGCGTCGACGGCCTTCACGATGGTGCCACCGGTGTCGATCATGTCGTCGACCAGCACGCAGGTGCGATCGCGGATCTCGCCGACGACGCGGTTGGCGACGGCCTCGTTTGGCCGGTGCACGTCGCGGGTCTTGTGCACGAAGGCCAGCGGTGTGCCACCCAGCCGCGAGGCCCACTGCTCGGCGACGCGGATGCGGCCGGCGTCGGGCGACACGACCACGAGATCCTCGTCGCCGTACTGCGCAGCGACGTGCTCGGCCAGGATCGGCATCGCCATCAGGTGGTCGACCGGGCCGTCGAAGAAGCCCTGGATCTGCGAGCTGTGCAGGTCGACGGCGATCAGGCGGTCGGCGCCGGCGGTCTTGAACAGGTCGGCGACCAGCCGGGCCGACACCGGCTCGCGACCGCGATGCTTCTTGTCCTGCCGGGCGTAGGCGTAGAACGGCTGCACCACCGTGATCCGCTTGGCCGAGGCGCGCTTGAGCGCGTCCACCATGATCAGCTGCTCCATCACCCACTGGTTGATCGGGGCGGTGTGACTTTGCAGCACGAACGCGTCGCAGCCGCGGACCGACTCCTCGAACCGGACGTAGATCTCGCCGTTGGCGAAGTCGTACGCCGCCTGGGGCACCAGACCGGCGCCGAGCTGCTCGGCGACCTCGGACGCCAGCTCGGGGTGGGCTCGCCCGGAGAAGACCATCAGGTTCTTCTTCGTAGTGCGCTTCATTCCGGTCACTAACGAGTCCCCTCGTCGGGCCGCCCGGAGGGCGTTGGCGGTGCCGGGTCCCTAGTCTGCCGCACCGCACCCGGTTCACCGTCGCCACCGTCGCGGTGTGCCGCGACGTCGGCGGGCTCCGTGCTGGCCGCAGCCGCCGCAACCGCCGCCGCGGTGCCCGGCCGCTTCCGCTCCGTCCAGCCCTCATGGTGGCGCTGTGGCCCGCTGGACACCGCCAGCGCACCCGGCGGCACGTCGCGGCGTACGACGGTGCCGGCACCGGTGGCCGCACCGTCGCCAATCGTCACCGGGGCGACGAACACGTTGTCAGACCCGGTCTTGACGTGGTCGCCCACCGTGGTGCGGTGCTTGGCGACGCCGTCGTAGTTGGCCGTGATGGTGCCGGCACCGATGTTGGTGCCAGCACCGATCTCGGCATCACCGATGTACGACAGGTGCGGCACCTTGGCGCCGGGCCCGAGCCGGCTGTTCTTGGTCTCGACGAAGGTGCCGACCTTGGCGTCGGCGAGCAGCACCGTGCCCGGCCGCAGGTAGGCGAACGGACCGACGCTGGCCCCGGCGCCGACCACCGCACCCGAACCATGGGTGCGCACGACGGCGGCACCGGCGCCCACCTCCACGTCGGTCAGCGTGCAGTCGGGGCCGACTGTCGCCCCCGCGGCGACCGTGCTGGTCCCGTGCAGCTGCACGCCCGGCAGGAGCCGTACGTCGGCGTCGATCGTGACGGTCACGTCGACCCACGTCGTCGCCGGGTCGGCCGCGGTGACGCCGGCCCGCATCCAGTGCTCGAGGGTGCGTCGGTTGAGCTCGGCCGCGATCGTCGCCAGCTGGACGCGGTCGTTGACACCCTCGACCTGGGTGGCGTCGGCGCTGCGCACCAGGCCCACCGAGCGGCCGTCCGCCCGGGCCAGCGCCACCACGTCGGGCAGGTAGACCTCGCCCTGGGCGTTGTCGGTGTCGATGCGGGGCAACGCGGTCCTCAGCCAGCCCAGGTCGAAGGCGTACATCCCGGTGGTGACGTCGGCGATGGCCAGCTGGTCGGGGGTGGCGTCCTTGTGCTCCACCACCGCCGCCGGCTGGCCGTCAGGGTCCAGCAGCAGCCGGCCGTAGCCGGTCGGGTCGACCGGCCGGGCCGCCAGCACCGTCGCCGCATGCCCCCCGGCGGCGTGCCGCGCCGCCAGCTCGCGCAACGCCGCCGGCTGCAGCAGCGGGGTGTCGCCCATCACCACCAGTGCCGTGCCGGTTTCGGCCTCGATCGCGGTGAGACCAACCTGGGTGGCGTGTCCGGTGCCGAGCTGTTCGGCCTGCACCGCCGTCCGCGCGCCCGGCAGGCACGCGGCGACGTGCGGTTCGACCCGCCCGCGTCCGTGCCCGACCACGACCGCCACCTCGGCGGCGCCCGCACCGGCCGCGGCGGCCAGCACGTGGCCGAGCATGCTGCGGCCGCCGAGCTCGTGCAGCACCTTGGGGGTCGCCGAGTGCATGCGCCTGCCCTCACCGGCGGCAAGCACCACGACGGCGTCGACGTGCGGCGGGGGATCGACCTGCTCCGCGTACACCTGCTCGGGCTGCACCTGCACGGGGCGGCTCCTTCGGTCGACCACGGGCACCGGGTGTGGGCTCCCCGGGTAGGAGTCGAACCTACGTCGCTAGTCCGCATTCAAAGTGCGGCGGGCCCTGCCGACAGACCAACCGGGGAACGAACGGCCTCAGCGTACGGACTGGTCTGAGGTCGGCCAGATCGACATCCAACCTACGCAAGCGTAGGTTACGGTGACGTAGGCGTAGCCAGCGCGGCCCAGGTATGACCGCATCACCGGGCTCGGAACCCATGCGAGGACAGATGACACCTGCCACCAGCGCACCGCCGGCGCCCGCTCCGGCCACCACCGCTACCCCGACAGCCGGGGACAGCGATGCCACCCAGACAGCCGGCAGCCTCGGCGGTGACCAGCAGTCGGCGCTCGAGCGGGTGATGCTCGCGGTCTTCATCGCGCTGCCCTTCGTCGCGGTGCTGGCCGCGATACCCGTCGCCTGGGGTGGCTGGCTCGGGTGGCGCGACGTGGTGATCGGGCTGGTGTTCTACGTCGTCAGCGGGCTCGGCATCACCGCCGGATTCCACCGGTTGTTCACGCACAAGTCCTACCGACCCAAGCGGCCGCTCAAGGTGGCGATGGCGGTCGCCGGCAGCCTGGCGATCGAGGGTCCGGTGATCCGCTGGGTCGCCGACCACCGCAAGCACCACAAGTTCTCCGACCGCGACGGCGACCCGCACTCGCCGTGGCGCTACGGCGAGTCGGTGGGGGCCCTGGCCAAGGGCTTCGCGTACGCGCACGTGGGCTGGCTGTTCGACGTCGAGCAGACCCCGCTGCGCCGCTACGCCCCGGACCTGATGAAGGACCCCGACCTGGTACGCGTGTCGCGGCAGTTCCCGCTGTGGGCGGCGGTGTCGCTGCTGACGCCGGCGCTGCTCGGCGGGCTGCTGTCGATGTCGTGGGCGGGCGCGCTGACCGCGTTCTTCTGGGCCACGTTGGTGCGGATGGCGCTGCTGCACCACGTGACCTGGTCGATCAACTCCATCTGCCACACCGTCGGCAACCAGCCGTTCAAGAGCCGTGACCGCTCCGGCAACGTGTGGTGGCTGGCGGTGCCCAGCTTTGGCGAGTCGTGGCACAACCTGCACCACGCCGACCCGACATGCGCGCGGCACGGGGTGCTGGCCGGGCAGGTCGACTCCTCGGCCCGGCTGATCTGGGTGTTCGAACGGCTGGGCTGGGCCGGTGACGTCCGGTGGCCCGTCGCCGAGCGGATCGCCGCCAAGCGGGCCGACGCGGACGCCGGCGTCCGGTGAGACTGGCTGCACCTGACACACTGCACAGCGTGACCGCAGAGCGCGCGACGTCGGACGAGCCCGAACGGCCGTCGGCCGCGGGCGAACCGGCAGCGTACGACCCCGGTCGCGAGCAGCCCATGAGGCGCGGCGCCCGCGGCCGGATGACGGCCGCGGAGCGGCGCGAGCAGCTGATCGCGATCTCCCGTGGCCTGTTCGCTGCGCGCGGCGTCGAGGGAACCTCGGTCGAGGAGATCGCCGCGACCGCCGAGGTCTCCAAGCCGGTCATCTACGAGCACTTCGGCGGCAAGGAGGGCCTGTACGCCGTGGTCGTCGACCGCGAGGTACAAGAGCTGCTGTCGATGATGCGGGCGGCACTCACCGCCGGTCAGCCGCGAGCGCTGCTGGAACAGGCGGCGGCCGAGCTGCTGGGCTACATCGAGCAACACCCTGACGGCTTCCGCATCCTGGTGCGCGACTCGCCGGTCGGGTCGGCGTCAGGCTCGTTCGTCTCGATCATTGGCGACGTCGCGAGCCGGGTGGAGCACATCTTGGCGGGCGAGTTCGCCGAGCGGGGCTTCGACACCACCTACGCGCCGATGTACGCCCAGATGCTCGTCGGCATGGTCGGCACCACCGGACAGTGGTGGCTGGACGCTCGCGAGCCAGCCCGTGACGTGGTGGCCGCGCACGTGTGCAACCTGGCCTGGAACGGCCTGTCGCGTCTCGAGACCGAGCCGCGGCTGACCCACCCAAGCTGACTCACCCCGGCTGACTCACCCCGGCTGACTCACCCCGGCTGACTCACCCCGGCTGACTCACCCCGGCTGACTCACCCCGGCTGACTCACCCCGGCTGAACCGCCGCCGCACACGGTAGGGCCGCCACCCCTAACGCCGCCGTACCCGCGCGCCACCTAGCCTCGACACCGCACGCGCGCCACGTAAACGTGGCGTACCGACCCTTTGCGAGGCGTGCGCGCCACGCAAAGCGTCGGCCGGCCCCCTGTACGGGGCGCGCGGCGCCGGTTGG
>JBBSNM010000012.1:0-42878 GCA_038232655.1 Propionibacteriales bacterium | reverse complement strand
TACAGCACGAGCCGCTGCCGGCCGTGTCGTCGCCGGCATCTCGCAGTCGTACCGACGGCGAGATGCCAAGCGCGTGCACCACGTAGCCGGTGAGTATTCCGGTGATCAGCAGCAGCCCGTGTATCCCCAGCGCGAGCTGCGGGTTGAAGGCGATCAGCACCCAGGACGAGTCGCCCATGGTGGCCACCAGCGCAGCGACGACGGCACCGAACGGCACCACGCCACGCGCGTACAGCGGCATCACCAGCAGCGCGCCCGCGCATCCGGGCGTGACGCCGAGCAGCGCGCCGACCAGTGGCGCCCAGTGCCGGTGCCGCTGCAGCACCTGTGTGACCCGCTCACCGGTGCGCCACTGCAGCCAGCCGAAGAAGACGAGCATCAAGCCGACGTATACGCCCACCTGCATGAAGGCGTCGGCCACCGCCCAGGCGAGGGTCTCGAGCATGGCGTGGCCTCCTCACGGTGCTGGCGGGCTGACGGTGCTGGCTGCCGCGAGCGGCGGCGGCGGAGCCAATCCCTCGAGGGGTCTGTCGGCTCCGACGCCGCCGATCGGGCGCTACCTGCTGCGTGCGGTCACAGCGTCACCGCGGCACCGTCGCCCATGGCGCCGGCACCGGCGAGGAATGGGCTGACGGCCTTGAGCACGGCATCCTTGGTGAGGGGGGTCTCGGTGACACCCATGTAGACCCCGCCCTCGGGCTCGAGCCCGAGCAGGTTGCCGACCACAGCCGCGTGCCGTGCCTCGACACCGAAGATGCCGGCGGCGGCCTGCAGGACGGCCTTGTCCTGGATGAACCCGGCGGCGCCGAGGTAGGCACCGACACCCTTGTTCTCGAAGACGTGGGCGGTGGTCAGGTACTTCTCCCGGCTGTCGAACGCGTCGCCGAAGTCGACGGCGGGAGCTGCGACGGGGTCACCGCCCAGCTTCTTCACCGTGGCCATGATGGTGGCCACGTGCGACTCCTCGTCGGACTGCACGGCGTCGAGATAGTCGGCCTCCTTGCCGCTGACGAGGCCGGCGCTGTTGCCCTGGCGGTAGAACTCCGCCTCCAGGTACTCCAGCGTGAGGGCGTAGTTGAGCACGTCCACGTCGCTGTTGAAGTCGGCGGACTTGGCCCAGAGGAAGCCGTTGTTGAGGGCTCCGAGGGACACACCGGCGGGCACCGCGGCGACGTCGCCGCGGATGAGGTTCTTGCGCTTGATCTGCATGGTTTCTCCTTGCTTGCTGGGTCGTCGGGTGGGCTGGCCTCAGCCGGCGATGAAGGGCTTGGCCGCCTTCAGGACGGCACTCATGGGCAGGTTGGCCTCGATCGGCTGCGGGAAGGGCTCCCCGCCGGTCAGGTCGGCGAGGATGGCCGCGTGCCGCGACTCCACTCCGGCGATCGACGCTGCGGCGCCGAGGATGTCGACGCTGTCGATCATGGTCACCTGGCCGTGGTAGGCCTTGACGCCCAGCTCCTCGAAGGTGGAGGCGGTCGCCAGGAACTTGTCGCGGCTCTTGAAGGTCGAAGCCGGGAACGTGAACTTCGGCTTCGCGACCGGCTTGCCACCGAGGTCCTGGATGGTGGCGGTGATGGCCTGGACGTGCGCAGCCTCGTGGTCACGGATGGGCGCGACGAGGTCGGCCTCGCGGCCCTTGAGGATGCTCGCCTCGACGCCCTTGGTGTAGAACTCCGACTCGAGGTACTCGAGGGTCAGGGCATAGTTGAGGATCTCCAGGTCGCCCTTGGCACTGGGCTTGGCGAGGTTGCCCGCCCAGGCGCTGGCTCGGGTCCCCGAGGTCGGGTCACCCACCTTGTAGCCGACGAAACCGGCGCCCACCCCGACGATCAGGGCTGAGCGCAGGAACGTGCGCCGGTCGTGCTCGTTCTGGATGGCGACGACGGGCTGGCCGTCGAAGATCTGGTTCTCCAGCTTGCTGGTCATGCTTGTCTCCTCACACGTTTGAACAAGATGAGCGCGCAGTGTGCGCGCCGCGCGGGGTGTCCCCCGTCGGACAGGTGAGCAGTCCCGACATCACCCGCCCTTCACGGCGTTCGAAGAGGTCGCCTCCGCGCGGACGACGATGCGCTCGGTGCTGTCCCACTTGGGGTTGCAGGCGAAGAGGGTCAGCACCCGCTTGTTGGGGTTCTTGGGCTGCTCGAGCACGAACGGCACGTAGCGCTTCTCGGGCACGATCGTGGTGCCCCGCACGGAGTAGGTGACGGCCTTCTGCCGGCCGCCGATCTGGGTGACGATCTCGTCGCCCGGTTGCAGCAGGTCGAGGTCCACGAACTCGGCGCCGTGGGTGGCTCGGTGCCCGCTGATGACGGCGTTGCCGGGCTGGCCGGGCAGGGGCGTGCCCGGCCAGTGCCCGGGACCCTTGTTGATCACCCTTTGGTGCACGCCCTCCAGGAATGGGGTGCGCAGCTTCATCCGGCCGATGCTCAGGCGTCCCACTGGCACGCTCTTCTCGGCGGCGACGACCGGCACGACCGTGCCGGCCGTCGGGTTGTCAAACGACCTGACCTTCTTGCCGGCCTCGAGCCCGTCGATGATGCGCTCGACGAGCGCCTTCGGGGCTTTGCCCCGACCGGCAGCGCGGGCCGACCCGGATTCCTCGGGTGCGCCCGAGCGGTCGGCGGCGGCGATCGGATCGGATGGGGCGGACGCGGCCCGCACGTTCATCGCCACGAAGGCGACCAGCACCGCGATCGCCACCGTGGCGAGGACGGCAACGGACCTGCGAGCTCGTGACCACATCATGTAAGACCTTCGTCACCCGCACGGGAACGGATTGGAACCCGACAACAATTACTCAGAGTCACAGATCAGGTCTGTTTGCGTTATTGCCGGGGCGCAAGTTGTACCCGGGACGCACGATGTCGACGGCTTCCGGGGAAGGAGGGTCGACCCCACGACCGGCACGGCACGGGCGGCAGCCCCCGCAAGACCGGTGCCACTGCGCGACCGGGGTCAGCTGCTCGCTGTCTGCCCGACAGCCAGCGGCACATATGCACTGCCGTAGGCGGCGGCGACTCGGTCGACGTGACCGTCGACCAGCGCCCGTCCGCGGTCGTTGAGCAGGCCGTCGTGAATCGCGTGCACCGTGCCCGCGCGCACGGCGATCAGATGGTCGAGAACCTCACCGACCGCGGACCACGGCGCGTGCACCGCCAGCAGCAGCGTCTCCACCGGCTGTGCGGGGACAGTGAAGGCGTCACCGGGGTGCAACACCGACCCGTCGACCAGGTAGGCGACGTTGGGCACCACCGGGATGCTCGGATGGATGAGCGCGTGCTGCCCGCCATGCGTGGACACCGCAAGGCCGCCGGCCTCGAACGACTCCCCCACACCGACGACACTGACCCGGTCGCGATGCTCGTGCAGCAGCGCAGCGATCGGGGCCGGCCCCCAGACGCGCAGGTCGGGCCGCTCGCGCAGCAGTCGCGACACCGTCTCGACGTCCAGGTGGTCCGGGTGCTCGTGCGTGACCAGCACGGCCTCGACGCCGTCCAGCGCCTGCTCGAGCTCGTCCGCACCGGAGAAGGTGCCGGGGTCGACCACCAACGCCCCGTCGGCGTTCTGCAGCCGCACACACGAGTGGGCGTACTTGGTGACGTCCATGCTCACCAGCCCGCCGTTCCCGGCTCGCCCTTGAAGGGCCCGACCACCCGGCTGGTCTCGAGCACCCGCGCCGTCCGCGTCGACCGAGCGACCACCTCCCCGGCCAGCATCAGCTCGACGGTCTCGTCGGACATCTCGACGCGTGGTGGTCGCGGGTAGTCCCACACCGGCTCGCTCACAGCCCCGATTCTCGCATCATCAGCGGTACCTGACAGGTCGCCTGTGACCGCTATTTCGGCACGAACCGGGCGGCGTGGGTGGTCGCCCGCCGCGGGGTGGTGATCCAGTGCCAGCGGTTGCCGCCGTCCGACCAGGACTTGAACGCATGCGGGACCCCGCCGATCCACTGGTTCGGCGCCTTCACCTGCAAGGGGTAGCCGGCCCACGACACCAGGCTCGCCGGGGTGCGCTGGACGGCGTCGTTGACCAGCACCCGGCCGCCGGACGGGGACGTCTCGAAACCGAGGGTCACCTTGCGGGGCAGTAGCTTCTGCACCGCCCGGGAGGTCAGCCCCCGCGAGTCGGTCGCCACGGCGGTCGCCACCAGGTGGCTGTTCTCGGTGGCCTCCAGCCCCTCCGGGGTGGGGTAGTCGACAGTGATCGACGACCCGGACTCCAGCTCGGCGTACGGGTGGAAGTGGCCGCCGTGCCGCAGCCGGACCGTCCACCTGATCGCCGCCGGCGGCGAGCACCCCGTCCTCGGGGTCGCTGGCCTCGGCCGTGACCGTCACCGACTGGCCCACCGCAAAGCGGGCCGTCCGCGCAGGTGTGGTGATCGCCAACTCCGGCGGGTGCTCCCCGGCGAAGACGTCCATGCTGAATGGGTCCGACACCGCGCCAGCGCGGTCGACCACGCGCAGCGTCGTGCGGTAGTCCCGCTCCGCGGGATAGGTGTGCTGGATGCGCGGCGTCGTGCTCGACGTGGTCGTGCCGTCCCCGAAGTCCCACCGCCAGCGGGTGACCGCGTCGCCGCTGTCGGCAACGTCAGGCCAGCCAGTGCCGCGAATAGGCAGAACCGGTGCATGAGTCCCCCAGATGCCGATCGTCTGACGATCAGTGACACATTGTGACCCATAACAATGCCCGTGGGAACGATCGGTGAGCTGCGCCCAGCCGCGTCCGACCTTCGGTGCTCACCCCCCTTCGGCGCTCACTCCCCTTCGGCGCGCCACGTAAACGTGGCGGACCAGCGCTTCACGAGGCATGTACGCCGCGTAAGGGGTATGCGCGCCACGTAAACGTGGCGTGCGGCACCTGGGCGCGTGGCAGCTAGCGGTGGAAACCCCAGACGTATCCTGGCCGGCCGATGAGTACGCCCACCGACGAGCAGGTCACGCTGCGGGCCCGCCTCGACGACCTGACGCTCGCCGACGCGCACCGGATCGGCCGCCAGCTCGAGGGCGTACGGCGCGCCAAGGACCCGCGCCGACGCACGGCCGTTCTCGAGCAGGTCGCCACCGAGATGGAGACGGCCGAGGCCAGGGCACAGCGGCGCCGACGGGCCCAGCCGCGGTTGGACGACCCGGCCGAGCTGCCGGTCAGCCAGGCCCATGACGACATCCTGGCCGCGTTGCGTGACCACCAGGTGGTCGTGTTCGCCGGTGAGACCAGGTCGGGCAAGACCACCCAGCTGCCGAAGATGCTGCTCGAGCTGGGGTACGGACGGCGCGGCTACATCGGGCACACGCAGCCGCGGCGGATCGCCGCGCGCAGCGTCGCTGAGCGGCTGGCCGAGGAGATGGCCACCGAGCTGGGCGGCGTCATCGGCTATGCGGTCCGTTTCACCGACCAGGTCGGCGACGACAGCCTGGTCAAGCTGATGACCGACGGCATCCTGGTCGCCGAGATCCAGCGCGACCCACTGCTGCGGCGCTATGACGCCATCGTCATCGACGAGGCGCACGAGCGCAGCCTCAACATCAACTTTCTGCTCGGCTACCTGCACGGCCTGCTCCCCCCCGGCCGGACCTCAAGGTGGTCATCACCTCGGCGACCATCGACCCCGACCTGTTCGCCCAGCACTTCGGCGACGCGCCGGTGCTGGAAGTGTCCGGGCGTACCTGTCCGGCGGAGGTGCGCTACCGCCCGCCCGACCCGGACGGCGACACCATGCAGGCGCTGGGCGAGGCGATCGGTGAGCCGATGGCCGAGGGGCCGGGCGACGTGCTGGTCTTCTTGTCCGGCGAGCGCGAGATCCGCGACGCCGCCGACGCGCTGGGAGAACACCTATCGGCGGGCCAGCGCGCCCGCGGCGAGCCGGTCGAGATCGTCCCGCTGTACGGCCGGCTGTCGGCGGCCGAGCAGCACCGGGTGTTCGCGCCGCACACCGGGCGCCGGGTGGTGCTGGCGACCAACGTCGCCGAGACATCGCTGACGGTCCCCGGGATCCGCTACGTCGTCGACGCCGGCACCGCCGCGCATCTCGCGGTACAGCCAGCGGCTCAAGATGCAGCGGATGCCCATCGAGGCCGTGTCACAGGCCTCGGCCAACCAACGGGCGGGCCGCTGCGGGCGGACCGCTGACGGTGTCTGCATCCGGCTGTACGCCGAGGACGACTTCGCGTCACGACCGGCCTTCACCGACCCGGAGATCCTGCGTACCAACCTGGCGTCGGTGGTGCTGCAGATGGCCGCGCTCGGTCTCGGGCCGGTTGCCGACTTCGGCTTCGTGGACCCGCCGGACGTCCGCAGCATCCGCGACGGGGTCCAGCTGCTGGAAGAGCTCGGTGCGCTGCACCCCGCGCCACGTGACGCCGACCGCCAGCTGACCCCCCATCGGTCGTCGGCTGGCCCGCCTGCCGCTCGACCCGCGGCTTGGCCGGATGGTGCTCGAGGCCGACCGCCTCGGTTGCGTACGTGAGGTGGTGGTGATCGCCGCGGCGCTGGCGATCCAGGGCCCGCGGGAGCGCCCGACCGGCAAGGAGCAGGCGGCCGACGCCGCGCACCGCCGGTTCCAGGACCCGTCGTCGGACCTGCTCTCCTATCTCTCGCTGTGGCAGCACCTACGCGACCAGCAACGGGCCGCGAGCTCGAGCAAGTTCCGCCGGATGTGCAGAGCCGAGTTCCTGCACTACCTGCGCGTACGGGAGTGGCAGGACCTGGTCGCCCAGCTGCGCCGGGTGCTCCGCGACCTCGACGTCACCGTCTCAAGCGCACCCCACGACTTCGACCGGGTGCACCAGGCGCTGCTGGCCGGTCTGCTGTCGCACATCGGGGTGCGCCAGCGCGAGACCCGCGACTATCTCGGCGCCCGCGGCGCCCGGTTCGCGATCTTCCCGGGGTCCGGTTTGGCCAAGGCCCGCCCGGCGTGGGTGATGGCCGGCGAGCTGGTCGAGACGTCCCGGCTGTGGGGCCGGCAGGTGGCCCGCATCGACCCGGCCCGGATCGAGCCGCGGCCCACCTGGTCAAGCGCGTGTACGCCGAGCCGCACTGGGAGCGCAAGCAGGGTGCGGCGGTCGCGTTGGAGACGGTGACGCTGTACGGGGTGCCCATCGTGACCGGCCGCCGGGTGCCCCTCGGCCGGGTCGACCCCGAGGCGGCGCGGGACCTGCTCATCCGGCATGGGTTGGTGGAGGGCGACTGGGAGACCCGATATGCCGCTCTCGTACGCCTTCGACCCTGGAGCCGACCTCGACGGGGTCACCGTGGACGTGCCGCTGGCGTTGCTGCACCACCTGCGGGCCGCCGACTTCGCCTGGCAGGTGCCCGGGCTGCGGCTCACCTTCCGGGTGGTCGACGAGGACGGCCACGAGGTGGCGACGGGCAAGGATCTGCCGGCCCTGCAGGAGCCCGGTGCGCTCCAGCCCGCTCGCGGCCTCGGTGAGGGTCGCGCGCAGCCGCTGACGCAGCCGGTCGCCGGGTTTGCCCGTCTCCGCGACGCGGTGCGCGCCGATCTGGTGCCGGCCACCGAGACGGCTGTGAACGCCGTGCCGCGGGTGCTGGTGGAAGCCCGCACCGCGCGGGTGCGGCTGACCGACCTCACCGCACCCTCGCTCGCCGCCGTCCGCCACGACATCGGCTGGCAGCTGGACGACCTGGCCGGTCCCGGGTTCGTCGCCGCGGCCGGCTGGGACCGGCTGGGTGAACTGGCGCGGTACGCGCGGGGGGGTGCTGGTGCGTCTCGACCGGCTGGGCGACGACGCCCGGCGCGACCTCGCCCGGCTGGACGAGCTGCACGGTGTGCTCGCTGCGTACGACCAGGCGCGAGACGCCGCGCGGCCCGACCGACCGCCGCCGGCCGCGCTGGTCGCGGCCCGATGGCTGATCGAGGAGCTGCGGCTGGGGTTGTTCGCCCCGTCGGTGCGCGCCACGCCCGGGGTGTCCGCCAAGCGCATCCGACGCCTTCTGGCTGAGGTGTGGCGGCTAGTCAGCTGGTGGATCGACCCGCCCTCACCGACGTCCTGCACCCTCGCCGGACTCGAAGTCCACCCCCACGTAGTGCACCAGCACCTGGGCGCCGGCCACCGCCTCGGCGCCGTCGCCGGTCACCACGTCGGTGCTCTGCAGGCGGGTCGGCGGCTCGCCGCCGGGAAAGTCGATCTCGGGCTCGTCGGACATCGAGGCGCTCATGGCGACCAGCCAACCACGCGAGTGCGTCACGGGCCGCGCGGCCCTATGGTGCGGGGTCACCGACCGGAAGGACCGTCATGGCCAGCAAGCAGGCGCGGAGCAAGCGCATCGCCGAGGTGCTCGAGAACGCCTTCACCGACCTGATGGCGGCCAACCCGACCGCCTTCCGACGCAAGTTCCGCAAGATGGCGGCGGACCCGTTCGCGTTCTACCGCGGCAGCGCACCGCTGTTCTACGCCGACCTGGACGAGCGCGAGGACGCCTGGAACGACAAGCGCACCTCGCGGGTCTGGATCCACGGCGACCTGCACGCGGAGAACTTCGGCACGTACATGAACTCCGACGGCATCTTGGTCTTCGACGTCAACGACTTCGACGAGGCCTACCTCGGGCCGTTCACCTGGGACCTGATCCGCTTCGTGACCAGCCTTGCGCTGCTGGGCCGGGAGAAGGCGTTCCCCGACCAGACGATCCGCGACCTCGCGACCGGCTACCTGAACTCGTACGCCGACCAGGTGGACCACTACGTCGAAGGTGACGACGACGAGCACTTCGCGCTGCGGCTGGACAACACGATCGGGGCGGTGCACGAGGCGCTGCTCACAGCGCGCGGGTCGAGCCGCTCCGCGCTCCTCGACGGGGTAACCGAGGTCGTCGACAGCGAGCGGCGGTTCTCGGACCAGCCGGGGGTGCGGCGGCTGGACACCGATGAGCAGTATCGGGTGATGCACGCCTTCGAGGGCTACCTGGAGACCATCCCTTCGGACCGGCGTCGCAGCCGCGATCAGTTCTATGCGGTCAAGGACGTCGTCGGCCGCAGCGGCTTCGGCATCGGCAGCGCCGGGTTGCCGGCGTACAACTTCTTGATCGAGGGCCACGACCAGGCGCTGGAAAACGACATCATCCTCGCGATGAAGCAGGGCCAGGTGCCGGCGATCAGCCAGGTCAGGCGGGATGAGGCGGCCGAGAAGTACTTCGAGCACGAGGGCCACCGCACCGTGGTGTCCCAGCGCGCCCTGCAGGTGCACAGCGACCCGTTCGCGGGCTGGTGCGCGATCGGCGACACCGGCTTCGTCATCGACGAACTCTCCCCGTACGAGGCCGATCTCGAGTGGGACTCGATCATCGAACCGGACGAGGTGGCTCCGCTGCTGTCAGACCTCGGCTCGGCGACGGCCAAGATCCACTGCGCGGCCGACCAGGACAGCGACGAGAGTCTGGTCGGCTTCCAGACCGAGGATGCGATCGCCAAGGTCGTCAAGGGCCGGCGCGACGGGCTGATCGGCGACCTGGTGGCGCAGGGTCTGGACTACGCCGAGCGGGTCCGCGTGGACCATCAGCTGTTCGTCGACGCCTTCCGTGAGAACCGGATCGGCGTCGAGCCCACCTGATCGCTCGCCCCCGCTTCGCTCAAGGTGCGGCAGGGGTCAGTTGTTGAAGGCGTCCGGGTCGGGTCCCATCCGGTTGCCCTCGTCGAGGGCACTGATGGCGGCCATGTCCGACTCCGCCAGCTCGAAGTCGAAGACGGCGAAGTTGTCCTTGATGCGGCTCGGTGTCGCGGACTTCGGGAACACCACGTTGCCGAGCTGCAGGTGCCAGCGCAGCACCACCTGGGCGGGCGTTCGGTCCAACCGCTCGGCGATCCCGGTCACCGTCGGCGCTTCGAGCTCGCTGCCCTGACCGAGCGGCGCCCACGCCTCGGTGACGATGCCCATCTGCTCGTGCACCGAGCGGAGATCGGCCTGGACGAAGGTCGGGTGCAGCTCGACCTGGTTGACGGCCGGCAGCACGGTGGCCTCGTCGGCGAGCCGACGCAGGTGGTTGGCCTGGAAGTTGGACACGCCGATGGCCTTGGCCCGACCGTCGCGGTAGAGCTCCTCAAGCGCCAGCCAGGTCTCGACGTAGAGGTCGCGTGCCGGCACCGGCCAGTGGATGAGGTAGAGGTCCACGTGCTCGAGGCCGAGGCGGTCGAGGCTGGCGTCGAACGCGACCAAGGTCGCGTCGCGACCCTGGTCGGTGTTCCAGACCTTGGTGGTGACGAAGATGTCGTCGCGGTCCAGCCCCGAGTCGCGGATCGCCTCGCCGACACCTTCCTCGTTGCCGTACAGGGCAGCGGTGTCGATGTGCCGGTAGCCGATCCGCAACGCCTCCGCGACCAGCTGCGCGGTGTCCTCGGCCGGGATCTGGAACACCCCGAAGCCGAGCTGGGGGATGCTGGTGCCGCTGGAGAGCTTGATGTCAGGAGCGCTCACGGTGGTCCTCCATCTGTTCGGGCGCGGAGCACTTCCTACCCATTCTGGTCAGGTCGGCGGATGCACGTCGGGGTCGTGTACGCGACCACCGGCAGGCTCCGCGCCAGTCGCCCGACCCGTGCTCGTGATCTCGCCGTGCTCGACGCAGCGGGCCCGCCACCCACGCGGGACCACCTGCACGACCATCCGCCGGCGGCAGCGCGCACACCAGCGGGGCGGCTCCAACTCGGCGCGGGCCGCGCAGCGGGCATGGTCGCCCGCCGACAACGCATCGCCGCACTGCCCGCACCAGACCGGCCTCTCGGCATCGTTCACCGCGCGGCGCTCACAGCGTCTTGGCCAGTTCCTTGACCGGCATCTTCAGGTCGGCCAGCAGGGCCAGGTCGGCATCCGGCTCGCGGCCCAGCGTGGTCAGGTAGTTGCCGACGATGACCGCGTTGATCCCACCCAGCAGCCCTTCACGGGTGCCGAAGTCGCCGAGCGTCAGCTCGCGGCCCCCGGCGTAGCGTAGGACCGTCCGCGGCATCGCCAGCCGGAAGGCGGCGATCGTCCGCAGCGCGTCCGCGCTGCCCATCACGTCCAGGTCGCCGAACGGGGTGCCGGGCCGCGGGTTGAGGAAGTTCAGCGGCACCTCGTGGGGGTCCAGCTCGGCCAGCTGGGCGGCCAGCTCGGCGCGTTGCTCCACCGACTCCCCCATGCCGACCAGCCCGCCGCAGCACAGCTCCATACCGGCCGCGCGCACCATCTGGCAGGTCTCGACCCGCTCCTCCCACGAGTGCGTCGTCACCACCGAGCCGAAGTACGACCGGGCCGCCTCCAGGTTGTGGTTGTAGCGGTGTACGCCCATCGCGGCCAGCTCGTCGACCTGCGCCTGAGTGAGCATGCCCAGCGAGCAGGCCACGTTGATCTCGACCGCCGCTCGGATCGCGACCACGCCGTCCCGGACCTGGCCCATCAGCCGCTCGTCCGGACCGCGTACGGCCGCGACGATGCAGAACTCGGTAGCGCCGGTTGCGGCGGTCTGCACCGCAGCCTCGACCAGCTCGGGGATGTTCAGCCAGACCGACCGCACCGGCGAGGTGAACTGGCCGGACTGGCTGCAGAAGTGACAGTCCTCGGGGCAGCCGCCGGTCTTGAGCGACACGATGCCCTCGACCTCGACCTCCGGACCGCACCACGCCATCCGCACCCGGTGCGCCAGCTCGAGCAGCTCGGGCAGCCGCTCCTCGGGCAGCCGCAGCACCTGCACCAGCTGGTCCTCGGACAGCCCTGTGCCGTGTTCCAGCACCTGCTGGCGGGCGGTGACCACGATGTCGTCGCCGCCGCCGTACGACGGCTGGCTGCTGTCCAGGGCAACACTCATGGGCGGCAATCTAGTGGGGAGCGCTCGGCTGGCATGGCCACCCCCGCTGACGCCGCGACAATCTCGACCAGTGGGGAGCGCTCGGCTGGCATGGCCACCCCGCTGACGCCGCAAACGATCTCGACGCGAACACAGCCAATGTGAGTCACAACCGCTGTGTGCACGCTGAGATCGCTACCGACAGCCCGCGTTTGCGGGAGGCCGGGTCGCTAGCGTGCTCTCGAGATGACTGTTTTCACGACGCACGGGACTGACCTGCTGGCGTACGACCGCGCGCATCTGTGGCACCCGTACACCTCGATGACCGACCCCACGACCACCCGCGAGGTCACCGGCGCGCAGGGCGTACGGCTGCGGCTGGCCGACGGTCGCGAGGTCGTCGACGCGATGTCGTCGTGGTGGTGCGCGGTGCACGGCTACCGGCACCCGGTCCTCGACGCGGCGGCCCGCGACCAGATCGACCAGATGGCGCACGTGATGTTCGGCGGGCTGACGCACGCACCGGCGGTGGACCTTGCCCGCCGGCTGGTCGAGCTGACGCCACCGGGGCTGGAGCACGTGTTCCTCGCCGACTCCGGCTCGGTGGCCGTGGAGGTGGCGCTGAAGATGGTGCTGCAGGCCCAGCGCGGCCGTGGGCACCCGGAGCGAACCCGGCTGCTGAGCCTGCGCGGTGGCTATCACGGCGACACCTACGGTGCGATGTCGGTGTGCGACCCGGTGGGCGGGATGCACTCGATGTTCGCTGCGACCCTGCCAAGACAGGTGTTCGCGCCCCGCCCGCCAACGCCCGGCGGTGACGTCGACGGCTGGGCGCAGGCGGTGCGCATGCTGGCCGCAGAGCACCGCCACGAGCTGGCGGCGGTGATGGCCGAGCCGGTGCTGCAGGGCGCCGGCGGCATGCACGTCTACGACCCCGCCTGCCTGCGGGTGCTGCGTGCGGTGTGCGACGAGCACGGCCTGCTGCTGGTGCTGGACGAGATCGCCACCGGCTTCGGCCGCACCGGTGCGCTGTTCGCCGCCGAGCACGCCGGCGTGGCGCCGGACGTGATGTGCGTGGGCAAGGCGCTGACCGGCGGCTACCTCACGCTGTCGGCCGTGGTCGTCACCGCCGAGGTCGCGCACGCGATCTCCGCATCGGAGTCCGGCGTGCTGATGCACGGCCCGACCTACATGGGCAACCCGCTGGCCTGCGCGGTCGCTGGCGCGAGCATCGACCTGCTCGTGTCGGCCGGGTGGGCGGACCAGGTCGCCGCGGTCTCGGCCGGCCTTGAGGGCGGCCTGCGACCGCTGGCCGGGCTGCCCGGCGTGCGCGACGTGCGGGTGCTTGGCGCGGTCGGTGTCGTGCAGCTGGACCGGCCGGTCGACGTGGAGCGGGCCACCGAGGCAGCGCTGCGACAGCGCGTGTGGCTGCGCCCGTTCCGCGACCTCGTCTATGCCATGCCCCCGTACGTGACCGGCGTCGACGACGTTCGCGCGATCACCGACGCGATCGGCGCCGCCGTGAGCGGCGAGGTGTCGTCGTGAGCGGGCTCGACGACTGGCTTGCCGAGCGCGCGGCGGCACGGGCGGCGGCCGGCACGCAGCGGCGGCTGGCGCCGCGCGGGCCGCGGCCGGAGGCCATCGACCTGGCCGGCAACGACTACCTGGGCCTGGCCCGCGACCCGCGGGTAGTTGCGGCCGCGGTGGCGGCAGCCCAGCGCTGGGGCGCGGGAGCCGGCGCGTCCCGGCTGGTCACCGGCACCTTGCAGCTGCACCAGACGCTCGAGGAGCGGCTTGCCGAGTCGCTCGGGCACGAGGCGGCGCTGGTGACGTCGACGGGCTACCACGCGAACCTGGCCGCGGTCACCGCCCTGGCCGACGCCGACACGCTCGTCGTCTCGGACGCCCACGTGCACGCGTCGCTGGTCGACGCCTGCCGGCTGGCCCGCGGTCAGGTGACGGTCGTGCCGCACGCCGACCCGGCAGCCGTCGATACGGCGCTGGCGGGCCGGCGCCAGCCACGGGCGCTGGTGCTCACCGAGTCGATCTTCTCCGTGCTGGGCGACGCCGCCCCGCTGGACGACCTCGCCGCCGTGTGCACCCGGCACGACGCCACCTTGGTGGTGGACGAGGCGCACGGGCTCGGGGTGGCCGGGACGCACGGGCTCGGCCTGCTGGCCGGCCGTTCGCACCCGGCGGACGTGGTCGTTACGGTCACGCTTTCCAAGGCGCTGGGCAGTCAGGGCGGTGCCGTGCTTGCCAGCCGCGCGGTCGTCGACCATCTCGTCAACACCGCTCGACCGTTCATTTTCGACACCGGGCTGAGTCCGGCCTCGACCGCCGCCGCGCTGGCCGCCCTCGAGCTGTTGCGCGAGACTCCGGAGATGGCAGCCGACGTACGCCGGCGGGCGGCCCAGCTCGCCGGTGCCTGCGGGGTGCCGCCCACCGCCGGTGCGATCGTGCCGGTGCCGATGGCCGCACCCGATGCGGCAGTGCGGGCACAGGCCGCGCTGCGCGACCGCGGGCTGCTGGTCGGCTGCTTCCGACCACCCTCGGTGCCCGACGGGGTCTCGCGGCTGCGGCTGACCGCGCACGCCAGCCTCACCGACCACGAGGTCGCGCAGGCCACCGACCGCCTGAAGCCGGTGCTGCATGAATGAGCAGTCGCGACGGCCACCCCGGTTCGTGCTGGTAACGGGAACCGACACCGAGGTGGGTAAGACGATCACCACGGCCGCCCTCACCGTGTGGCAGCACGCGGCCGGTCGTCGGGTGGCGGTCGTCAAGCCGGCGCAAAGCGGCATCCAGCCCGACGAGCCCGGCGACGTCGACGTCATCCGCCGGTTGTCCGACATCCGAGAGGCCTACGAGCTGGTGCGGCTGCCCGAGCCGCTGGCGCCCGAGTCGGCCGCGCTCCGCTCCGGTGCCGAGCTGCCACCGGTCGCCGAGCTGGCCGAGCGCACCGTCGCTGCCGCATCGGCGGCCGGGGCGGAGGTGGCGCTCGTCGAGGGTGCGGGCGGGGTGACGGTGCGCCTCGACCGGGACGGCGGGACGCTGCTCGACATCGGTCGCTGCCTGCGCGCGCACGGTGACGTCGAGGTGATCGTGGTGGTCCGGGCCGAGCTCGGCACGCTCAACCACACCGTCCTGACGGTGGACGCCATCCGCGCTGCCGGGCTGGACGTCGCCGGTCTCGTGATCGGCGCCTGGCCGGCCGACCCCAACCTCTCGGCCTGCGCCAATCGTGAGGACCTGCCCCGGATCACCCGGCTGCCCCTGCTCGCAGCCATCCCGGCCGGCGCCGGTGACCTGCCGCCCGAGGAGTTCCAGCGCCAAGCGGCCAGCTGGTACGAAATGCGCGGATGACGCCCGGGGTCGATCCTAGAGGAACGCGACCGGGTCGAACTCGTCCAGGTCGATGATGCGCACCCGCGGCAGCACGGTGTTGAACGCGCCGACGTCGGACTCGAGGTCGAAGATCTGCAGGCCATCGGGGACCAGCTCGGTGAAGCGCAGGTTGAAGAACTCGCGGAAGCCGACCACACCGACCCGGCGGTCCGACCCGCACAGCCGGGTGATCTGGGGGACGAAGTCGCCGTCGTGGCTGGCCAGCACGACATCGCCGGGCCGTGACTCCAGCGCGTCGAGGGTGCGCTGGATGCCGATGTCCACGACCTTCTCCCCCGCCGGACCCGACAGCGGGATCGGCCGGTAGTGCAGTGCGGTAAGCGCCTGCAGGAACGCGGCCGGCAGGTAGCCGGAGCTGGCGTTCAGGAAGAAGGGTTTGCCGCCGCGTCAGTCTGGTCGCCGTGCTGGTTGTCGGGATCCACGACAGCAAACTAGGCGCTCAGGTGGTCTGCTGCTCCTTGGGCTCCTGCCGGGGCCGCCCCTGGATCTCCCGCTCGGCGCCAGGGACGCCCTCGGACAGTTCGGCGCTGCGCTCGCGCTCGGCGTTGAACTGCATGCCGAGCAGCACCGCCACGTTGGTGATCCACAGCCACACCAGGAACGCCACCAGGCCGCCGAGGCTGCCGTACGTCTTGTTGTACGAACCGAAGTTCGCGACGAAGAACGCAAACGCGACCGAGGCGATCAGCCACACCACCAGCGCCAGCAGCGCACCCTTGGTCAGCCAGCCGAAGCCGCGCTGCTTGACGTTGGGGGCGGCGAAGTAGAGGACGTCGATGATGACCAGCACGAGGAGCACCAGCACCGGCCATTTGGCGTAGTCCCAGATCGTCACCGCGGTGCTACCCAGCCCCAGCGGGGAGGCGACGGCCTGCACGATCGGGCCGGTCAGCACCAGCGACAGCGCGACCACCGCGGTCAAGATGATCATGACCAGGGTCACCAGCAGCTGCAGCGGCCGCAGCTTCCAGATCGGCCGGCCCTCGGGGGTCTCCCAGATGATCTGCGAGGCCCGCATGAACGCGCCGACGTAGCCCGACGCCGACCACAGCGCACCCGCGACGCCGGCGATGAACGCGATGCCCGCCCCGGTGGGGTTCGACGTGATCGACTTGATCGGCCCGGACAGCGCGTCGGCCGCGGACTTGGGGCCGAGCTGGGTCACGACGTCGGTGATCGTCTTGGTGACGGTGGCCGGGTCGCCCACCAGGCCGACCACCGACACCATCGCGATCAGCGCGGGGAACAGCGCCAGCAGGCCGTAGTAGGTCAGCGCGGCGGCCCAGTCGGTGAGGTTGTCCTCGCTGAACTCCTGCACGGTGCGCTTCAGCGTGCTGCCGGTCGACGGCTTGGGGTCGGCGCCCTCTGGCCGGTAGTCCGCGCGCCGGCCGGCGCCGTTGTCGGTGCGCTGCTTGTCGGAGCTGGTTGCCATCGCGGTGTCACCTCTCGAAGCGGTCTGAAGGCAGTACCCCCATCGCGCACGGCTTAACGCAGAGGTGACCCCCACCACGCTCCACTACCCTCACCTGTCGTGAGTGAGCTCCCGACAGGCGGCAGCATCCGCCCCATCACCCGGTGGGGCGAGCCGGTCATGCACCGGGCGCTGCGGCCGGTCACGGCGTTCGATGCCGAGCTGGCCCGGCTGGTTGCCGACATGGTGGCGACCATGCGGGCGGCCGACGGGGTCGGGCTGGCTGCCAACCAGCTCGGTGTCGACCTGGCGGTGTTCGTCTTCGACTGTCCCGACGATGACCACGAGCGCCACAGCGGCGTGGTGTGCAACCCGCGCCTGCTGCTGCCCGAGGGCAAGGACCGCGTCCTCGACGAGGGCGAGGAGGGCTGCCTGTCGCTGCCCGGCGCCTTCGTACCCTGCGCGCGCCCCGACCGGGCCCGCGTCGAGGGCGTGGGCATCGACGGCACCACGGTGGCGTACGAGGGTGACGGGCTGCTCGCACGCTGCCTGCAGCACGAGACCGACCACCTGTACGGCACGGTCTTCGGCGACCGGCTGGCCCGCAAGTGGCGCAAGCGGCTCGAGCGCGAGGCCGAGCAGCGGGCCGACGACTTCCCGCCGGACTGGCCGGTCACCGCGGAGCGCGAGCCCACCGGCGCTGCCTGAGCGCTCGGCGGAGCGCCGCCAACGGGTCGACAGCCCTGGCCCCTCCGAGCCGACCAGCAGCGCGATGCGACCCTCGACGGGTACGTCGGCGAGGTCGACCGCGTCCCACCAGTCGGCCACGCGGGTCCAGGGCTACGACCTCGGTCGGTAGCCGGCCTCCACCGCGCGGCGGATGACCGTGGCGCCCTCGGCGATGAACAGCCCGTGCTCGGCCTCGAGGCTGCGCCGCAAGGTGACGTCGCGCAACCCCCGATAGTCGGCCAGGCGGGGGTCCGCCGGGTCGGTGACGGGCTGCGCCACCCCGGGTGGCCCGCTCACACCGAGAGGGTGGCGGTGGGCTGCGGCGCCGCCGAGGTCGTGCTCGCGCCGGCGGCCACCGCGACCACCTCGCCGATCACGATCGTCGCCGGTGCGGTGATCCGCTCGACAGCAACGACGGCAGCGGCGGTTGTCAAGGTGGCGAGCACCCGCCGCTCCCCCGCCGTCGTGCCCGACTGCACCACGGCGACCGGGGTGCCAGCGGGGCGCCCGCCAGCGATCAGCGCGGCCGCGATGGCCGGCAGCGTGTCGACCCCCATCAGCACCACCAGGGTGCCGCGCAGCCGCGCCAGCGCCGACCAGTCGACCAACGAGTCCGCATGCCCGGGCGGCAGGTGACCGGACACGACGACCAGCTCGTGTGCCACTCCCCGGTGGGTGACCGGCACCCCGGCCAGCGCAGGGACGGCGATCGCACTGGTGACGCCGGGCACCACCCGGCAGGGCACGCCGGCCTCCGCGCAGGCGATCAGCTCCTCGAACCCGCGGCCGAAGACGTACGGGTCGCCCCCCTTCAGGCGCACCACCAGCTTGCCCGCGCGGGCGCCCTCGACGAGCACCCGGTTGATCTCGTCCTGCGCCGCCGCCCGGCCGCGGGGCAGCTTCGTCGCGTCCACGACCTCGACGTGGCCGGCAAGCTCGTCGAGCAGCGCGGTGGGAGCCAGCCGGTCCACCACGACCACGTCTGCCTCGGCCAGCGCGCGCCGACCGGCCAGCGTGATCAGCTCGGGGTCACCCGGCCCGCCGCCGACCAACACCACGCCGCCCTCGCGGGTGCGGTGCCGCGGCGCGGCGAGGTCACCGGTGCGCAGGCCCTTGACCACCTCGTCGCGGACATGCGCGGCCCGCCGCGGGTCCCGCTGGGCGTGCACGGCAACGCTCACCCCGCCGTGCCGGCCCGAAGCCGGCGTCCACGCCGTCGACTCTGAGGCGTCGTCGGCGCGCACGCAGAAGACCCGGCCATCCTCGGCATCCTGCGCCACCGCGGCGTTGGTCTCGGCGTCGTCGGTGGCGGCCAGCGCGTACCATGCGTCGGTTAGGTCACCGGTGCGGTAGCCGCGATCCGCCCACTCCAGCTCGCCGGTCGACACCAGCCCCTCCAGCGCCGGACGAAGCCACGGCGACACGACACGCACCCGCGCGCCGGCGGCCAGCAGCGCCGGCACCCGCCGCTGCGCCACCTGCCCACCGCCGACGACGACGACCCGCCGCCCGCGCAGGCGCAGGCCGACGGGGTAGACCGCGTCGTCGAGGTGTCGGTCGCCAGGCACCCTCAATACGGTACGAGCCCGATGTTTCGTCGCCGGTGCATCCCAGCCCCCGGACGGGTAGCGTCGGCTGCTATGAGCCTCGACCGACCCGTCACCCCCGACCCGTACACCCTGCTTCCGGACGTGCCCGCCTTCGACGTTCGCAGCGATGACGTCGTTGACGGCCAGCCACTGGCCGACGCGCAGGTCGCCGACAAGGGCAACACCTCGCCGCACCTGGCCTGGTCGGGTGCCCCCGAGGGCACCAGGAGCTTCGTAGTGACCTGCTTCGACCCCGACGCGCCGACCCCGTCCGGCTTCTGGCACTGGGTGGCGGTCGACCTGCCGGCCCACACCACCGAGCTGGCCGCCGGTGCCGGCGCGGGCGACGACTCGCTGCCGGGCGGCGGCTTCCACGTCCGCAACGACGTGGGTAGCCGTGACTTCGGTGGTGCCGCACCGCCGCCGGGCGACCAGGTGCACCGCTACTACTTCGTCGTGCATGCCGTCGGCGAGGAGACGCTCGGCGTGGACGCGGACGTCTCCCCCGCCGTGGTGTCGTTCAACCTGGCGTTCAAGACGCTCGGGCGGGCGATCCTGCACGGCACCTACCAGCACTGAGCCGCCCAGCCCCATTCGCAGCCCCCGGGCGGCAGGAATGCGCGACCGACCGCGGTCGTTGACCCAGCATTGATGACCACCTCGATCCCGGCGCTGCCGGTGATCGCCACGCAGTTGCAAGCCAGCCCGTCGGCCACCTCGTGGGTGCTCACCGGTTTCCTGCTGTCCGCCTCGGTGGCCACCCCGATAGTCGGCAAGCTCGGCGACGTGTACGGCCGTGGGCGGATGCTGACCACGGTGCTGGCCGTGTTCGCGCTCGGCAGCGCGGTCAACGCGCTGGCACCGTCGATCGAGGTGCTGATCGCGGGTCAGGTACTGCAGGGGGTGGCCGGCGGCGTGTTCCCGCTGGCCTTCGGCGTGGTGCCTCACACCTCGCCGCCCCACGTCGTGGGCTCCACCGGGCTGCCGTCGGAGGGCGCCTACACCGCGGCATTCCTCTTCTCGTCCGTGATCGGCCTGGCGGCCACCGGTGCGGCGCTGCTCGTGCCGGCTCAGGTCGAGCGGCGCGCGGCGGCCGAGATCGTCGCCGGCTGACCCCAGGACGGGCAGCGTCGCGCAGCCACTGGCACTCGGGCACAATCCGCGGCATGAGTCCTGCAGGGGACACACCCCGAGCCGACGTTCTCGGTGAGCCGTTCGTCGCCGAGACGATCGACCTACCCGACGACGCCGAGGGCGCGGTGGTCGCCACGTTGGTGCACCACCCCGCACCACGGTTCCACCGCGGTGCGGTGCTGTATGTGCACGGCTTCTGCGACTACTTCTTCCAGCGCGGGCTGGCGGAGTTCTTCGGCGAGCTCGGCTACGACTTCTACGCCCTCGACCTGCGCAAGTACGGCCGGTCCTTGCTGCCGCACCAGACCGCCAACTTCTGCCTCGACGTGGCCGAGTACGACCCCGAGCTGGACGAGGCCTGGCAGCGCATCACCGAGCGCGACGGGCACGGCGAGGTGGTGGTCGTGGCGCACTCGACCGGGGGGCTCATCGTCCCGCTGTGGCTCGACGCCCGACGCCGGGCCGGGCAAGCGGTGGCGGACGCGGTCGTGCTGAACAGCCCCTGGCTCGACATGCAGGGTTCGCTGCTGCTGCGCACGGTCGCCACCCAGGCGATCGACCAGGTCGGTGCCCGCCGGCCGTACCAGGTCATCCCGCGCACCGTCTCGGGCGTGTATGCCGAGAGCCTGCACAGCGACCACGGCGGCGAGTGGACCTTCGACACCCGGTGGAAGCCGCTGGAGAGCTTTCCGGTCCGTGCCGGGTGGATGCGGGCGATCCGCCGGGCGCACCGCCGGCTGCACCGCGGCGTGGACGTCGGTGCTCCGGTGCTGGTGCTGGCCTCGAAACGCACCGCCTTCACGCCGGTGTGGACCGAGGACGTCGCCGCCGCCGACATCGTGCTCGACGTCGAGCAGATCGCCCGCTGGTCGCACCGGCTGGGCTCGTACGTCACCATCGCCCGCGTCGACGGGGCCCTGCATGACGTCTTCTTGTCCGCCGAGGTGGCTCGCACCGAGGCCTATGGGGTCACCCGCCGGTGGCTGAGCTCCCTGCAGTGATTCGATCAGCGCCCGGTCAGCCCGGACGCTTGAGGCGCATCGGCAGGTGCGGGATTCCGTCCTCCATGAACTCCTCGCCAGCCGCGCGGTAGCCCAGCCACTCGTACCAGCCGACCAGGTGCGCCTGCGCATCCAGCACCACATCGGCCCCGGGCGCCTGCGTGCCGGCCTGCGTCTGCGCCTCGGCCACCAGCCTGCGGGCCAGGCCGGTCCCCCGGTGCGATCCGGCCACGCACACCCGTCCGATGCGACGGCTGCCGTCGGGCTCGACCAGGACCCGCAGATACGCGACGATGCGGCCGCCGTCACCGGCCCACAGGTGGCGGGTACCAGGCTCGACGTCGCGACCGTCGAGCTCGGCGTACGGGCAGTGCTGCTCCACCACGAAGACGTCGATGCGAAGCCGGACGATGTCATGCAGGACCCGGGCGTCGAGCTCGTCGAAGCCCGCGGCGTGCAGCACCGGCTCACCCATCGCGGTCACCGTAGCCGCCCGTCGGTCGCAGTCCCGCGGGCATGACAATGACCCCGTGTTGGGACACCTGGAGACCGTTGCCGCCGCACGGCGACCCGATCTGCTCGCCGCCCCGGTCGTGGCCGCCCTGGCGGGCATGTCCGCGGTGGAGGTGGCCGAGATCCACCCCACCCTCGCCGACACGGCGAAGCTGTGCGCGGCCTACGACCTGCCACTGGACACGTCCGCCAACTGCGTCGTCGTGACCGGGCGACGCGGTGACGTCGAGCGGCACGCCGCCTGCGTGGTGCTCGCGACGACCCGTGCCGACGTCAACGGGCTCGTGCGGCGGCGCCTGGACGCGCGGAAGGCATCCTTCGCCAGCATGGACTTCGCCGTCGCCGCCAGCGGGATGGAGCACGGCGGTATCACCCCGATCGGGTTGCCCGATGACTGGCTGCTGCTGGTTGATGCCGCCGTGGTGGCGACGCCGCTGGTGGTGGTCGGCAGTGGGCTGCGGCGCTCGAAGCTCGTGCTGCCGGGTGCCTCGCTGGCCGACCTGCCGCGCGCCGAGGTGGTCGACGGGCTGGGCCGCTGAGACCGCCGCGGCGCACGGCGGCTCAGTCTGGCCGCCGACCGACCGAGTGCGGTGTTGCGGGTCACCGGCGACGGCCGCGATGACCCCGGACACCGCACTCGACCGCGGCGCACCGGGCCGTCAGTTGCCCAGGGCAAACTGCGTCACGGCGGCCACGCCGACGACGACCACGAACGTACGCAGCACCCAGTCCGGCAACCGGCGCCCGACGGTCGCGCCGATCTGCCCGCCGACGATGGCGCCGGTGGCGAGCACCCCGGCTGCAGCCCAGTCGACGTCGGCCACGACCGCGAACAGCAATGCCGCGACGCCGTTGACGAGGGCGGCCAGCACGTTCTTGCTGGCGTTGATCCGCTGCAGCGCGTCATCCAGCCCCAGCCCGAGGACGGCCATGAACAGCACACCCTGCGCGGCGCCGAAGTACCCGCCGTACACCGACGTCACCAGGACGCCTACCCACACCAACCACGACCCGTGGTGGCGGGGCAACTGTCCCTCGCGGCGGCGGCGCATCCATGCCGACAGCCGCGGCTGGATCACGACGAGGAGACAGCCCAGCAGGATCAGCGCTGGGACGATGGTCTCGAAGACCGCCTCGTCCAAGGTCAGCAAGAGCACCCCGCCGGCCAGCCCGCCGACCAGGGCGGCGATGCCGAGCCGCACCAGCCGGCTACGCTGACCGGAGAGCTCGCGCCGGTAGCCGATGGCACCCGAGACCGAGCCGGGCACCAGGCCGACGGTGTTCGTGACGTTGGCGACGACCGGGCTGAACCCCAGCGCCAGCAGCGTCGGGAAGGTGACGAGGGAACCCGAGCCCACCACGGTGTTGATGGTCCCCGCGGCCGCCCCTGCCAGCAGGACGGCCAGCACCTCCAGCAGGCTCACCCGGCGGGTGTGCGACCCCCGGCAGCGCCGGGCTCCGGCCGGTCGCCTCGGTCCGCCGCGGCCTCGGACGCAGGCCCCCCGGCGGACGAAGACTCGGCAGCCGGCCCCCCGGCACCGGCCGTCTCGGCGGTGTCGCCGGCGCGGGTCGCACCGGCATCGGAGTCGCCGGACTGGCCGGCTCCCGGCAGGTCGGGCTGAGCGGCCTGCTGGGCGGAGGCGATGGCGGCTGCGACCTGCTCGTGCGCAACCTTGAGCGAGCTCTCGGTTGCGCCGCCAGCGAGCTCCGGTGTCGCCGACCCCATGTCCACGCGGGTGCGCGGGCCGCCGGATTCGGTCGGAATCCCGGACAGCTCCGACATGGTCGAGCCGAGCCCCTTCAGCGCGTCACCGATCTCGCTGGGGACGATCCAGACCTTGTTGGCGTCGCCCTCGGCGATCTTGGGCAGCATCTGCAGGTACTGGTAGGCCAGCAGCGACTGGTCCGGCGAGCCGTCGTGAATGGCCTGGAAGACCGTCTGGATCGCCTGGCCCTCACCCTGGGCGTGCAAGATGGCGGACTCGCGGTCGGCCTGCGCACGCAGGATCGTCGACTCGCGAGCCCCCTCCGCGCTCAAGATGGCAGCCTGCTTGTCCCCCTCGGCGGTGAGGATTGCCGACTGCCGGTGACCCTCGGCGGTGAGGATGACCGCGCGTTTGTCCCTGTCCGCGCGCATCTGCTTCTCCATCGAATCCTTGATCGACGGCGGCGGGTCGATGCCCTTGAGCTCGACCCGGTTGACCCGCAGCCCCCACTTTCCGGTGGCCTCGTCCAGCACCCCGCGGAGTGCCCGGTTGATGTCCTCGCGGCTGGTGAGGGTCCGCTCCAGGGTCATCCCACCGATGATGTTGCGGAGCGTGGTCGTGGTGAGCTGCTCGGTGGCCTGGATGTAGTTGGCGATCTCGTACGTCGCGGCCACGGCGTTGGTGACCTGGAAGTAGATGACGGTGTCGATCGACACCACCAGGTTGTCCTCGGTGATCACCGGCTGCGGCGGGAAGGAAACCACCTGCTCGCGCAGATCGATGGTGTAGCGCACCTTGTCCACGAACGGCACCACGACGTTGAGGCCGGCGGTCAGGGTGGTGCGGTACTTGCCGAAGCGCTCGACGATGCCCGCGCGCGCCTGCGGAACGATCTGGATGGTCTTGGCGAGGCCGACGACCGCGAACAACACGATCAGCGCGAACAAGACGAGAAGTGCCGATTCCATGGGTGTCCTCTCCTAGCGGTGGCAGGCCAACTGCTCGGGTGGTGCCGCTCGCGACTAGTCCATCGGGTACACCACGGCGGTGGCGCCGTCGATCTCGAAGACTTCCACCTCGGCTCCGGCATCGATGCGCGTGGACGGGTCGAACACCCGGGCGGTCCAGACCTCCCCGGCGAGCTTGACCTGACCGCCGTGCTCATCGACCGGCTCGAGCACGATGGCCTTGTGCCCGACGAGTGCGGAGTGCCCGGTGGTCAGCTCCGGACCGTTGTGCAGCTTCTTGACGAGCGACGGACGGACGAGTGCGAGCATGCCGGTGGCGACGACGAGCGCGACGAGCAGGTCCACCCACACCGAGACGGGCAGCAGCACCGACGACAGCGCGCCGGCCCCGGCCCCGGCCGCAAGCATCAGCAGGACGAAGTCGAGGCTGATCATCTCGGCGAGGCCGAGCGCCACCATCATGGCCGTCCACACGACCCAGGCGTACTCGCGCAGCCACTCCTCCACGGGCACAGTCTAGTCAATGCGTGGCACGCACCCCCTGACTGCGCTGATCAGGTGCGACGACGGGCCGACCAGCGTCCCTCGCGTCGCTCGAGCACCAGCGGCAGGCCGAACGCGTCGCTCAGCGTTGCCTCGGTCAGCGCTTCGTCGATGGGCCCCGCCGCCACCACCGCGCCGGCCCGCAACAGCAACGCGTGCGTGAAGCCCGGTGGTATCTCCTCCACGTGGTGCGAGACGAGCACCGAGGCCGGCGCATCGAGGTCGCCCGCCAGCGCACCCAGGGTGCTCACCAGGTCCTCGCGGGCGGCGAGGTCGAGACCGGCACCCGGCTCGTCGAGCAATAGCAGCTCGGGGTCGGTCATCAACGCCCGGGCAACCTGCACCCGCTTGCGCTCACCCTCGCTCAGTGTGCCGAAAGATCGCTCAGCCAGGTGCCCGATCCCGACCTCGGCGAGCAACCCCTGAGCCCGCTCGTGGTCCGGCTCGTCGTACTCTTCGCGCCAGCGCCCCAGCACTGCGTAGGCAGCGGACACCACCACGTCGCGGACCCGCTCGGACGCGGGGATGCGCTCGGCGAGCGCGGCGCTCATGAAACCGATCCGGGGCCGCAGCTCGAAGACGTCGACGGTGCCGAGCACCTCACCCAGCACCCCGGCCACCCCGGCGCTGGGGTGGATCTGGGCGCTGACCAGCTGCAGCAGCGTCGTCTTGCCTGCGCCGTTGGGGCCGAGCACCACCCAGCGCTGTTCGGCGCGCACCATCCACGAGACCTCGTCGAGCAGTCGGTTGCGGCCGCGAACGACGGTGACGTCGGCCAGCTCGACGACGACGCTCATGGACTCCCTCGGGTCGGGCTCGGGACCGCTGTGGGGGTACGGCTGGTGCCCACGGTGCGGCGCAGGCAAACCTACGGCACCTACGCTGAGCGTCGTGACCGGACTGCCTCGCTCCGCGCGCCTCGCGTCGTGGTTCAACACCTGGCTGCAAGGTGAGTGCAGCCTCGACGACGCCCGCGACGCGATCGTGACACCGGACGCGGCACACGACGTTCTCGGGCTCGACGACGCCCCGGTGCCGATCGTGCTGGCACTCGGGCGGCTGCGCAGCCGCGGGGCCGAGCGGGCGACAGTGGCTCTGCCCGTGCCCGGCGATCCGGTCGGACTCAACGGACCACCGGAGTTCAACCAGTCAGCCATCGAGGCCGGCGAGGCGGTGGTGGTGCGTGGCTGCGGCCTCGGGCTCGTGCCCGACGTCGTCGGCGCCGGCGTCACCTGGCGGGCCTTCGCCGCGGCTGCGGTACGCACGCTGCCCGACCTTGTCGAGGCCGAGCAACGGCTGCGCGAGATGCTGCTGGAGAGCTCGGCCCGGTTGGTCGATCTGGATGTGGCCAGGTGGCGTCCCGATGCCGCGGAGGGTCTGCACGCGTTGCGCGAGGCCCACCCCGCCCCGCTCCCACCCGGGCACCCCGCCCGCGCCCAACGGCTGGCTGCACTCGGGCTGCGCTGCCAGGCGATCGCCCAGCTCGGCCTGGGCGACGACGGCGCCGCGGTGTCGGCGTTCGAGGCGGCCGAGCGCCGCGACGCGCTGTCGCAGCTGGCCCGCAGCGCCCGACACGCGTTGGTGGCGGCCTGCTCGGTGGTCGGCGCCGAGGACCCGGCGGCATCGTGACGGCCGACCGGCCCACGCTGCTGGTGACCCTCAGCGGCCCCGACCGTCCCGGGGTGACCGCAGCGCTGTTCACGGCGTGCGCCCGCTTCCCCGTGGAGGTTCTCGACATCGAGCAGGTGGTCGTGCGCGGCCGGCTCGTGCTCGCCGTCCTGCTCACCTTGCCCCCCGCCCCCACCCGGCTGCGCACCGCGCTGGGCGCTGCGCTGGACACCGTCGCGGCAGACCTGGGTCTCGAGGTGACCCTCGAGCAGGGTCTCGGTGACGCCGCTGCCCGCGCCTCGGGGCGGGTGCGGGTGACGGTGCTCGGCGCCCCGCTGCGACCGGCAGCGGTTGCGGCGGTGGCAGGCAGGGTGGCCGACACCGGCGCGAACATCGACCGGATCCGCCGCATCGCCCGTTACCCGGTCACCGCGGTCGACTTCGACGTCTCCGGCGCCGACACCGACCGGCTGCGGCTGCTGTTGGCCGAGGAGTCGGCCCGGCAGCAGGTCGACATCGCGGTGCAGAGCGCCAGCATCCGGCGCCTCGCCCAGCGCCTGGTCGTCATGGACGTCGACTCCACGCTGGTGCGGGGCGAGGTGATCGAGCTGCTCGCCGAGCACGCCGGCTGCCGCGAGCAGGTGGCCGCGGTCACCGAGCGGGCGATGCGCGGCGAGCTCGACTTCGAGGAGTCGCTGCACGAGCGGGTCGCACTGCTGGCCGGGCTGCCCGCGACCGCGCTGGACGAGGTACGCGCGGAACTGAAGCTGGCACCGGGTGCGCGCACGCTGGTGCGGACGCTGCGGGGGCTTGGCTACCGGTTCGCCCTGGTCAGCGGCGGCTTCACCCAGGTGATCGACCCGCTCGCCGCCGACCTCGGCATCCATTACACCGCCGCCAACACTCTCGAGGTCCTCGACGGCCGGCTCACCGGGCGGCTGCTCGGTGAGATCGTCGACCGGGCGGGCAAGGCCACCGCCCTGCGCCGGTTCGCGGCCGACGCGGGCATCCCGATCGCAAACACCGTCGCCATCGGCGACGGCGCCAACGACCTCGACATGCTGGCAGCCGCCGGTCTGGGCGTCGCGTTCAACGCCAAGCCGGTGGTGCGCGCCGCCGCCGACACCGCAGTCACGACGCCCTACCTCGACACCGTCGCGTACCTGCTGGGGATCAGCCGCGAGGAGATCGAGGCGGCGGGCGCCGACGCCGGCGCCGCCGGCTGAGAGACCAGGGACTCAACCACGTCCCACGTCGAAGGCCCGCAACCGGCAGCTGTCGGGGGCAAGCTCGCTCCACTCCCCCTCGTGCGCCAGCACCGCAACCGACGCGGTCGGGAAGCCGCGCTCGCCGAGCAGCGCCAGCGCACCCGGGTCACCACCACCGGCGAGCGTGTGCACGGTGGCCTGCATCGTCGGGTTGTGACCCACCACGATCGCTGCAGAGACGCCGTCGTCGAGCCGGGCGACGAGGTCCACGACGTCATCGATCCCGGCGTCGTACAGCTCGTCGCTCACGCGCTCGTCCACCGCCACCGGCAGCCGCGCCGCGAGCTGCTGCCAGGTCTCGTAGGTGCGCGCCGACGACGACACCAGCGCGACGACCTCACCGCTGGCAGCCGAACCGCCGAGCGCGGCGCCCACCGCGGCGGCGGCCGACGATGCGTCGCCACGCCCACGCTCGGTCAGCCGCCGGTCCCGGTCACGAACGCCGCTGTGCTCGGACTTGGCATGTCGCACCACGATGACCAGCCGGGGCGACGAGGGGTGCGGAGTCATCTGCCCACCTTGTCACCGGCGGCTGCACCCCACTCACCCCCTGCGTGCAAAGCAGGCCATCTCGTGGTCCACTCGGTGGGACCGACAGTCGGTGAGAGGAGAACACAGTGAGCGACGACGACAAGCTCGCCAACAAGGGTGAGGGCATGGGCGGCAAGGCCAAGGAGGCGGTCGGCGATGCCACCGGCGACGAGCCGCTGAAGAACCAGGGCAAGCGGGACCAGGCCAAGTCCGACCTCAAGCAGGCGGGGGACAAGGTCAAGGACGCCTTCAAGCGCTGACGACGACGCCTGACCGCGAAGGCCGCCCGAGATGCGGCGCACCCTTTGCGGTCAGGCACCCACCGCGTGGAAGCCGCCGTCGACATGCACGATCTCGCCGGTCGTGGCGGGGAAGAGGTCGCTCAGCAGGGCGACCACGGCGCGAGCGGCCGGCTCCTGGTCGGTCTCGTCCCACCCCAGCGGCGCCCGGGCGCTCCACATCGTCTCCAGCTGCTCGAAGCCCGGGATGGCCTTGGCGGCGAGGGTCTTCAACGGCCCGGCGGCGACCAGGTTGACCCGGTGCCCACGCGGGCCGAGGTCGCGGGCGAGGTAGCGTGCGCACGACTCCAGGCCGGCCTTGGCCACCCCCATCCAGTCGTAGGCGGGCCAGGCCACCGACGCGTCGAAGGTCAGGCCGACGACCGACGAGCGCGGCGCGAGGACCGGCAGCACCGAGGCGGTCAGCGCCTGCAACGAGTACGCCGACACCTGCACCGCCTGCGCCACGTCCGGCCAGGGCGCGGTGAGAAACCTGTCGCCGAGCACCGTCTCGGGGTTGCCGTAGGCGATCGAGTGCACGACGCCGTCGAGGGCGTCCACATGCTCGCCGACCAGTTCGGGCAGCCGCGCGAGGTGTTCCTCGTCGGTGACGTCGAGCTCGATGACCGGCGTATCCCCCGGCAACCTGGCCACGATTCGCCGGGTGATGCCGAGCGCCCGGCCGAAGTTGGACACCAGCACCTGCGCACCCTGCTCCTTGGCGATCTTGGCCGCGGCGAAGCCGATCGAGGAGTCCATCGTGACCCCTGCCACCAAGATGCGCTTGCCGTCGAGAATGCCCACGATGTTCCCTGCTTCCGCTCGGATGGTGCTGGGTCGGATGGTTGGTCGGTGCAGCCGGTCAGTGGCCCATCCCGAGGCCACCGTCGACGGGCACGAGGGCCCCGGTGACGTAACCGGCCTCCTCGGAGGTGAGGAACGCGACCACTGCCGCGACCTCGGCCGGGTCGGCAAAGCGCTGCAGCGGGATCTGGTCGCGGTACTGCTGCTGGGTGGCCTCGGGCAGCTCGGCCGTCATGTCGGTCTCGACGAACCCGGGCGCCACGACGTTGACGGTGATGCCACGGCTACCCAGCTCGCGGGCGACCGACCGGGCCAGACCCACCAGCCCGGCCTTGCTCGCGGCGTAGTTCACCTGCCCCGGCGAGCCGAGCATGCCGACCACCGAGGAGACCAGCACGACCCGGCCCCAGCGCCGCCGCAGCATGCCGCGGGCGGCCCGGCGAACCACCCGGAAGCTGCCGCTCAGGTTGGTGTCGATCACGGCGTCCCAGTCGTCGTCACCCATCCGCATCAGCAGGCTGTCCCGGGTGACGCCGGCGTTGGCAACGAGCACCTCGACCGGCACGTGCTCCTGCTCGACCTCGGTGAACGCGCGGTCCACCTGCTCGACGTCGGTCACGTCACAACGCACGCCAAGCACGCCCGCCGGCGGCTCGCCGCTGCGGTGGGTGATCGCCACCTCGTCCCCGCGCGCGGCCAGGGCGGCTGCGATCGCGCGGCCGATCCCCCGGTTGCCACCGGTCACCAGCACCGACCTGCTCACTGCCACCTCCGACCACCTCGACACTCCGGCGGCGTGGCCGGCGACCCGGACGCTATCTCACTCGTCGTCCTCCAACCTGAAGCCGACCTTCATCGAGACCTGGAAGTGCTCGATCTCGCCGTCGACGACCTGACCGCGGACCTGCGTGATCTCGAACCAGTCGAGGTGCCGCAGGGTCCGACCAGCGCGGTGCACGCCGTTGCGGACGGCGGCGTCGACGCCCTCCGGCGAGGTCCCGACGATTTCGGTGATGCGGTAGGTGCGGTTGGCCATGCGTTGCCTCCTGACTACGGGGGTGCGTTGACCACATCATGCCCGTCAGCGGTCGCAACCGGTCGCGAGCAGACGTAGATTGGCAGGCATGGACCGACATGACGCCGCGGTGAGCATCACCTCCGCGCGCACGTCTCGCAGCGCCGACATCAGCGGTCGGCGGACGCGCTACATCGTGTCGATGCTGATCCGAACCGTGTGCTTCGTCGGTGCGGTCGCCGCCGATGGTGTGCTGCGCTGGGTGCTCGTCGCCTGCGCTGTCTGCCTGCCCTACATCGCAGTCGTGCTGGCGAACGCCGGCGTGCAGAAAGACCCCGCGCCGCCCGAGAGCTTCACCGGCACCACCCGCGGTGAGCTGGGCGGCTCGCCAGGCACGCGGGCCAGCTGAAAGAAAGCTTCACCATTTCCGCCCCAACTGTTGGCGATGTCCGATTCGCATGCCATGCTCAGCGCCGTGCTCCGTTTCCCCCGTCGGAGCACGTTGTGCCGGACGGCTCCCCCCGTGGCCGTCCGGCACACCTATGTCCGGCACATCCATGTCCGGCCACGCCCGTCGGGCACACTGCAGCTGGGCACTGTTCTGTGTACGACAGGGGGTGAGGGGCCGTGGTGGACGAACCGGTCGTCTGCTCGGCTCGTGGCTGCCGTGCGCCGGCGACCTACCTGCTCGCGTGGAACAACCCGAAGATCCACGCCGCCGACCGCCGCAAGCAGTGGACCGCTTGCGCCGAGCACCGCGACAGCCTGGCCGCCTTCCTCAGCGCGCGCGGCTTCCTCAAAGAGGTGACCGCGCTGGAGGCGTGAGTCAGCCCCCGATGGAGCTCATCGGGCGCGCGGGCTGCAAGAAGCGCGCGTCGTCGATCCCGTGCCCGGGCCGCTTTGCCCAGATCGCCGCCCGCCAGCGGCGAGCGATCTCGAGGTCGTCGGCGCCGGCTCGCAGTGCGGTGCGCAGGTCGGACTCCTCGCGGGCAAACAGGCAGTTGCGCACCTGACCGTCGGCCGTCAGCCGCACCCGGTCGCAGTCGCCGCAGAACGGCCTGGTGACCGAGGCGATGATGCCGACGGTGGCGGGGCCACCGTCGACGAGGAACAGCTCGGCTGGCGCCGAGCCGCGCGGCTCGACCGCAGGCGTGAGGTCGAAGTCTTCGGACAGCCGGTCGAGCGTCTCCTCGGCGGTCACCATCGCCGAGCGGTCCCAGCCGTGCTGGGCGTCCAGCGGCATCTGCTCGATGATGCGCAGCCGGTAGCCGTGGTCGATGCACCAGCGCAGCAGCTCGGGCGCCTCGACATCGTTCAACCCCCGCAGCAGCACCGCGTTGACCTTGACCGGCTCCAGCCCGGCGGCGCGGGCCGCCTCCAGCCCCGCGATCACGTCGGCCAGCCGGTCCCGCCGGGTGACGGTCGCGAAGGTGTCCGGCCGCACCGAGTCGAGGCTGATGTTGATGCGGTCGAGCCCGGCGGCAGCAAGTGCCGAGGCCGACCGCGAGAGTCCCAGCGCGTTGGTCGTCATCGCGATGCGCGGCCGCGGCTCGAGGGCAGCCACCCGCGCCACGATGCCGACCAGGCCCCGGCGCAGGAGCGGTTCACCGCCAGTGAAGCGCACCTGGCGCACCCCCAGGCGCTCCACGCCGATACCGACCAGCCGGACCACCTCGTCGTCGGAGAGGGTGATGTCGGAGGCCATCCACTCCAGGCCCTCGGCGGGCATGCAGTAGTCGCAGCGCAGGTTGCAGCGGTCGGTCAACGAGACCCGCAGGTCGGTGGCCACCCGACCGTGCTGGTCCACCAGGCTGTCCATCCCCGCATTCTACGACGCGGGTATCGTCGGACGGTGTACCGCTTCTTGCTGACCCGGCGCTGGCTGGCTCTCGCCGTTGTCGCCGTGGTCGTGGCGGTTGTCTGCGCCCGGCTGGGGATGTGGCAGCTGCACCGGCTCGAGGACCGGCGCGCCGACAACGCCATCGTCGAGGCCAACCGGGACGTGCCGCCGGTCTCGGTCACCCAGCTGGTGCCGGTCGGTCGCTCGCCCGTCGACGAGCAGGAATGGCGTCGGGTGAGCGTGCGCGGCCGCTACGACCCGGCGGACCAGCTGCTGGTGCGCTACCAGAGCCGGGGCTCGCTGCGCGGTGTGCACGTGGTCGCGCCGATGGTGCTGGCCGACGGCTCGGCGGTGCTCGTCGACCGCGGGTTCCTCGAGTCCTTCGCCGGCACTCCCGACTCGGCCGACGTGCCCGCGCCCCCCGCCGGCACGGTCACGGTCACCGGCTGGCTGCGGGTCGACAGCGACGCGCCAGCCGAAGCTGTCGACCCGAGCGACGGCGCCGTCAGAGCGGTCGCTGCACCGGCCCTGGCCGACGCCGTCGACGCACCCCTGCGGGGTGGCTGGGTGCAGGCGCTGAGCGAGTCCCCGCCCGGCGAGAGCGGGCTGTTGGCGCCCGAGCCGCCCGAGACCGACATCGGCCCGCACCTGTTCTACGCCCTGCAGTGGTTCCTGTTCGGCCTGCTCGCGCTGCTCGCGTACGGCTGGTTCGCCTACGACGAGGCGCACCCGCACCGGCGGCGCCGCCGGAGCGCGGTGACCGGCGAGCGGGCGGAGGAGGCGGCAGCGCCGTCAGTCGTCCACCAGGCTCGCCATCCCTGACATCATCTCGTGCCGCTCCTGCGGCTCGCAGCCGGCAGGCTGGCGGGGACGCTTCAGCACCGGCTGCTTGTCGATGCTCATGCGGGTGGTCTTCCCGTCGGTCAGCTCCACCTTCTCGCCGTAGTGGTAGAGCGTCAGGTCGCCGCCGGTGGCGGTGTAGGAGGCGCTCTTCGGGGTGACCTTCACGCGCAGCCGCACCTGCTCGCGGAGCAGGCCGAACGACAGCCCGTCCAGGCCCTCGGGCAACGCCGGCGCGAAGCGCATGTCGCCGTCGTCACGCAGCCCGCCGAACCCCTGCACGAGCGCCAGCCACGCCCCCGCCAGGGAGGCCATGTGCAGGCCGTCGCCGGTGTTGCGGGCGATGTCGTGCAGGTCCATGAAGGCCGCCTCGCTCGCGTAGTCGTAGGCGAGACCGAGGTGGCCGACCTCGGCGGCGACGACCGCCTGGGTGCACGACGACAGCGACGAGTCGCGGACGGTGAGTGCCTCGTAGTACTCGAAGTCGCGTCGCTTCTGCTCAGCGGTGAAGTGGTCCCCGCACATCTGGATGGCGAGCACGAGATCGGCCTGCTTGAGGACCTGCTTGCGGTAGATGTCGAAGTACGGGTAGTGCAGGAACAGCGGACGGTGCTCGGGGTCGGTGGCCGCGAAGTCCCACACCGCGAGATCGGTGAACCCTTCCGACTGCGGGTGCACGCCGAGCTCCTCGTCGTAGGGGATCAGCATGGCGTTGGCGGCGTCCCGCCACGAGGCCGCCTCCTCGGCGTCCACGCCGAGGTCGCTGGCCTGACGGTGGTGGCGGGTCATGGCATCGGCCGCCGCTCGCAGGTTGTCCGCGGCCATCAGGTTGGTGAAGACGTTGTTGTCCGCGATCGCGCTGTACTCGTCCGGGCCGGTCACGCCGTCGATGCGGAAGCGTCCGTGCCGATCGTGCGAGCCCAACGACCGCCACAACCGCGCGGTCTCCACCAGGATCTCGAGGCCGACCTCCGCCTCGAAGTCGAAGTCACCGGTGGAGTCCACGTAGTGGGCGACCGCGTTCGCGATGTCGGCGTTGATGTGGAAGGCCGCGGTGCCCGCCGGCCAGTAGCCCGAGCACTCCGCGCCGTCAATGGTGCGCCAGGGGAAGGCGGCGCCGGCCAGGCCGAGCTGCTGCGCCCGCTCGCGGGCGACGCCCAGGGTGGAGTGCCGCCAGCGCAGCACGTCCGCGGCCGCCTCGGGGACGGTGTGGGTAAGGACCGGCAGCAAGAAGGTCTCGCTGTCCCAGAAGCAGTGCCCGTCGTAGCCGGGGCCGGTGAGCCCCTTGGCCGGCACCGAGCGGCGCTCGGCGCGGGCCGAGCTCTGCAACACGTGGAACAGCGCGAACCGGACCGCCTGCTGCATCTCGGGGTCCCCGGCCACCACCACGTCCGCACGGTCCCAGAAGTCCGCCAGGTAGTCGGACTGCTCCTTGCACAGCCCCTCCCAGCCGGAGTCGCGGGCGGCCGTGATTGCCGCCGCAACCTGGTCCCGAAGGGCGGGTGCCGAGCGCTGGTGCGACCACCCGTACCCGACGTACTTGACCACCCGCAGGGTCTCCCCGGCCTTCAGCCGGGTGGAGATCGTCGTACGGGCCCAGTCCTCGTCGGCCTTGGAGTCGGCCGAGACGTTGTTCGGCGACGACCACTCGTGGTCCATCGCCGAGGCGATCCGCTGGCCACTGACCCGGGTGTGGTGGACCATGCTGGCGAACGCGCCGTGGGTGCCGCTCAGCTCGTGCTCGAGCGGCGCCTGCAAGACGGCCGCCACGCGGGGGTCGTCGGTGGCCACCGGTACGTCCTCGTTGGCGATCAGGCAGGACTGGACGACCACCCGTGCATCGGTGTCGACCGGCTCGATCTCCATGCAGAACGCGGCGATCGCCCGCTGGGTGAGCGACACCAGCCGCCAGGAGCGGATCCGCACCCGCTTGCGCGCGGGCGAGGTCCACTCCAGCTCCCGGCTCAGCACGCCGGTCTTGAAGTCCAGGGTGCGCTCGTGGTGGTGCAGCTCGCCGTACCGCACGTCGAGCGGCTCGTCGTCGAGCAGCACCCGCAGCACCTTGCCGTCGGCCACGTTGACGATGGTCTGGCCGTCCTCAGGGAAGCCGTAGCCCGCCTCGGCGTGCGGCAACGGACGCCGCTCGTGCACGCCGTTGAGGTAGGTGCCGGGCACGCCCGACGGCTCACCCTCGTCGAGGTTGCCGCGCAGGCCGATGTGGCCGTTGGAGACGGCGAACAGCGACTCCATCCGGCGCATGTTGTCCAGGTCGAGCCGGGTCTCGCGCAGGCACCACGGCTCGACGACGAAGGCGTGGTTGCGGGTCATGTCAACAGTTCCCCGAGGTCGGTGACGACGACGTCGGCACCGTGGGTGCGCAGCGCCTCGCCGTGCCCCACCCGGTCGACCCCGACGACGATGGCGAAACCGCCGGCCCTGCCGGCCTGCACCCCGGCGAGGGCGTCCTCGTAGACGGCGGCCTGCGCCGGCTCGACGCCCAGCTCCCGACCGCCGTGCACGAAGGTGTCGGGCGCCGGCTTGCCCGGCAGGTCCAGGCGCTTGGCGGTGTTCCCGTCGACGATGGCGTCGAACTGGTCCCGGATGCCGACGACCTCGAGCACCTCCTCGGTGTTGGCCGACGAGGAGACCACCGCGGTGGCCAGCCCGGCGGCGCGGCACTCGCGGACGTAGTCGACCGAGCCGTCGAATACCACGACACCGTCCTCGCGGATGCGCCGGTGCACGATGTCGTTCTTGCGCCTGCCGAGGCCGATGATGGTCTCGCTCTCCGGCGGGTCGCCGGGGCTGCCCTCGGGGAGCTCGATCCCGCGGGAGGTGAGGAAGTCCCGCACACCGTCCTCCCGCCGCTTGCCGTCGACGTGGGCGATGTAGTCCGCGCTGCTGAACGCGACGAACTCCTCGCCGGTGCGCTCAGCCCGCTCCCGCAGGTAGGCGTCGAACATCTCCGCCCACGACGCGGAGTGCACCGCAGCGGTGTCGGTGATCACCCCGTCGAGGTCGAAGAGGCAGACCCGCACCTCGTCCGGTAGCCCCAGGTGGGCGTGCTCCGCGCCGTCGGACATTGTCTAACCAATCATTGGGCCTGGCCGTCGCGTCCGTAAACCGCCCTCAGTGTGGGCGTAGTTGACCGCTCATGCACGCCGAATCGCCGAAGTCGCCACCAAGGCCTCGAACAGGCGAGGGTCCGATCCGACCTCCGGATGCCACTGCACGCCCACCCGGAACCGCGCCTGCGGGTCCTCGCAGGCCTCCAGCACCCCGTCGTCGCTCCACGCCGACGGCTGCAGCCCGGGGTGCTCCACGACGCCTTGGTGGTGGTACGACCACACCTCGACCCGGTCGCCTAGCACCGAGGCGAGCCTCGATCCGGCGCGGGTCCGCACTCCGTGGCTGCCATAGACCGCCGGCCCCGGCGAGTGGGTGTTGGTTCCGATGCGGTCGGGCAGGTGGGGCTCCAGGGTGCCGCCGGCGGCGACGGCCATGACCTGCATGCCCCGGCAGACACCGAGCAGCGGCAGGTCGCGCTCGTGCGCCAGCCGGGCGAGGGCCAGCTCGGTGCCGTCCCGGTCGGGTCTGGCCGGCTGGGTGCAGGGATGGGGCACGGCTGCGTACCGGGCCGGCTCGACGTCGGCGCCACCGGAGATGATGAGCCCGTCGAGACGGTCCAGCAGTGCCGCGACCTCGGCCGGCGCCGGGTCCGGCGGCGCCGGCGGCAGTACCACCGGCAGCCCGCCGGCGCCCCGCACCTGCAGCACGTACGCCAGCGGCACCAGCGTGGCGGGGACGTCGCGCCACACCGCCCACGACGCCGGCTCGACGTAGGCGGTGATGCCGATGACGGGCCGGGTCATGGCGCGCTCATCGCTGCGTCACACCACCGGTCACTGCGGGGTGGTGTAGGCGCCGCTGATGCCACCGTCGACGAGGAAGGTGGACGCGGTGATGAAGCTCGACTCGTCACTGGCGAGGAACAGCGCGGCGTTGGCGATCTCGACGGGGTCGGCGAAGCGGCCCATCGGCACGTGCACCAGCCGCCGTTGCGCCCGCTCCGGGTCGGAGGCGAACAGCTCGCGCAGCAGCGCGGTGTCCACCGGGCCGGGGCACAGGGCGTTGACCCGGATGCCCTCGCGGGCGAACTGCACGCCAAGCTCACGCGACATCGTGAGCACCGCACCCTTGCTGGCCGAGTAGGAGATCTGCGAGGTCGCCGCGCCCATCACCGCGACGAACGAGGCGGTGTTGATGATCGACCCGCGACCCTGCTTGCGCATCTGCGGGAGCACCGCCTTGCAGCACAGGTAGATGCTGGTGACGTTGACCTCCTGCACCCGTTGCCACACCTCGATGTCGGTGTCCAGGATGGACGCGTCCTCGACCGGTGAGATGCCGGCGTTGTGCACCGAGATGTCGAGGCTGCCGTAGCGATCCACGGTTTCGGCGACCATCGCCGCCACCTGTTCGGCATCGGTCACGTCGCAGTGCACGTAGTGCCCACGCACCTCCTCGGCGACCTGCTTTCCCTGGCCGTCGTCGATGTCGGCCACGACCACGTCGGCCCCCTCGTCGGCGAAGCGGCGCACGGTCGACGCGCCGATGCCGCTGCAGCCGCCCGTGACGACCGCCGTTCGGCCTTCGAGCCGCCCCGCCCGCGTTGTCATCGGTGCTGGTCCCTCCTCGGTGTCGGCTGCTCGGTCATCTGCTCGGTGTCAGGGTTCGGTGGCGATGAAGACGTTCTTGACCTCGCTGAACGCGTCCAGCGCGTCCGGGCCGAGCTCGCGTCCGAGCCCGGACTGCTTGTAGCCGCCGAACGGCGTCGAGTACCGCACCGACGCGTGCGAGTTGACCGACAGGTTGCCGGCCTCCACCGCCCGAGCGACCCGCAGCGCCCGACCCACGTCCCGGGTCCAGATCGATCCGGACAGCCCCAGCTCGCTGTCGTTGGCCATCGCCACCGCCTCGGTCTCGTCCTCGAACGCCAGCACGCCGACAACCGGGCCGAAGACCTCCTCGCGCCACACCCGGTCGGAGGGCCCGCGCGGCAGCACGACCGTCGGCGGATACCAGAAGCCGGCGCCGTCCGGTGCACTGCCGCGGAACGCCACGTCCACGCCGTCCCCCTCGACGTACGACCCGACCCGTTCCCGGTGCGCGCCGCTGATCAGCGGCCCCATGTCGGTCGCCTCGTCGCGGGGGTCCGCGACCTGGACCGCGGCAACCGCCGGCTCCAGCAGCTCGAGAAAGCGGTCGTGGACGTTGCGCTGCACCAGGATGCGGCTGCGCGCGCAGCAGTCCTGGCCGGCGTTGTCGAAAACCCCCTCGGGGGCGCTCGCGGCGGCCCGTTCGAGGTCGGCGTCGCCGAACACAATGTTGGCGCTCTTGCCGCCGAGCTCCAGGGTCACCCGCTTCACCTGCGGCGCGGCCGTCGCCAGCAGCCGGGTGCCGACCGCGGTCGAGCCGGTGAAGCAGATCTTGCGCACCAGCGGGTGGGTCACGAGCCGCTCCCCCACCACCGAGCCCTTGCCGGGCAGCACCGTGAGCACCCCCGCCGGGATGCCCGCCTCGAGTGCCAGCTCGCCGATCCGGACGCCCGTCAGCGGGGTCAGCTCGGCCGGTTTGACCACCACGGTGTTGCCGGCCGCCAACGCGGGGGCGACCCCCCAGCCGAGGATCGGCATCGGGAAGTTCCACGGCACGATCACCCCGACCACGCCCAGCGGCTCCTGAAAGGTGATGTCGACGCCACCGGCGACCGGGATCTGGCGGCCGCAGGCCCGCTCCGGCGCGGCGGCGTAGTAGTGCAGCACGTCGCGGACGTTGCCGGCCTCCCCCCGGGCGTTGCTGATGGTGTGCCCGGCATTGCTCACCTCGAGCGCAGCCAGCTCCTCGATGGCACCGTCCACGGCCTCGGCGAAGTGGCGGAGCAGCCGACCGCGGTCGGCCGGCGACACCCGCCGCCACTGGTCGAACGCGCGGTGCGCGGCGGCCACCGCCTCGTCGGTCTGCTCGCTACCTGCCAGGTCGACGGTACGGACGACGCGCTCGGTCGCCGGGTCGATGACGTCGTGGCTGGTGTGCACGCCTCAGAGCCTCTCGAAGCCGCGTACGCGCTCCCAGTCGGTGACCGTGGCGTCGTAGGCGGCCAGTTCGACGTCGGCGTAGTTGGTGTAGTGCGCGACCACCTCGTCGCCGAGGATCTCGCGGACGACGTCGGAGCCGGCGAACAGGTCACGGGCTGCCCGCAGCGTCGTCGGCACCTTGGGGTGGTCGGAGGTGTAGGCGTTGCCCTCCATCGCGGGGCCGAGCGGCAGCTCCTTCTCGATGCCCCGCAGCCCGCTGCCCAGCATCGCCGCCGTCGCCAGGTACGGGTTCACGTCGCCGCCGGGCAGCCGGTTCTCCAGCCGCAGCCCGCCACCGTGCCCGACGACCCGCAGCGAGCAGGTGCGGTTGTCGTAGCCCCAGGCGGTCGAGGTCGGCGCGAAGCTGCCCGGCTGGAAGCGCTTGTACGAGTTGACGTTCGGGGCGTACATCAGCGTGAACTCGCACATGGTGTCCTGGATGCCGGCCAGGAAGTGCTCGAAGAGCGCCGTCTGGCCGGCGCCCTCGTCGAAGACGGTGGAGCCGTCGCTGCCCCGCAGGCTCATGTGGATGTGGCAGGAGTTGCCCTCGTTCTCGTCGAACTTGGCCATGAACGTGAGGGCCTTGCCGTGCAGCGACGCGATCTCCTTGGCGCCGTTCTTGTAGACCGAGTGGTTGTCGGCGGTGCGCACGACCTCGTCGAACAGGAACGCGATCTCGTGCTGGCCGAGGTTGCATTCGCCCTTGGCCGACTCCACGACCAGGCCGGCCTCGTACATGCCGTTGCGAATGTCCCGCAGCAGCGGTTCGACCCGCGCGGTGCCGAGCAGCGAGTAGTCGACGTTGTACTGGTTGGCGGGCGTCAGCCCGAGGTAGCGCCGGTCCCAGGCATCCTCGTAGGTGTTGTTGAAGACGATGAACTCCAGCTCGGTGCCGGCGAAGGCGACCAGGTCGCGCTCGGTGGCCTTCGCGACCTGGCGGCCCAGCACGGCCCGCGGGCTCTCGGCGACCGGCGTGTGCTCGGCGTCCAGCCAGACCAGGTCGCACAGCACCGCCGCCGTTCCGGGCAGCCACGGTGTCAGGTGCAGGGTGGACAGGTCGGGGACGAACTCCATGTCGCCGTAGCCGCGCTCCCACGAGCTGATCGCGTAGCCCTCGACGGTGTTCATGTCGACGTCGACGGCCAGCATGTAGTTGCACCCCTCGGTGCCGTCCTCGAGCACGGTGTCGAGGAAGAACTGCGCATGAATGCGCTTGCCCTGCAGCCGGCCCTGCATGTCGGGGAACGCCACCACGACGGTGTCCACCCCGCCGCTGGCGACGTGTTCACGTAGACGGTCAACGGTGAGCCGGTTGTCGCCTGCAGTCACGGTAGCCTCCCGGGCCCCATCGTTTCGACGACCGAACCGGCCGCGCAATGGCTCGATCATGAACCATTGCGGGGAGACAAGCACCGGCTAGGCTCCGTGTCAATCGTCGTCGCCGCCCAGTGGACCACGGCCGGCGCCAGGAGGTCACCGATGACCGTGACGCGTGCCGATATCGCGCTGCTGCGCCCGGTCCGCGACGGCAACGCCTTCGAGGACACCGTCGAGCGGGTGCTGCGGGTCATCAAGCTCGGCGTCGTTTCGGTCGGCGAGCGGCTGCCACCCGAGCGCGAGCTCGCGCTCCGGCTCGGAGTCAGCCGGGTCACGCTGCGCGAGGCGATCCGGGCCCTGCAGGAGGCCGGCTACGTCGAGTCGCGCCGCGGCCGCTACGGCGGCACCTTCGTTCGCACGGTGCCCTCACCGCCGCGACGGCGGGCACGGCGTACCGCGGCCCAGCTGCTCAGCCGGCACGGCGGTGACACCCTGGACGACGTCCTCACCTATCGCCAGGTGCTCGAGGTGGGGGCCGCGGAGACGGCGGCGAACCGGCAGCTGACCGCGCCGGCGGTGCGGCACCTGCGAGCCATGCTGGCGCGAACCACGGCCGCCGCGCCGGCCGACTACCGGCGGTGCGACTCGCGCCTGCACCTGGCCGTGGCCGAGTTGACCGGTTCGCCACTGACGACGGCCGCCGTTGCGGACGCACGGACCAAGGTTAACGAGCTGCTCGACGCCATCCCGTTGCTCGCGGGCAACATCACCCACTCCGACCACCAGCATGAGCGGATCGTGGCCGCCATCGCCGGCGGCAACGCCCCCGCGGCGCGGGCGGCCATGGCCGAGCATCTGGACGGCAGCTCGGCGCTGCTGCGCGGGTTTCTGCAGTGACACCCTTGACAGCGGTGTGCCCGCTAGGTGAACCTTCCTGGAGCCGGACAATGGTCTGACTCCGCTCCTTTACCGGGAGGTCCTCGTGTCCACTGAGCGTCGACGGCGGGGCGGGGTCGAGTACGACTCCGTCGATTCCGACTACCTCGAGCACCGCCACCTGCAGAGCGGCTCGGTCGGCTGGGTGCTGCTGGCCGGGCTGGGGGTGGCCTACGTCATCTCCGGCGACTTCGCCGGCTGGAACTTCGGCCTCGACGAGGGTGGCTTCGGTGGGCTGCTCATCGCCACCATCTTGATGGCGATCATGTACACGTTCATGGTCCTCGGCCTGGCCGAGCTGGCGTCGACCATCCCGGTCGCCGGTGCCGGCTACGGCTTCGCCCGCCGAGCACTCGGGCCGCTGGGTGGCTTCGCCACCGGCACCGCCATCTTGATCGAGTACGCCATCGCGCCGGCGGCCATCGTGGTGTTCATCGGGGGCTACGTCGAGGCGCTCGGATTGTTCGGGCTGACCAGCGGTTGGCCGGTGTACCTCGCCTGCTACGCGATCTTCGTCGGGGTGCACCTCTACGGTGTCGGCGAGGCGCTCAAGCTGATGTTCGCGATCACCGCGGTGGCGGTAGTGGCGCTGGTGCTGTTTGTCATCGCGATGGTGCCCAAGTTCGACGTGGGCAACCTCGGCGACATCACCGTGGACTCCTCGGCGATGGGGTCGTCGTCGTTCCTGCCGTTCGGGTTCGCCGGGGTGATCGCGGCCTTCGTGTACGGCATCTGGTTCTTCCTCGCCGTCGAGGGCGTCCCGCTCGCCGCCGAGGAGGCCCGCGAGCCGAAGAAGGACATGCCGCGCGGCATCATCGCCGCGATGCTTGCGCTGCTGCTGTTCGCGGCGCTCATCCTGTTCCTCGCACCCGGTGGCGCGGGCGCGGAGTCGATCCGCACCTCCGACAACCCGCTGCCCGCGGCCCTGCGTGAGGCCTACGGCGGCGACACCTGGATGTCGAGCTTCGTCAACTACGTCGGCCTGGCCGGGTTGGTCGCCAGCTTCTTCTCCATCATCTTCGGCTACTCCCGGCAGCTGTTCGCGCTCTCGCGGGCGGGCTACCTGCCACGGTTCCTGGCACTGACGAGCAGCCGGCACACGCCCTGGGTGGCGCTGCTGGTGCCGGCCGGCATCGGCTTCCTGCTGGCGGCGATCACCCAGGACGGCGCCCTGATGATCAACATCGCCGTCTTCGGCGCGACCGTGTCGTACGTGCTGATGATGCTCAGCCACATCGTGCTGCGGCGCCGCGAGCCCGACCTCGACCGCCCGTACCGCACTCCCGGCGGCGTCGCGACCACCGGTGTTGCGCTGGTGCTGGCCTGCCTGGCGGTGGTGGCGACCTTCTTCGTGGACGTGAAGGCAGCCGGCATCACGGCGCTGGTGTTCTTCGCCTTCCTGGCCTACTTCTGGTTCTACAGCCGGCACCGGCTGGTCGGGGTTGCGCCCGAGGAGGAGTTCGAGTCGATCACCTCCGCAGAGTCCGAACTGCGCTGAGCCCTGCCCCGCCCTGACCGATCTTCCGACGACAG
>JBBSNM010000011.1:0-43084 GCA_038232655.1 Propionibacteriales bacterium | reverse complement strand
GACGACCTTGCTCATCAGCGCGGAGTAGTCGGTGGCGATGTCATCGCCGATGAACTCGGCCATGTTCACGAACCCCATGACCCGGTTGTAGAAGCCGACCCACTCGTCCATCCGGCCGAGCTCGACGTTGCCGACCACGTGGTCGAGGGCCTGGAACAGCCGCTTCGGCGCACCGTCTCGTTTGGTGTAGGTCGAGCTGCGGGCGACGTAGCCGGGCAGGTACGGGCCGGCGTAGCCCGAGCGGTCGACCAGCGAGTGCCGGGTGTCGCCGTACGCGGCGATCGCTGCCCGGCGTACGATCCCGTGCTCGTCGGTCTCGTCGTGCGGCTCCTCGACCACCCTTGCGCCGTGGGCACGGGCGTGCGCGATGCAGCGGTCGACGTTGGGCACCTCCAGCGCGATGTCGCTGACGCCGTCGCCGTGCGCGCGGTGGTGGTCGAGCAGGGGGCTGTCGGGGTGCACCCCGCCGGTGACCACGAAGCGGCACGACCCGGCCTTGAGCACGTACGCCTTGTGGTCGCGGGTGCCGGTCTCGGGCCCGGTGTAGGCGACCAGCTCCATGCCGAACGCGGACTGGTAGTAGTGCGCGGTCTGCGTGGCGTTGCCGACGACGAACACAACCGCGTCCCAACCGGTCACCGGGAACGGGTCGCGCGAGGCGTCGTAGTCGACGAGGCCGACCAGCTGCTTGAGCTGGTCGAGGTCGAGGTCGGCCTGGCGCTCCTGCGGGGTCAGCGTCTCCGTCATGGTGGTCAGCATGGTCATGGCAGGCAAGATGCGCAATGATGCTGCCGTGGGCTAGGCAAGTTGTCTACTCCCTCGTGGTGTAGACCCCCGATGGGTGGCACGTTGACCAGTGGACCAGGGGTGGACGAAGAGCGAGGAGACGCGCGTGGACGCGCTCGACACCGAGGTACTGCAGCTGTTCGCCGCCGAGCCACGCATCGGAGTGCTCGAGGCCTCCCGGCGACTCGGGGTGGCACGCGGCACCGTGCAGGCCCGGCTGAACCGGCTGGCCACGGCCGGGGTGATCCGCGACTGGGCGCCACAGCTCGACCCGGCCGCGCTGGGCTGGCCGGTCACCGCCTTCCTCAGCCTGCAGATCCGCCAGCACGGCGGGCACGATCCGGTCGGCCGGCACCTGGCCGGTATCCCCGAGGTGCTCGAGGTGCACACGATCACCGGGTCGGGCGACCTGTGGTGTCGGGTTGTGGCCCGCTCGAACACCGACCTCCAGCGGGTGATCGACGCTGTGGTGGCCTACCCCGATGTGGAGCGGGTCGAGACGGTGATCGCGCTCGCGACCCAGGTGCACGCCCGGGTGGTGCCGCTGCTCGGGCACGCGCCCAGCTGACACGCAGGAGGCCGGCTGCCGCCCCCGGCTGATGTTCGACTGCCGGCTGCCGCCCCGGCGGATCTTCCGACACCGCGACCCTGCGGATTGGTCACAACGTCGGAAGATCGACCGGCTGCCGACCGTCCACCACCCGAACCTCCGACACTCCACGCGGTGCGCATGGCCACAACGTCGGAAGATCCGTCAGGGCGGCGCGCCGGCAGACACTCGTCAGCGCAGCGCGGCCGCGACCTCGGCGGCCGACGCGAGCACCCGCGGCCCCACCCGCCCGGCATCGAGGACGCCCAGCGTCACCACCCCCACCGAGGCGGCCAGACCCGGCACGCCGACCACCGGCGCGGCCAACCCGTACGCGCCCGGCTGCAGCTCGCCCTCGGTGCTCACGTACGTCCCCACCTCGGCCGCCAGCGCTCGCCCGGCCGCACCCCGGTCCAGCGGATGCCGCGCGCCCACCCGGTAGGCCACGTGGAAATCGGTCCAGGTCGGCTCCACCACCGCCACCGCCAGCGCCTCACCACCGTCGACCACGGTGAGGTGCGCGGTCGCACCGACATCGTCGGCGAGTCGCCGCAGCGCCGGAGTCGCACCGGCCCGCAGCCACGGCCGCACCGCGCCGGCCAGGCCGAGCAGCCCGGTGCCGAGCCCGATCCGCGCGTCGTCGTCACGGCGTACGAGCCCGTGGCTCTCCAACGTGCTCACCAGCCGGTGCACCACGGTGCGGTTGAGGTCGAGCTCGCCGGCCAGCGCGGTCGCGGTCATCGGCCCCCCGTGGGCGGCCAGGCACGACAGCACCCGCAACCCCCGGTCCAGCGTCTGCGACGTCTCACCAGCCACTCGGCGAGAATAGTTGCCAGCAGTGGTATCAGCGGCCGGCCAGCACCCTCTTGATGGTCGTGACGACGGTGCTACCCCGAGCATTGCGGCCCCCGACTGTGCAAACCGACCAGGCAGCCGGGCACTACGGTGAGCAAGTCCCGCATCACACAGGGAGCGTCGAGCTGATGGAGCCGTCCAGCAGCACCGGCGGCCGAGTGCCCAAGACACCACCGGCCGAACAGCCACCCGCGCCCGAACGCCACCCGCCGGCACCCTCCGAGCAGCCGCTCTGGCAACAAGCCGAGGAGTTGTTCACCGCCTGGCGGGCGGGCGACGAGGTCGCCATGCACGAGCTGGTGCGCACCCTGTCCCCCGTGCTGTGGCACGTGGTGCGCGCCTACGGCCTCGACCGCGACAGCACCGACGACGTCGTGCAGTCCACCTGGCTGACCCTCGTACGCAGTGGCGCGTCGGTCCGCGACGCACGGGCGGTGTTGCGCTGGCTGACGGTGGCCGCGCGCCGCGAGGCGTGGCGGGTGTCCCAGGCATCCCGGCGTACCCGCGCCAGCGACGACGAGGGCCTCGAGGCCGTGCTGCCCGTCGCCGACAGCGCGGAGGCCGAGGCACTGCTCGACGACGAGCAGTGTCGGCTGTGGCGGCTCGTGCACCAGCTGTCCGAGCGCTGCCAGCGACTGCTGCGGGTGGTGGCCTTCAGCGAGCGGCCCGACTACGCCGGCATCGCCGGTTCCCTGCAGATGCCCGTGGGCAGCATCGGACCCACCCGCGCCCGCTGCCTGACCAAGCTGCGCACCCTGATCGAGACCTCCGGAGGACTCGCATGACCGACCGTACAAACGCGGGGGCTGCGGTGTCCCTGCTGGCGCGCATCCGCCGGTTGTGGGAGACGCTGGACCCGGCTCCGGACGACCTCGCTGACCGGGTGCTGTTCGCCCTGGAGCTGGAGGATCTCGACACCGAGTTCGAGCTGCTGCGACTCACCGAGCGCACCGATGCCCTGGCGGGGACACGCGCGGCTGCCCGGCGCACCGCGTCCACGGTCACTCACATCACCTTCGCGGGTGAGAACCTGTCGGTGATGCTCGCGGTGGGCCCGGACGGCAGCACACCACCGGACCCCGAAGGTCGCCGTATCGACGGCTGGATCGCCCCGGCGTCCGCCGCCCGCGTGGTCGCGCACACCGACACCGGCGAGTGCGAGACCACCGCCGACGAGACCGGTCGGTTCGTCCTTGAGACCGTCCCGGCCGGGATGCTGCGCCTGCTGCTGTTCCCCCGCCGGGTCGGGGCCGGCGGCAGCGAGGAGCCGCTTGTCCCGTTCGTCACCCCAACCGTGGAGGTCTGAGTCAGATGCTGCCCCATTGCCGGGTCCGTCGAGGCGACCAGGCCCCGCGGGCCCGCGACGTCGACCCGCCGTTCCCGCCCGCCGCGGTGCTGTCGTCCTACCCGGGCCGACCGCTGATCCGCGTGCTCGACCCGGCCACCGCGGTCCGGCTGCCCGGCCAGGAGCGGCTGCACGCCACCGCTTACGTCGCCGACCGGCTGCTGGTGCCGGTGGACTTCTCCGACGACGACCGCGCCGCTGTCCTCGCGGCACTCGGCGCGGCCGCGGAGCCGTCCGTCACGGTGGATTTCGAGAGCGAGCACCAGACCGCACAGCGCAAGCAGGTGACTGTGCCGGGCGCCGACGGCCAGCCGTGCACGTACGGCGTCGGGACGGTCGAGCTGCGGCCTGCGGACAGGCAGGCGGCGGCGCCCGACGCCTGGGCGGTGCTGCAGGCGGCCCGGGCGGCTAGCCCCGGCGACCGGCTGCTCGCCCGGGTGCAGCTGGACCACGTGCTGTTCGCCAATGTAGGGATGGTCGGGTCGCCGTTCCACGGCTCCCAACCGTTCCACGGTTCGCAACCGTTTCACGGCTCGCAGGGCATCAGCGAGGGTGCGGCCATTGCGGGCTACGGCCTGCCGGGCGGGGGCGGCCGGCAGCCGGTCAGCTGGCTTGGTGGCCTGCCGGACCGACGGGTGATCGAGCGGCGGCGACCACGGGTCGCCGTGCTCGACACCGGCTGCGGCCAACACCGCTGGTGGGACGACGACCACGACTCGCGCCAGGGCGCGGGCACGATTGTCAGCCGGGGTGTGACCTTGGACGGCGAAGCGGTGGGCTTGGACAACCCACACCAGGACGGCGGTCGCACCGGTGACGTCTCCGGCCCGCTGGACGGAGCCATCGACGCGCTTTCGGGTCACGGCACGTTCATCGCCGGGATCGTGCACCAGATCTGTCCCGACGCCGACATCCTGGCGCTGCGGGTGGTGCACTCCGACGGTGTGATCATCGAGTCCGACCTGGTTGATGCCCTCGCCCGCCTGGCCGAGCTGGTCCGCCGGCACGCCCACGGCGAGCCCGACGGGCTGGCCGTCGACGTGCTCAACCTGTCGATGGGCTACTACCACGAGACCGCGCTGGACCCGCTCTTCGACCCGACCATGTATGGGCTGCTCGAGGCCATGGGCCGCAGCGGCACCGTCGTGGTTGCATCGGCCGGCAACGACGCGGTCGCCCGACCGATGTATCCGGCGGCGTTCTCGCCGTGGCCCGATGGGTACGTGCCGGCAGCATCCACGGACTTCGCGCCGGTCGTCGCGGTCGGCGCCGAGAACCCGGACGGCTCGGTGGCGCTGTTCAGCAACACGGGGCCATGGGTGAACGTGTGGGCTCCCGGGGCGGCACTGGTGAGCACCATGCCGGAGACCTTCGACGGTGGCTTCCAACCCGCCGCGCGCACCGTCGCGCTCGGCCGGGAGCGGTCGTCGCTGGACCCGGACAGCTTCGAGTCCGGCTTCGGGGTGTGGAGCGGCACGTCGTTCGCCGCACCCGTCGTCGCGGCCACCATTGCAGCCACCCTGCTTGAGCGGTCGACCGATGATGACGGCACCCGTGGGCTGCCGGCCGAGGAGTCCGACCCGACCGCATCGGTCCGGCGCGCCTGGCCGGCGCTGGAGGAAGCGACCGGTTTGCCGCCATCATGAGTGCGTGCTGTCCGCGAGCGACCTCCATCAACGCGCGCTTGCAGAGATCGACCGCGGTCGGCACGCGAAGGCGAGGGCACTCCTCGAACGGGCGCACCGGCACAGCCCCGACAGATCAACCCGCGCCCAGCTCCTCTTGACCCAGGCGTACCTGGATTCCGAGCGCGGCGAGGTTGCCGACGGCCTGGCGCTCCTGGACGAGGCCGAGGCTCCCGATCTGCCCGCCGAACTGGCTGCTCGGCTGGCCAGCCAACGCGGCCTGCTGCTGATGCGGTCCGGGGACACGGCCGGCGCGCTGGCCTCCTTCACCGTTTCCCTGAATCGCCTGGGCAGCGATGCCGCGGCGGTAGCCCGGGACGCACTCAACCGCGGCAACGTTTACCTGCAGCTTCGCAACCTGAGCGCCGCTGCAGCCGACTTTGGCCGCTGCTCCGGGGTCGCCTCGGCACATGGGCTCGACGTCTACACAGCCAAGGCCGAGCACAACCTCGGCTACGTCGAGCTGCTGGCCGGAGACCTGCCTGCCGCCCTGCGACGGATGCAATCGGTGCGGCCGGTCCTCGCCGAGATGTCCCCATCGTTCGCCGCGGTCTGTGACACCGACCGGGCTCAAGCGCTGCTGGCAGCCGGCCTGACCTCCGAGGCCGAGACGACGCTCGCCGACGCGGCAGCGTCGTTCGGCCGGCAGCGACTGAGGCAGGACCAGGCCGAGGCAGAGCTGTTGCGCGCCCAGCTCGCGCTAGCCACCAGCCGCCCGACCGAAGCGATCCGGCTAGCACGGCGAGCCGCCACCGGATTCCGGCGCCGCGGCAGCACCTCATGGGGGTTGCGCGCCGACGCGGTGGTGATCGGCGCCCAGGTCGAGAGCGGCCGGGACAGCCGCGCCGTGTTGCGCGACGCGCCCGCCCTGGCCGCCGCACTCGACGCCGAGCGGCTGCGCGACGAGGCGCGCACCGTGCGGTTGCACCTGGCCCGGGCGCTGCTGCGAGCCAGGCGCCTCGACGAGGCGCGCGAGCTGCTCGGCTCCGTCCGTATCCCCAAGACAGCGCCGATCACCACCAGGTTGCTCGACCGTGGCGTGCGCGCAGACCTAGCCAGCGCCAGCGGTCGCTCAGCCAACGCGGGCAAACACCTGCGGCGGGGGTTGGCCGAGCTGTTCGGCTGGCAGTCGTCGTTCGGCAGCCTCGACCTGCAGACCGGGGTGGCCGCGCACGGTCGGGCGTTGGCCGGGCGCGGGCTGCGTGCGGCGGTTGCCGACGGCAGGCCAGAGGTTGTGTTCGACTGGAGCGAGCGGGCCCGGGCGTTCGCCGCCCGCGTGCCGCCGGTTCGACCGCCCGCCGACACCGAGGCCGCGGCCGCACTCGAGGAGCTGCGCGCGCTGCGGGCCGACGCGAGCGGGGGGGTCGTCAGCCAGGCCGACCGGCGGCGGGTGGGTGAGCTGGAGCGTCAGGTTCGCGACCGGGCGCTGTATCCCCCCGGCCCCGGCATCGTGACCGAGCCGTTCACGCTGGCCGACCTGCGCTCCCGGCTGGGTGACGACGACGCGACGCTGGTCAGCCACCTGGTCGTCGACGGGCACCTGCACGCGCTGGTCGCGTCGTCGCGAAACGTGACCGTGCACGACCTCGGCCCGTACGCGCCGCTAGCCGAGCTCACCAACCGCCTCGGCGCCGACCTGGACGCGGCCGCGACCCGCCTGCCGGCCCCGATGCGGCGGGCGGTGGGTGCCTCGGTCTACGGGAACTGCGTCGAGCTGGCCAAGGCGCTGCTCGACCCGCTGCCACTGTCGGACGGTCCGGTGCTGCTCGTCCCGTCCGCCGCCCTGGCCGCCGTGCCGTGGACGCTGCTGCCGCCGCTCGCCGGCGTGCCCGTCTGCGTCGCGCGCACCGCCACCGCCTGGGCGCTGACCCGGCACCCGGACGCGTCCATCGACCGGGTCGGGCTGGTCGCCGGCCCCGGTGTCGACCGCGCCGAGGACGAGGTGAGCAGTGCCGCCTCGGTGTGGGCGAGCGGGTCCACGGGTGCCACGCAGTCGGCGCGTACGGGCCCGGCGCCGACACCGGCATGCGAGACGTTGCATGGGGACGCGGCCAGCGCCAGTGAAGTCACCGCGCTCGCCTCACGCGTCGATCTGCTGCACGTGGCCGCGCACGGCACGCACAGCGCCGACAACCCGCTGTTCTCCGGCCTCGAGCTGGTCGACGGCCCGTGGTTCGGCCACGACATCGCCGCGGTCGACCCGGTGCCCGCCCACGTGGTGCTGTCGGCCTGCGAGCTCGGCCGCGCCACGGTCCGCGCCGGTGAGGAAACCCTCGGCATGACCGCCGCCTGGCAGCACGCGGGCGCCCGCACGGTCGTCGCCTCCCCCGTACGGGTCAACGACGATACCGCCTGCGAGGTGCTGGCCGTGCACCACACGCGGTTGGCCGTCGGCGACCGGCCGGCCGTGGCGCTGGCCGCGGCGATCAGCTCCCTGCCTGCGGGCGCGGCCCCGGCTCCCCTGGTCTGCTTCGGCGCAGGCTGGTAGGGCCGGTGGGCACTGGCCGGGGGTCAACAGCACACTCGGTCCCGTGCGCACCCGTTCCCAGCCCACCAAGTGCGCGACGCACCAAGTAGCGCACCAGACCGCTGGGTGCCGGAGTAGCCGTCGGGCAGCGGGCCGCTCAGCCGCCACCAAAGCCAGGACCCGAGCCGGAGCCGCCACCGGCGCCGGAGCCGTCGCCAGAGTCACCATCCTTGCGGGGCTTCATCGACTCCCAGATCTCCTTGCACTCCGGACACACCGGGAAGCGCTGCGGGTCACGGCTGGGCACCCAGACCTTGCCGCAGAGCGCCACGACCGGCGTGCCCTCGACCATGGCGGCCATCAGCTTGTCCTTGGGCACGTAGTGCGAGAAGCGCTCGTGGTCACCGTCGTCGGTCACCGGACGGGTACGGGTGTCCTCGACCGTCTCGGTGCCAGGGCTCATCTGCGTCGTCACGGCGCCAGTGTTCCACGGGCGCGGCCGCGGCGGCAGCCCCCCAGCAGCTGCAGTTCAGTTGTGTGCCGGGTCTTCGGGGAAGTCCGCAAGCAGCCCCAGCCAGCCGCCCTGCCGGCGCCACACCCGACGCCATAACCCCGACGGGTCGGCGCTGATCAGGTCGTCGGGCTCGGCCGGCAGCAGCAGCCACGAGCCGTCGGCGACCTCGACCTCGAGCTGTCCTGGCCCCCAGCCGCTGTAGCCGGCAAAGACCCGCATCGCCACGATCGCATCGGCGACGACCGGTACAGGGGTGTCGAGATCGACCAGCCCGGTGTCGCCGAACATGCGCCGCCAGCCCAGCGGCGCGGACGGGGTGGCGGGGTCGAGCACCGCGACACCCAGCGCCGCACCTTTCGAGACCGGTCCACCGGCGAACAGCCGTCCGGGTGGGCCGACGAGACCCTCCCAGCCCGGCAGCACGTCTTCGATCAGCGGCTCGAGCGGCCGGTCGAGAGCGACCCCGAGCGCTCCGTCCTCGTCGTGGTCGAGGAGCAGGATGACGGTACGGCGGAAGTTGGGGTCCTCGAGCGCGGGAGTGGCGACAAGCAACTGGCCGACCCACCAGCGTGCGCCGTCCGGGCTCACCCGCCGGTCACCGCTCACGCACCCGGCTACTCACCGGCCGATCACCGGCCACTCACCCGTCTCCGCTAGCCGCGCCGGTGACGGCCTCGGCGACCAGCTCGTGGACGTCGGGATGGAACACGCTGGGGACGATGTAGCTGGCGTTGAGCTCGCTGTCGGTGACAACCTTGGCGATCGCCTCCGCCGCCGCCTGGAGCACGTCGAGGGTGATGGTGCGGCTGTGGGCGTCGAGGAGCCCACGGAACACCCCCGGGAACGCCAGCACGTTGTTGATCTGGTTGGGGTGATCCGATCGGCCGGTGGCCACCACCGCTGCATCGCGCGCCTCCGACGGGTCGATCTCGGGCTCCGGGTTGGCCAGCGCGAAGATCACCGGGTCCGGCGCCATCGTGGCGACGTCGCCGGCGTCGATGAGCCGCGGCGCCGACACGCCGATGAACACGTCGGCGTCTCGGAGCGCATCCTGCAGGGTACCGGTCAGCCCGGCTGCGTTGGTGTGCTCGGCGATCCAGCGCAGGTCGGGTCCGAGATCCGACCGTTCGCCGTGGACGACCCCGTCCACGTCGACAACGGTCACGTCCCCCGCGCCCTCGCTCGCGCCGGCATGCAACAGCAGTTTGAGCACCGCGGTACCCGCCGCACCGGCGCCCACCATCACCACCCGAACGTCGCCGAGCGCCTTGTCCACCACGCGCAGCGCGTTGGTCAGCGCGGCCAGCACGACGATCGCGGTGCCGTGCTGGTCGTCGTGGAAGACCGGGATGTCGAGCTGGTCACGCAGCCGGCGCTCGACCTCGAAGCAGCGCGGCGCGCCGATGTCCTCGAGGTTGATGCCAGCGAAGCCGGGGGCGATCGCCGCAACCGTACGCACGATCTCGTCGACGTCTTGGGTGTCCAGGCACAGCGGCCAGGCGTCGATGTCGACGAACCGCTTGAACAGCGCCGCCTTGCCCTCCATCACCGGCAGCGCAGCGGCCGAGCCGATGTTGCCCAGCCCCAGCACCGCCGAGCCGTCGGTCACCACCGCCACGGCGTTGCGCTTGATGGTCAGCCGCCGCGCGTCCCCGGGGTTGTCGACGATCGCCCGGCAGATGCGGGCGACGCCAGGGGTGTAGACCATCGACAGGTCGTCGCGGTTGCGGATGGGGTGCTTGGAGGCCATCTCGATGGTGCCACCGAGGTGCATCAAGAAGGTACGGTCCGACACCTTGTGCACGCCGACGCCGGGCACCAGCCGCAGCGCCTCGACGATGGTGTCGGCGTGCTCGGTCGACGAGGCGGCGCAGGTGACGTCCATGCGCAGCCGCTCGGACCCGGAGGCCGTGACGTCGAGCGCCGTGACCATGCCGCCGGCTTCCTCGACGGCCGCGGTCAGCTGTCCGACGCCGGTGCCCGCGGCCGGCAGCTCGAGCCGGACGGTGATGGAGTACGAGATGTTCGGCGGCGCGGTCACAGCGTCATGCTGTCATGCCCGTCCCGGCAAGCACGTCACAGCCGGGACGGCGCGGTCAGCGACCCGGTCGGGAAGCCGCGGTCAGCGGGCCAGCCGCACGCTGCCGCCGTCGGCCGGCACCAGCTCGACCCACGTACGGCCGGGCGGGACCGCGACATCGTCACCGGCCTTGTCGGCAAGCTGGATCGGTGCGCCCAGGCCGTCCTTGCGCCACCTGGCGTCGACCACGGCGCCGCTGTGGAACAACATCGCGTCACCCTTGCCGTCCAGGATGGTCTCCGGTACCGGGTTGCCGGCGGGATCCTTGTAGCCGGCACTCTTGACCCGGACCCGCAGCACCAGCACCGAGTCGGCCGCGAACGTGTCGCCGGCGTCGGCGAGGCTGCCGGTCCGCTGGTAGGTGCCGTCGTCGAACTGCCAGGAAGTGGCGCGGCCCGGGGTGAACGCCACCTCGAAGGCGCGCGCCTGCTTGCCGCCGCGCATGTCCGCCTTCCCGAACGGCAGGTACGGCCCCGGCGGCTCGGCGGCCGGGTCGGGCAGGCTGTCCGCGAGCTCGCGCAAGCGCACCATCAGGTTGTAGGGAGCCGTCCGATCGCCTGCGCGCGTGTATCCCGGGTCACCGTCCTCGGTGGTGGTGATCTTGGCAGTGACCAGCCGGCGGATGGTGCGCGGTGCCCCGCCCGAAGCCACCAGGGTGGCGCGCGCGGGTTGCGCGATGCCGATGTCGCTGGCCCGCATCGAACGTACCGGACCGACGACGCTAGGCAGCTCGGAGTGGAACATGGCCGCCAGTCGGGTGTTGCCGCCCTCCACCAGCTCCTCGACCACGAGGTCGGCGCTGCGGAGACCGACCTGCGGCGCCGCCGCAGTGGTGTTGTCGATCTTCACCGCCAGCACCTGGCGCTTCGACGCGTCGCCGTCGGCGTCCTTGCCGGTCAACGGCTCGGGCTGGGGTGCGGCCGATCCGCCGTCGCGCCCCGCCCCGTTTTGCTGGCCCCCGGCCGAGTCGCGGTCGGCATCGCCCGACCCGGAGGCGGGGTCAGGGTCGCCGCCGCAGCCGGACACCAGCCCGAGCACCACGGCGCTGCCAGCAGCGAGCAGCCGCCAGCGGCCACGCCCCCGTACCGGCACAGTCGTGACAGCGTCGCTCTGCGTGATCATGGACTCCATGATCGGTCAGGCTGGCCCGTCAACCGGGCCAACCCGACCCGTGTCGAGAGACTTGTTCAGCGAGACCGCAGGGTGGCGGCCTTCCACCGCTTGGTCCACAGCGGCGAACGGTGCACCTTGCTGCCCGTGCTGGGCGAGTGCAGGATGATCCGCTTGCCGTTGTTCCAGCCGGCGAACAGCCCGATGTGGTAGATGCTGCCGCTGCTGCTGTAGAAGGCCATCAGGTCGCCCTTGCGCAGCTTGCTCTTCTTGATCGAGCGGGCGTAGCGGTACTGGTCGCGGGAGACCCGGGGGATGTGCAAACCGGTGCGCTTCTTGAAGGCGAAGTACAGCAGGCCCGAGCAGTCGAACCGGTTCGGTCCGGTGGAGCCGTAGTTGTAGGGGTCGCCGATCTGGCGCTTCGCGACCCGGAAGGCCTTCTTGACCTTGGCGTCGCTGGCCGCGTCGGCATCGGGGGCGATGGCCGCCGAGGTGGCCAGCAGGGCGAAGGTGGTGATGAGGACGATGAGCAGCAGCGCGCCAAGGCGCTGCACCCGAAGGGCTGCAGACATGGGGGTGGCTTCCTTCCCACGCCTGCGGGGTCAGCTGTCGGGTTCGGGCGAGAAGGTGCCCGGCCGCGGCCGAACCCGCCTGGGTGGCGGATCGAGCGCGACTTAACCCCAAGCGCAACGCCGCCCGGCACGACCGGGCTGGCGCGACGCGATGACGGCGGGGGCCGTCGGTGGGTCCCCCGCTCCTGCCCGAGAGGTGAGTTCGACGTCAGATCCAGGTCGAAGGGGTGAGGGCGGGTTCGGGGCAGGACTCGGCGTCGATCGCCTCACCTATGCAGTTGTGTGGCTCAGGTGCCTGGTGCGCTGCCTGCCGGTTGGTCACGAGCGGGTAACGAACCAGACGGGACCGTACAAACAGATGAGCCCGGTGCCAAGTCGTTCACAGAAAAAGCATGGCGTGGGCAGGGCCGATCAGACCTCCACTGGCGCTACTCAGAGCCTGCGGCCGCCGTCGACGTAGAGCGTCTGACCGGTGACGAAACCCGCCTCGGCGCTGGCCAGGAAGCTGATCGCGCCGGCGATGTCGGCGGGGTAGCCGACGCGGCGTACGGGGGTGACCGCGGCAGCCGCGGCCCGGAAGTCCTCGGGCGTCGAGCCGACCCGGCGGGCGGTCTCGTCGGTCATGTCGGTGACGACGAAGCCGGGCGCGACCGCGTTGACCGTGATGCCGAGCGGGCCCAGCTCGATGGCCAGGGTGCGGGTGAACCCCTGCAGCCCCATCTTGGCCGCGGAGTAGTTGGCCTGCCCCCGGTTGCCGAGGGCCGACACGCTCGACAGGTTGACGATCCGGCCGTACCCACCACTCACCATGTGCTGCTGTGCCGCCCTGGACGCGAGGAACGCACCGCGCAGGTGCACCGAGACCACCTGGTCCCAGTCGTCGACGGTCATCTTGAACAGCAGGTTGTCGCGGGTGATGCCGGCGTTGTTGACCAGCACGTGCAGCGCGCCCAGCTCGGCGACGACCCGGTGCACCGCGGTCTGGACCGAGCCCTCGTCGGTGACGTCGCACCCGACACCGATGGCCGCGGTGGCGCCCAGGTCGGCCGCGGTGGCGGCGGCCTGTGCCTCGTCGAGGTCGAGCACGGCGACCGCTGCGCCCTCGGCCGCAAACCTGCGGGCGGTGGCCTCGCCGATCCCGCGCACCCCGCCGGTGACCACGACCACCCGGTCGACGAACCTGTGCACACCCGGACCCTACGGGGCTGGTCGGAGGCGTCGGCCGGGCACCACGTCGGCCGGGCACGACCTCAGCGCGGGACGACCTTGAGGATCTGGTCGTTGCCGTCGCCGTCGGAGGTGGTGACGTACAGATTCTTGTCCGGCCCCAGCACCGGCGTGCGCAACCGGTCGCCGGAGTTGAGCGCCGGCGGCGTCCACATCCGCACGAACTTGCCCTTCCGCCGGAACTTCATGATCCGTAGCGAGGTGTCCTTCAGCGTGGCCACGGCGAGGCTGCCCTGCCAGGCGCGCCACTTCTTGCCCTTGAGCCAGACCGCACCAGACGTCGCAATCGTCGACGACCCCGAGCGCCACCGGGCGCCGACCTGCTTGCCGGGCAGCGAGAAGTCGGTCATCGGCACCCCCTCGTTGTAACCGGGGCCGGGGTCCCAGCCGTAGTTGCCGCCCTTGCGCAGCTTGTTGACCTCGTCGTTCTTGTCCGGGCCGTGCTCGACCGACCACATCTCCCGGTTCGGTCGCTGGGCGAGGCCCTGCACGTTGCGGTGGCCGTAGGTGTAGACCCGCTGCTTCATCGCCTTGCCGGCGTGGATGTAGGGGTTCTTCGGCCACGGCTTGCCGCTGGCGGGGCGTACCCGCAGCACCTTGCCGCCGCCGGAGCGGCGGTTCTGCGGGGTCTTGTGCAAGGCGGCGTCACCGGTGCCGATGTAGAGCGCGCCCTCGCGACCGAAGCGGATCCGGCAGCCACCGTGACGGCCGGACTTGGCCGGGATGCCCTTGACGATCGTCTTGACCCTGGCGGCGCTGCGGGCGTCGACACGCAGTCGCCACTTGACCACCCGGATGTCGTGCCCGCTCGCCCTGTTCGGGTTGACGTTGCCCTGGCAGGTGAAGAAGTGCCGCCGCTTGGCGAAGTTGCGGGCCGCAAGGATCGACATGAGACCGGTCTCCCCCGACGCCCAGATGCCGCTCCGGTTGAACTTCACGTTCCGGTCGTTACCGCCCGGACCGCGGTAGCGGATCGTCTTGCGCACCCGCTGGGTGTAGAGCATCGCACCGTTGGGCAAGAAGGTGATGTCCCAGGGGATGTCCAGCCCGCTCTTCACGGTTGTCACCCGCAGTCGGGGTGCCCGCTCGTCATCGGGGGCTGCGGCCGCCGGGGGCGCCGCGGCCAGGGCGACGGGCAGCGCAAGGGCCGCCGCGGCGGCGGTGACTCGAAAAAGACGCATGCACGTGATCGTCTCATCACTGAGTGTCACTGGCCAGAGCAAGTCCCCCGTTCGGCCGACGGCAACCGGCCCGCCGGTCAGGCCAACGCGGCAGGAGTACCGGTGGCGGGCGTACTGGTGGCGGCAGACGAAGCGGTGGGTCAGCGGTCGCCGCCCGCGCATCCGCGACGTACCGTTTCAGCCGTGACCGCACCCGCACCCACCACCCTCGGCCAGCTGCGCGCCGACGGACACGAGCACCGCACCGTCAAGGCCGAGATCCGCGCCAACCTGCTGGCCGCGATGCGCTCCGGGCAGGACCCCTTTCCCGGCATCGTGGGCTTTGACGACACCGTGCGGCCCGACCTCGAACGGGCGCTTCTCGCCGGCCACGACCTGGTGCTGCTGGGTGAGCGCGGCCAGGGCAAGACCCGGCTGATGCGCACCGTCGCCGGGCTGCTCGACGAGTGGTCCCCGGTTGTCGTCGGCTGCGAGGTCAACGACCACCCGTACGCCCCGGTCTGCGTGCGGTGCCAGACGCTGGTCGCCGAGCGGGGCGACGGGGTGCCGGTTGGCTGGCGGCACCGCGACCAGCGCTACGGCGAGAAGCTGGCGACGCCGGACACCTCGGTCGGCGACCTGGTCGGCGACGTCGACCCGGTCAAGGTGGCGCAGGGCCGCACCCTGGGCGACCCCGAGACGGTGCACTACGGGCTGATGCCGCGCACCAACCGTGGGGTGCTCGGGCTGAACGAGCTGCCCGACCTGGCCGAGCGGATCCAGGTGGCGCTGTTCAACGTGCTCGAGGAGCGCGACATCCAGGTGCGCGGCTACACCCTGCGGCTGCCGCTCGACCTGCTGGTGATCGCCTCGGCCAACCCCGAGGACTACACCAACCGGGGCCGCATCATCTCCCCGCTCAAGGACCGCTTCGGCGCCGAGGTACGCACCCACTACCCGCTCGAGGTTGCCGACGAGGTCGCGCTGGTGACCCAGGAAGCCGACCTGGTCGCCGAGGTGCCGGCCCACCTGCTGGAGATCATCGCCCGGCTGGCGCGCGAGCTGCGCTCGTCCACGTCGGTGGACCAACGTTCGGGGGTGTCGGCCCGACTGGCGGTGGCCGCCGCGGAGGCGGCGGCCGGCTCGGCACTGCGCCGAGCAGCGCTGGTGGGCGAGGAGCCCGCGGTCGCCAGAGTCGCCGACCTGCCCGGGGTGCTCGGTTCGATGCGCGGCAAGCTTGAGTTCGAGACGGGCGAGGACGGCCGTGAGGACGAGATCCTCGACCACCTGCTGCGGGTTGCGGTCGCCGCGACCTTCCGCGAGCGCCTCGCGGGCCTCGAGCTGAGCGGCTTCACCGAGCGCTTCGCGGCCGGCGAGACGGTCGAGACCGGTCTGCTCGCCCCGGCGCGCGAGCTGCTCGACCAGCTCGGCAGGGTGCGCGGACTGGCGCAGGTGCTGGCGCGGCTCGGCGTCGACGAGGCGGGCGTCTCGCCCGGCCAGGTCGCGGCCGCCGTCGAGCTCGTGCTCGAGGGGCTGTGGCTGACCCGCCGGCTGACCAAGGACAACCTCGACGGTCGCAGCGTCTACGGGAGCTGAGGCGATGGCTCGGGCGGGGCGTTACCGGTACGGGTCGTGGCGCGGTGGCGACGACCCGCTGGCCGCGCCGTTCGACGTCCGCGCGGCCGTCGACGACATCGGTCGCGACGTGCTCGGGGGCGCCAGCCTGCGCGACGCCCTGCGCTCGCTGCTGGACCGTGGCCACGACGGCAGGCAGGGGCTGGACGCGCTGCGCCAACAGGTGCGCCGGCGACGGCTCGAGCTGCAGCGCCGCGGCGACCTCGCCGGCACCCTGGACCACGTACGCCAGCTGCTCGACCAGGCGCTGGCCGCCGAGCGGGAGGAGCTGGCCGGCCGCTCCGACGACGCGACCCGGCTCGCCGAGATGCAGCTGGAGTCGGTGCTGGAGTCCGGGCTGGCCGACACGGCCACGGCGGTCAGCGAGCTCCGCGACTACGACTGGGCCAGCGCCGAAGGCCGCGAGAACTACGAGCGGATCCGCCGGTTGCTGCAGCACGAGGTGCTGGACGCGCAGTTCGCCGGGATGCGACAGGCGCTGCAGTCGGCAGGCCAGCCGGGGCAGGCGGGTGGCGACCCCGAGGCGATGCAGCGGGTTCGCGACATGGTCGCCGACCTCAACCGGCTGCTGGCAGAGCACGCCCGCGGCACGGACACCAGCGAGCAGTTCGAGGGGTTCATGGACCGACACGGCGAGTCCTTTCCCGAGCAGCCCCGCGACACCGACGACCTGATCGACCTGCTGGCCAGACGGCAGGCGGCCGCCGAGCGACTGATGCGCTCGTTGAGCCCGGACCAGCGTGACGAGCTGCAGGGGTTGATGGCCGAAGCGCTCGACGACCCCGACCTCGAGAGTCAGCTGGGCCAGCTGCGCGACAACCTCGCCGCGCTGCGTCCCGGTCTCGGACGGGGCCAGCGGGTCCAGATGTCGGGCGAAGAGTCGCTCGGCTACGGCGACGCGGTGGGAGCCGTCGCCGACCTGGCCGACCTCGAGTCGCTCGAGCGCCAGCTCGGCCAGCAGCACCCCGGTGCAACCCTCGACGACGTCGACGTGGACGCGCTGGCGCGCCAGCTGGCGCCGTCGGTGGCCGCGGACCTGGGTGCGCTGCGTGACCTCGAGCGCGAGCTCGAGCGGCAGGGCTACCTGAGCGCCGGCGAGCGGCCCACCGACGGGCTGCAACTGACCCCCAAGGCGCTGCGGCGGCTCGGCGAGACGGCACTGCGGCGGGTCTTCGCCCAGCTTGACGCTTCCGGCCGAGGCGACCACGACGACCGTCGCAGCGGGGCGGCCGAGGAGCCGACCGGCGCCACCCTGCCGTGGGCGTACGGCGAGGACCGCCCGCTGGACGCGGCACAGACCGTGCGCAACGCGGTGCTGCGAACCGCCGCGTCCGCCGCGTCCGCCGCGTCCGCCGCGTCCGCCGACGAACGATCATGCATTGCCGGGGTCAGGGCCCCGGAAATGCATGATCCCTCGTTGCGGACTGGACGGCCGGGGGCTCCGGTGGGGCTGGCGGTCGAGGACCTCGCGGTCGCCGAGGCCGAGCGGCGCACCCAGGCTGCCGTGGCGCTGTGCGTCGACCTGTCGTTCTCGATGGTCACCGAGGACCGGTGGGGCCCGATGAAGCAGACCGCGCTGGCGCTGGCGCACCTGGTCGAGACCCGCTTTCGCGGCGACGCGCTGCAGATCATCGGCTTCGACCGGTGGGCGCGCAGGCTGACACCGGTCGAGCTGGCCGGTGTCGAGCCCGAGTACGTCCAGGGCACCAACCTCCACCATGCGCTGTCGCTGGCCGGGCGGCACCTGCGCCGGCACCCCGAGGCCGAGCCGGTCGTCCTCGTGGTGACCGACGGTGAGCCCACCGCGCACCTCGAACCCGACGGCACCGCGTACTTCAACTGGCCCACGACGACGGCGACGCTGCGGGCCACGGTTGCCGAGGTCGACACGATCAGCCGCGCCGGCGCGTCGCTCAACTGGTTCATGCTCGGCGAGGACCCCGGGCTCGCCCGCTTCGTGGACGCCATCGCACGTCGCAGTGGCGGCCGGGTGTTCACTCCCGAGCTGGGCCGGCTCGGTGAGTACGTGGTCGCCGACTACCTGCGTGCCCGCAGCGGCCGTCGGGCGGCCAGTTGACGCTCCCGGGCTCGTGGACCGGTCGCCCAGTGCGGCGTTTGCGGTCACCGACGCGGCGAACGGTGACCGTCAACACCGCAGTCGATCGGTCGGGGTCGGGGCGGGCGCCGCTCAACCCGGCAGCAGGGACAGCCGCACCGTGCGTACCGCATTGTCGACGTTGAGGTCCACCAGGCAGATGCTCTGCCAGGTGCCCAGCGCCAGCCGGCCGCCCAGTACGGGCACCGTGGCGTACGGGGGCACGATCGCCGGTAGCACGTGGGAGCGGCCGTGGCCGCGGCTGCCGTGCCGGTGCCGCCACCGGTCGTCGGCCGGCAGCAGGTCGGCCAACGCCGCGAGCAGGTCCTCGTCGCTGCCCGCACCGGTCTCGAGAATGGCGAGGCCGGCAGTCGCGTGCGGGACGAAGACGTGCAGCAGCCCGTCCCCGGCGTCCGCGACCGACTGCACCAACGATGCGCACTCGGCGGTCAGGTCGCGGACCACCTCGTGACCACCGGTGCGGACCGAGAGCGTCTCACTGCGCATGGCGGCCATGCTGCCAGCCTCGGCGCTGCGCGGCTGAGCCCGACCCGATCCAGGACCGCGATCAGGCAGCCCGGGTGCCGCCCGAACGGCGGCGCAGCCGGCTGCGGCCGCTGCTCGACCGCCGGCGGCCCGGCCGGGTCGGCTCGGCCGCACGCATGCTCGGCTGGTGCGGCGTGCCCTGCCGGGGCAGAGCGGCTGCGCCGGACGTCGTGACCGCGCGGTGTCGCTCCGGGGCCCGCTCCCCCGCCAGCGAGTGGATCTCCGGCGCGCCCGGCCGCACGGTGGCACGCACCGGCTTGATCTGCGCCCGGCGGAACAGGTCAGCCACGTCACGCCGCTGCTCGGTGGTCATCACCGTGACCACCACGCCCGCGGCGCCGGCCCGCGCCGTTCGCCCCGAACGGTGCAGGTAGGCCTTGTGCTCGGTGGGCGGGTCGACGTGCACGACCAGCTCGATCTGGTCGACGTGCACACCCCGGGCGGCGATATCGGTGGCGACGAGCACTCGCACCTCACCGGTGGTGAAGGCGGCCAGGTTCCGTTCGCGAGCGTTCTGGGCCAGGTTGCCCTGCAGGTCCACGGCCGGGATCCCAGCCGCGCTGAGCTGGCGTGCAAGCTTCTTGGCCGCGTGCTTGGTGCGGGTGAACAGCAGTGACCGGCCCGCACCGGCGGCCAGCTCACGCACGACGGCCGCCTTGTCGGTCACCGCGACCTCGAGCACGTGGTGGGTCAGCGAGGGCGGCGGGGCGGCCGCGCTGTCCACGGAGTGCGTGACGGGTGCATCCAGGTAGCGGCGTACGAGCACGTCCACGCCGTTGTCGAGGGTGGCCGAGAACAGCATCCGCTGGCCGCGCTTCGGGGTGCGGTCGAGCAGCCGCTTGACCCCGGGCAGGAAGCCCATGTCAGCCATGTGGTCGGCCTCGTCGAGCACGGTGACCTCGACCGCACCGAGGTCACAGTGCCCCTGCCCGATGAGATCTTCGAGCCGGCCGGGGCAGGCGATCAGCACGTCGACGCCCGAGCGCAGCTTGTTGACCTGCGGCTGCTGGCCGACACCGCCGAAGACGGTGGTGCTGCGCAGCCCGACGGCGGTGGCCAGCGGCGCCAGCGTCGCATGCACCTGGTTGGCCAGCTCGCGGGTCGGAACGAGCACCAGCGCGCGCGGCCGGCGGGGGGTGCGGGGAGTGCCCGACCCGGTCAGGCGGGCCACCAGCGGAAGGCTGAAAGCCAACGTCTTGCCCGAGCCAGTCCGACCGCGACCGAGAACGTCGCGACCAGTGAGGGTGTCGGGCAAAGTGGCGGTCTGGATCGGGAACGGCTCGGTGATGGCTTGGGTGTCCAGCTCGGCGAGCAGCGGCGCGGGCACGCCAAGCTCGGCAAACCCCGAGGGGATGCCGGCACTGGGGGTGGGGCCGGGTCGGCCACTGGGGCCGGCTTGTCGTGAGGGGTGCGCGAGAGGTCGCGCAGAAGCGTTGGGCACAGATGTCCTTCCAAGACTGGTCAGGTGGTGCGGGTGGCCGCGGATGCCGGTTCACCGCCAGGCGGGTGCGCGGTGCACGGCCGACCGCGCGCGAGCATGGCTCGGCTGTGGTCTGAGGGTGCAGGCACTCCGCCTGAGATGAACCGTGCCGCAGGGGGCACGGAGCAGACGACCTCGGCGCGTCCGGTGGACGCGACCTCGGACCAGTGTGCCCCACCGGCCGGCGTAGACCCAATCGGCGCGCGGGCGGCCGGGCGTGGATCAGGACCGAGCGGCGACCTTCTGCTTCTTCTCGCTGGTCTTCTTGCCGTTGCCCGCCTCGATCATCGCGGCGTGGTCGGGCACGTAGGTCTGCATCTCGCGCGGGGTGCGCTCGTACCCGGTGGTGGCCGGGCGCTCGGGCAGCGACAGCGGCGCCCCCTCGACCTGGACGTACGGCACGCTGGACAGCAGGTGCGCAATCATGTTGATCCGCGCCCGCCGCTTGTCGTCGGCCTCGATGACGTACCACGGGGCCTCGGGGATGTCGGTGTGCACGAACATCTCGTCCTTGGCCCGGGAGTAGTCCTCCCACCGCTCGATGGACTCGAGGTCCATCGGGGACAGCTTCCACTGTCGCATCGGGTCGTTGAGGCGGGACCTGAAGCGCTTCTCCTGCTCGCCGTCGCTGACCGAGAACCAGTACTTGAGGACGATGATGCCGTCCTCGACCAGCAGCCGCTCGAAGATCGGGCACTGGTGCAGGAACCGCCGGTGCTCCTCGGCGGTGCAGAAGCCCATCACCCGCTCGACGCCGGCCCGGTTGTACCAGCTTCGGTCGAACAGCGTGATCTCGCCACCGGCGGGCAGGTGCTCGATGTAGCGCTGGAAGTACCACTGCGTCTTGTCCCGGTCGGTCGGCGACGGCAGCGCGGCGATACGGGTGGTGCGCGGGTTCAGGTACTGGGTGACCCGTTTGATCGCGCTGCCCTTGCCCGCGGCATCGCGGCCCTCGAACACCACGACGATGCGGGCCCCCTCGTGGCGGACCCACTCCTGCATCTGCACCAGCTCGGTCTGCAGCCGGAGCAGCTCGGCCTCGTAGGCCTTCTTGGGTAGCCGCTTGACCTTGCCGGCTGTCGCCTCGGGATCGTCAGCCATGTGACACATCCCACCAGGTTTCGACGTTCTTGGCAGCCCTCGCCTGCTGGTCACCACCCGCTGGTCACCACCCGCTGGTCACTACCCGCTGGTCACTACCCGCTGGTCACCTGCTGGTCACCGCTGGTCACGGCAGTACGCGTCACGCTCGGCGCTGCTGCCCAGCGGGCCGTAGGCGTACTGGGTGCGGTACGTCCGAGCGTTCGTCGCCGCGTACGCCTCGATGTCGTCGGCGACGGCCTGGCGAGCAGCCGCGTTCGGCGCGCTCACGAGCCGCTCGGCATTGCGCCACGCCGTCTCCCGCCAGGTGACGATCAGCTGCATCAGCGCGGTGTAGCTCAGACCGTACGGCGTCTGCACGTCATCCATCGTCGGGTCGAAGCGCCGCGACGCCTCGGCCAGCAACGGCTCGGTGACCCGGTTGAGGAAGACGTTGACCTTGTCGTAGTCGGGCTTGCGGCTGTCGCCCTCCGGCGTCACCAGGCCGATACCCGCCAGCACGTACGGCAGGTCCCGGTTGACGTGCGCATTGATGCCGAGCAGCAGGTTGCCCGACCCGGTCACCTGCTTCTTCTTGGCAGATTGAGCGCGATGCGCCGGGCCTTGGGAACCTGCCCCATGCGACCGGCCTCCCACGCGTCGTACGCCTCGAAGTAGTACTTGGCGAACACCGCGTCCTCGTGGTTGACGAACAGCGGGTCGATGAAGAAGCCAGGCTCGGCGGTTGCTCGCTGGAACTCCTCGGTGGTCCGCAGGTGCGACAGCGCGAAGTTCGCCTGATGGGAGCACTTGCGGGCCAGCGGCCGGAAGCGTCGCTGCATCTCCTTGATGACCATCTGCACACACTTGGGATCGCCGGAAACGCACGGGGTCTCGCTGGACGGGTCGTACTCGTCGGTCAGACCGGGCAGAACGTCGGACCAGCTCACGAAGGTCGGATCGTCGGCGCGCGCGGTTCCCACGCTACCCGCACCGGCGACGACGGTGCCGATCATGGCCAGGCACACCAGGCCCGCCCGCAACCGAAATGTTCACATGCTGGTGACTCCTCCGGTTGATGGTTGTACGTACTGCTATATCATGCACTCAAAGTGAGGGTGTGAGTTCACTGCGTTCCCCCCTGTGTCCCCACGTGTGGGAGTAGGCCATGTCGACCGCTGCCGGGACCATCCAGCCGGCGGGCGAGCCGATGCCCGCCGCCGGGCAGGCACCCGATGCCGTGCTGGACGAGCTGTCCATCGTGGTGTTTCGCACCGATCCGGAGGGCAACTGGACCTACCTCAACCGCGCCTGGACGACGATCACTGGCTTCTCGGTCGAGAAGACGCTCGGCACCAACTTCCTCGACTACGTGCACCCCGAGGAGCGCGAGCGCACCGTGGCCATGTTCATGGCCGTGATGCAAGGTGGTGCGGACGCCTGCCACCACGAGACCCGCTATCGCACCAGCGACGGTGCCTACCGCTGGCTCGAGCTGCGGGCCAACCTGGTCTTCGACGACGACGGAGAGCTGACCGGCAACAACGGCACGCTGGTCGACATCACCGACCGGCGCGAGACCACCCGTGCCACGGAGGAACGCTCCGAGGTGGCCGAGCTGCTGGCCCACCACCCGACCATCGACGACCTGCCGGTCGGCAGCGTGCTGCTCGACGACCAGCTGGTGGTCATGAGCGCGTCGCCGACCGCACGGACGATGCTGGGCCACCGGCTGCGGGTCGGAGACGACTTCGCCGAGCTGCTGCGAGCCTTCGACGTCCTCGACAGCCGCGGCGACTCGCTGTCGGCCGAGTGGGGACCGCTCACCACCGCCATCGCCACCGGCGCCAAGCAGTACGCCGAGCTGCAGTGGCGCCCGCTGGGCGGCGGCGACCGGCTGTGGTTGCAGACGACGGTCGTCCCCACCAAGAGCGACGACGGCAGCAGCCAGGTGGCGGTCCTGCTGCACGATGTCACCGAGCTGCGCCGCGCCGAGCTCCGTCAGGCGGCGGTCGCCACCCTCGGCCAGCGGGCGCTCGAGGTCAGCTCGCTCGACCAGCTGTTCATCGAGGCGGCTCAGCTGGTGACGGAGGCGCTCGGTGCGGACGAGGCCGAGGTGTACGTGACCGAGCCGTCGGGGGGTCTGAAGCTGCGCGCGCGTGCCGGCCCGGCCGCCCGCGAACCCGTCTCGACAGCCACCCGACAGCAGCCGACGGACGAACCAATCCCTGGCCTACCCGAGCCGGCCGACCTGCGGCACTCGGTCAGTGTCCCGGCCGGCAGCGGGCAGGGGCCGTACGTGGTGGTGCAGGCCCACTCGCGGCGGAAACGCCACTCCCGCGCCGAGGAGACCAGCTGCCTGCAGAGCGTCGCCAACGTGCTGGCTGCCTCGATGGCCCGGCGAGACATCGAGGATGCCGCGGTCAGCCAGGCGCTGCACGACCCGTTGACCGGGCTGGCTAACCGGCGGCTGCTGCGTGAGCGCCTCGAGCAGGCCCTGCACGTGACCCGCAACGAGGGCACCGGGCTGGCGCTGCTGCTGCTCGACCTGGACCGGTTCAAGGACATCAACGACACCCTCGGCCACGACGTCGGCGACGAGGTGCTGCGCATCGTTGCCAGCAGGCTGCTCGCCGCCACCCGGGAGACCGACACCGTGGCCCGGCTGGGCGGCGACGAGTTCGTGGTCCTGCTGCCCGACACCGACGACCCCACGGCCGCCGCCGAGACCGCCGCCGAGCTCCGCGATCGGCTGGCCGAGCCCGTGCAGGCCGGCGGTCTGACGCTGGAGATCCGCGCGAGCATCGGCGTGACCGTCGCACCTGCGCACGGCGACCGGTCGTCCAACCTACTCCGCAACGCCGACGGTGCGATGTACCACGCGAAGGAGACCGCGAGCGGCTGCAGCGTCTACGACGTCTCGCACGACGCCGACCGGCTCAACCGGCTGACCCTGCTCACCGACCTGCGCCGATCCCTGGGTGCGAACGAGCTGTTCCTGCACTACCAGCCGAAGGTCGACCTGCGCACGGGCGCGACGAGTGGGCTGGAGGCGCTGGTGCGGTGGCGGCACCCGCACCACGGCGTGCTGAGCCCGCACCGGTTCGTGCCGCTCGCCGAACGCAACGGGCTGGCCGAGCCGCTCGCGTTCACCGTGCTGGGGCTGGCGCTGACTCAGTTGCGACGCTGGATGGACCGCGGGTTCGCGGTCCCGGTGGCGGTCAACATGTCACCGCAGCTGCTGCACCACCCCCAGCTCGCGGACGTCGTGAGCCGCCGGCTGGACGTCGCCGCCGTCCCGCCCGAGCTGCTGCACCTGGAGGTCACCGAGACGGCGGTGTTGCACCACCCCGAAGCTGCCGCGGACACCATCGCCCGGCTGCGCGACATCGGACTGGTCATCGCGCTCGACGACTTTGGCACTGGCTTCTCCTCGCTGGAGTTCCTGCACCGGGTGCCGGTGCAGGAACTGAAGATCGACCGCACGTTCATCGCCCAGATGCTGGTGGACCCACGCGACGCCCCCATCGTCCGGTCGGTGATCGAGCTCGGGCACTCGCTGGGCATGCGGGTGGTCGCCGAGGGCATCGAGACGCGGGAGGTGTGTCAGCAGCTCGCCGGGTTCGGCTGCGACGAGGGGCAGGGCTTCTACCTCGGTATGCCGGTCCCGGCGCACCAGATGGGCATCTCCACCGCGAGCGGCGCCCAGCAGCACACGGGTTTCTTGGCCTGATCGTGCACCGCCGGCGGTCGCTCACCCGGGGTCGATGCTGACCAGCTCGTGCACCGGGATGGGATCGGGGTGGCTCGTCCGGCAGGTCAGCTGCCGAGCGGGTCCCTCGCTGCGCTGCACGAGCACCCGCCATCGCCGCGCCTGCACCGTGAACGTCGCCGCCGTCAACCCTGCCTGCTGCGTACGGGTCTGCAGCCGGAGCCCCGAGCGGTCGGTCACCCCGAGCTCGGAGCGCAAGAACCACTCCGCCGACTGCACCGCGAAGCCGTAGCCGCACCGGCCCCGCAGGTGCGCCAGGTCGACATCGCCGGCCAGGTGCCGGTCCGCCAGCCGGCTGGCCGACTCGGGGTCCACCCGTCCGTAGTACAGGCCGTCGGGCAGCACCAGCAGGTTTCCGGCGAACCGGTCGCCGCCGATGTGCGACACCTCCCACGACTGCGCCGGATGTGATCGGTCCAGCGCCGCGGCCACCGGCCGGCCGCGCTCGGCACAGCAACGGTCGTGCCGGCCGTGCGTGCAGGTCAGGAACAGCGGTTCGTCGGTCGGCTCGAGACCGACCGACCCGCCCCGTGCGAGCGCCGCGAGGTCCAGGTCTCGAAGCTGGTCGGGCTCGTCGAGCACACCGGCCTGGAGCCACGGCCGGCGCGGGTCGGCGTAAGCCGCGAACACCCGCAACGCGGCGGTAGTGGTGCGCCCGTGACGCCGGATCAGCAGCGGCCGGACCCCGGCGGCGCGCGCCCGCCGGAGACCGGTCGCGACTCCCACCGGCAGCCGGGCGTCGCGCCCGGCGTCGACCCCCCACGATCCCGGCACCTCGACGAGCACGAACGCCCGCACGGTCGATGCGGTCCCGTGCATGGGCTCGGACCTGGCCAGGCTGGCCACCGCGCAGGGGCGGGGGTCGCTCAACGCTGCACCTGCAGCAACCCCTCGCGCACCAGCCGACGCACCAGCACGAGCCGGCTCTGCGGGTCGAGCCAGCCGGCCAGGTCGACCGCGCGCAGCTGCGACTGGTCACTGACATGCTTCATGACCTCGCCCAGCCACCCCGGCACCACCAGCTCTCGGTCGCCGAGCAGCAGGCGGAGACGGTCGGCGTCCGGCTGCAGGACACAGATGCTGCCCGGCCGGCGAACCAGCACGATCTCGTCGCCGATCTCGGCACCGGCCAGCCGGTCGTGCAGCCCGCCGCGCAGCGCCGGTGGGCGGCTGCTGAGGAAGTTCCGGGCCTGCTCGCGCGCGGCGGCCGCCGGGTCGATGGCGGTCACCTCGGCGGCCAGTGCGTTCAGCCGCCGACCCAGCCCGACCTCGAGGGCTTCGGGGTCGGCCAGGTAGCCGACCGGGATCGGCTGGTCGAGCGGTTCGCCGGCGAGCACCTGACCGGTCACCGAGTCGAGCACGTGCCGCCAGGTGATCAGGTTGACGCCGACGCTGAGGTGCAGCGAGGCGGACTCCTCGGTGCGCGCCGCGTGGGGCGTGCCGCGGGGCAGGTACAGGCTGGTGCCCGGTTCGAGCAGCACCTCGCGCTGGCGATCCTCGTCGTGTACCTGCCAGTGCTTGCAACCGTACGTCTGGAGGACGAACACGTCGTGTGAGTCGCTGTGCAGGGCGAAGCCCTGCGAGCCGGGCGGGGTGAGGTAGGCGTTGGCCTGGCAGGGGTGGCCGAGCGTGACCTCGAGGTCGCGGACGAGGTCGGTTATCGGCTGCCAGTACCGGTGCAGACCCTGCAGCACTACGGTCGCGCCGCCGTCCATCAAGTCGAACACCCTGCGCGCATCGACCAACCCGGTCAGGGCGACGCCGGCCAGCGTCGCGGACCGGGTGTAGCGGCTGCTCGCCAGCACCTCGCCGTCTTGCGCCAGCCGCAGCGCCGGCGTACGCAGAGCGGTGCTGGTCAGCAGGTGGTCGACGTCGTCCAGGCTGAGCAGCGCCGCCAGGTCCGCAGCACTGCCGCGGTGCACCTGGGCGCGCCGCGCCCACACCTCCTCGACGAAGGTCCGGGGATCACCGCTCAGCAGGTGAAGGGCGTCCACCGCTCAGCGGTCGGTGGCGTCGGCGTCCGTGCCGTCCGCGTCGGTGCCGTCCGCGTCGGTGCCGTCCGCGTCGGTCGCGTCGCCGTCAACGGTGTCCGTCGCGTCACCGTCGGTGCCGTCCGCGTCGGTCGCGTCGCCGTCAACGGTGTCCGTCGCGTCACCGTCGGTGCCGTCCGCGTCGGTCGGCGGACCGCCGCTGCCCCCGCTGACGGTTGTCTCCATGTCTTCGTCGCGCAGCGGCTCGTCGGGGCTGATCGTCATGGGGGTCTCCAGTCGTCGGGGCGAAGGTGGTGCCGGTGACAGGGCCTTCCTACCGCACTGCCCGCGGCCCGGCAGACCGGGCAACGCTTCGCGCCACATATGGGTGGCGTACGCACCCCGCTTCCAGCCGGCCAGCCAGCGGCTGGCCGCCAGTGCGGGCCTCGGAGCACTAGCCTGAGCCGGTGCAGACCCCACCACCGCGCGATGGCGACGGCAGCGGCGACCACGTCGAGGTGGAGCGCACCTACGAGCTGCCCGACGGTGTCGAGCTGCCCGACCTGCGCACCCTTGACCGCGTGGCCGGCGTCGACGATCCGTACGAGCTGAGGCTGGTGGCGGACTACCACGACACCAACGACCTTCGGCTGTTGCGGGCGCGGACGACGCTGCGCCGCCGTACCGGCGGAGCCGACGACGGCTGGCACGTCAAGGTGCCCGCCCCCTCGGACGGGCGGCTGGAGCTGCACCGCCCGCTCGGGCGCTCACCGCGACCCCCGAAGGCGGTGCGCGGGCTGGTTGCCGCCCGCACCGCCGGCGCCCGGCTGCACCCGGTCGCCAGCATCGACAACCGCCGCGCCGTACGCGTGCTACGCGACCCTGCGGGTGAGTCGTTGGCCGAGGTCTGCCAGGACACGGTGACCGCCACCCGCCCCGACGGCTCCACCACCCGGTGGACCGAGCTCGAGGTCGAGCTGACGGGCGGCGACCCGGCGCTGCTGGACGCCGTCGAGGCGGTGCTGTCGGCAGCCGGCGCCGTCGCCTCGCCCTGGCCGTCGAAGCTGCAGCGCGCCCTCGCCGGCCACCCGGACTGCGGCTCCGGCAGCCGCCCGGGCGGGCGTCCCGACGGGGCCACCGGCGCCGAAGACGACGGGAGTGCCGGTGCGGTGGTGCTCGCGCACGTGGCCGACCTGGTCGAGCAGCTGGTCGGCTGGGATGCCGCCGTCCGCCGGCGGGTGCCCGACTCGGTGCACAAGGCCCGGGTGACGATCCGCCGGCTGCGGAGCGTGCTCGCGGCGTACCGGCGACTGCTCGACCGGGCCAGCACCGACCCAGTGCGTGCCGAGCTGAAGTGGTTCGCGGCCGTCCTCGGTGATCGGCGCGACGACGAGGTGCTGCGCGACGACCTCACCGACCTGGCCGATGCGCAGCCTCCACAGGCAGTGGGCGCACGCACCCGCCGCCGGATGGGACGGTTCCTGTCCGCCCGAGAACGCGAGCACGAAGGGGCGCTGCGGGCAGCGATGGACAGTGGTCGGCACGCCGAGCTGTGGGCCGCGCTGCACCAGCTGGTGGCGGACCCGACGTTCACCGACCGGGCCGGCCGGCGACCCCGGCGCGAGCTGTCGAGGGCGATCGAGCGGCAGCTGCATCGCCTGGACGCGGCGCGCGCGCACCTTGCCGCCCAGCAGCCGGGCCCAGGGCGTGACGTCGCCCTGCACGAGCTGCGCAAGGCGGTCAAGAGGGTGCGCTACACCGTGGAGGTCGCGGCGCCGCGCGTCGGTAAGCCAGCCCACAAGGTGATCAAACGGCTGGAGCGGTTCCAGTCCTACGCCGGGCGACTGCACGACGACCAGGTCGCGCTGCGGCTGTTGGGCGAGGCCGCCGCCGAGGCCGAGGCAGCGGGCGAGACTGCATTCCCGCTCGGGCACCTGCACGGCGTGCTGGCGGAGCGGATCGCCGATGGCTGGGCCGCCTTGGACGAGGAGGACCACCGCCTAGACGCGCCCAAGCTGCGAGCCAAACTGTTGCGCTAGGGCGCTCAGCCGGGTGGAGTTCTCGACCGCCTCAGCACTCAGCTCAGAAGTCGGCCGGGATCCGCAGCACCTGGCCGGGATAGATCAGGTCCGGGTCGGCGACGATGTCGCGGTTCGCCGCGAGGATGGGACGGAACCCGCTGCCGATGTAGAGCGGCTCGGAGTCGGCGATGCTCGACAACGTCTCCCCCGGTTGCACGACGTGCAGCAGGTGGCTGCGATAGCCGCTGACGATCTCGGTGCCGAAGAAGACCGGCACGGAGTGCCGGCGGGTCGGCTCGTCGGCACCGGTGCTGGGCGCCACCTCGACCACGCCGCGGTTGGTGGACAGCGACCTCGGCAGGTCCACCCGGTGCTGCCAGGCCGAGATCAGGTTGGCGGCGGTCGTGAACGTCTCGACCACAACGTTGCCGTTGGCATCAAGCACCCGAATGTCGATGGTGGCCTCGAAGCCGCCACCCATCCCGGCGACCAGCAGCGGGTCCCCGACCAGGTCGTTGGGCTGTGGTTGGTCCACGCGGAACCGTCGTCGCGCCATGGGAGCTCCTCGATCGACTGTTGGCAGCCTGCCGACGCAAGCCGCTCCCATCAAGAGGTGTCGTGCGAGGTGGTGATACCACCGCGTACGACGCGCGCGCTTGACCGGGCGCACGTGGCCGTCCCTGCTGTTCGAGCGATGCGTGGAGCTGGCGGGAATCGAACCCGCGTCCTCCGACGTCGACTCAGGCATTCTCCGGGCGCAGTCCGCAATGTCGTTTTCTCAGCCCCGGCGCTCGTACGGACACGTCGCCGACAGGCTCAGCCGCTGTTGGTGTCCCACCACGACCCCGCGGCCGGGTCGTGGCGGTGAGCCTCCTTGATGAGGCCGGCGACCGGGACGGAGGCGCTCCCGGGCCGACCCTTCGTTCACTGCTCAGGCAGCGAGAGCGAAGTCAGTGCGCTTAGCCTTGGCACTTGTAAGGTTCCACGGATCGTTAACGAGATAACCGTGGGTCCTCGGCCCGCTTCTCCTGAACCGTACGACCGAAGTCGAAACCGTTCAGCCCCTTGTGGTGTTGTCAACGCCGCGCGTGCGCGGCGACGCTCACTCTACCGTCCACAACCAGTCGCAGTCGCGCGAGATTCCCCAGGTTGTCCACAGTGGTCGAACATCTGTTCGAGAATGTCGGTGGTCGCGGCTAGATTCTGGACATGTCGACGATCGACGCACCACCCGCACCGGCCGTGCTGGCCGCGCTGGCAGCAGCCCGGTCGGCGGTGCGCGACGCCGGCGTGGCGCCGGTCTGGTCACTGCGCGACGACGAGCTGGGCGAGGCGGTGACCCAGGCGCTGGCGCTCGCGGCCCAGGTCGAAGGGTGCTTGGCGGGAGTGCTGGCCGAGGCCGACGGTCGCGACCTGGCCGGCCGGGTGGGGGCGCCGGCAACCGCTGCCTGGCTGCGAGACGCCCACCGGCTCACGCCACACGCGGCCGCCGCCGCAGTGCGCCAGGCGGTCGGGCTGCACGGCTCGGGCGGTCGCACCGGGCAACCGGCCTCGCGGGTTGCAGCGGCGCTGTTGGCAGGTTCGCTGCTGACCGACCAGGCGCACGCCATCTTGGACGTGCTCGCCGCCGCGCCCGCGTCGGCGACCGCTGCCGTGAAGAGCGCCGCCGAGGAGCGGCTGGTTGCCGACGCCGCGGAGCAGGACGCCCGCGGGCTGCGCCGGTTGGGCAGCTACATCTGGGAGGTGGCCGACCCCGAGGCGGCCGATGCGGCGGAGGCCAAGCGGCTCGAGGCCGCCGAGCAGCGCGCGCACGATCAGCGTCGCCTCACCCTCACCCCCATCGGCAACGGCATGACCGCCATCACCGGCCGGCTGCCCGACCTGTCGGCCGCGCTCGTGCGCACGGCCCTCGACCCGCTGGCGGCGCCGCTGCCGTCGTCGGTCGACGGGCCCGACCCGCGCAGCCACGGCGAGCGCATGGCCGACGCCCTGGTCGAGCTGGCGCGCCGCTCGATCGCCGGCGGCGACCTGCCCGACGATGGGGGTGAGAAGCCGCGGCTGGTGATCACCGTGCCGCACTCCGCGTTGCTGCCCGAGCCGGGCCCTGACTCGGACCCGGGGTCGCGCCCTGGGCCGGGCCCTGAGTCGAACTCTGGGGCGAGCCCCCAGCCATCCGTTCAGCCACTGCCCGGGTTGCCACCCGGTACGTGCCCTGCGACACCCCCGGCGACCAGCTGCCCAGCAACGCTCGGCGACCCGACCGCGGCAGCCAAGCCGGCCGGCACGGGCATCGCCCGGCTCGACGACCTGCTGCGGCTGGCGCCGAGCCAGCTGACGCAGCTGGCGTGTGACTGCGAGAGCCAGACCCTGGTGGTGGACACCTTGCGCACGCTGCCGCTGTGGATGTCGCGGCGCGGCCGGCTGGTCCGCGGGTCGCTGCGCCGGGCGCTGGTCGTCCGCGACGGCGGCTGCGCCTTCCCGGGGTGCGACCGGCCGCCGCAGTGGTGCGACGCGCACCACATCGTCTTCTGGTCCGAGGGCGGGGAGACTTCGGCAGCCAACTGCGTGCTGCTCTGCGGGTTCCACCACCGGCTGGTGCACAAGGGCGACTGGCAGGTGGTCATGGCCACCGACGGACATCCCGACTTCGTGCCGCCACCGTGGATCGACCCGCGCCGACAGCCACGGCGACAACGCCGGCACCTGCCGCTGCGGACGTGAGGGCGTCAGCCGGGCCCGGCGCCGCCGCGCCAGCACCGCCTGGCCAGCCCACCGCCTGGCCAGCCCACCGCCTGGCCAGCACCGCCGGGCTCGCACCCGGGCAGGCGTCGCTGGGACCGTCAGCGCATGCCCTTGATCCGCATGCCCTTGGCGCGGCGGCCCAGCTCGCGCTCGGTCTCGCGTCGAGCGTCGCGGGCGGCCAACGCCTGACGCTTGTCGTAGGTCTTCTTCCCCTTGCCGAGCCCGATCTCGACCTTGGCGCGACCGTCCTTGAAGTACAGCGACAGCGGCACCAGCGTGAAGCCCTTCTCGCTCACCAAGCCGTCGATCTTGTCGATCTCGAGCCGGTGCAGCAGCAGCTTGCGCTTGCGGCGAGGCGTGTGGTTGGTCCAGGTGCCGGCGGTGTACTCGGGGATGTGCACGCCGAGCAGCCACGCCTCGCCGTTCTCGACCTCGGCGAAGCCGTCGACCAGCGACGCCCGTCCGGCCCGCAGCGACTTGACCTCGGTCCCGGTCAGGACGAGCCCGGCCTCCCAGGTGTCACCGATCAGATAGTCGTGCCGCGCCTTCTTGTTCCGCGCGACGAGCTTGCGGCCCTGCTCCCTGGACATCCGGACAGTCTCTCGCACGGCGCAACGGATTTGCCCGGCCCACCCGTCAGAGCCAGCCCGCGGGGTCGACGGGGGTGCCGCTGGAGTAGACCATGAAGTGCAGGTGGCAGCCGGTGGAGAACCCCGTGCTGCCGACGTAGCCGATGACGTCGCCGCGCGACACCCGCTGCCCCCACGAGGTGATGTAGCGGGTCATGTGGTTGTACGAGCTCGCCAGCGGGGTGCCGCTGACGGTGCCGTGCGCGATGACGACCTGGTTGCCGAAGCCGGTGCTGTACGACTGTGACACGACCTTGCCGTTGGCTGCGGCCCGCACCGGCGTGCCGCAGCCGGCGCCGAAGTCGGTGCCGTCGTGCAACTTCATCACCTTGAAGATCGGGTGCAGTCTCATGCCGTACGGCGAGGTCACGTACGCACCGGGGACAGGAGAGGCGAGCACCCCACCGCCGCTCCAACCGCCGCTCCCCCCGCCGGTGCCAACTGCTTCGCTGGACGAGCCGTGCGCCGGTGCCGACACCGCGTTGCGCATGCGCACCTTCGACAGCAACGCGCTGACGCGCGCGCGCTCCTGCCGCATGCTCTTCAGGATGCGGCGGTCGCGCTGCCTCGCCGCGGCGGCGTCGCGGCGCGATGCTCGCCGCTCCAGCACCAGGGCCTGAACCTGCGGGCGCCGATCGCGCGCGTCGGCGACCAGTCCGGCCGTACGCGTCAGCTGATCGGCGGCACGCTCCCGTTCCCGCGCGACCTCAGCACGCAGCTCCTCGACCCGCTCTTCGCGCAGCCGCATCATGACCTGGGCAGCATCCATGTCGTCGATCGAGGCGGTCTGCGCCGACACGACCGACTCCGCGGACGACATCATCTCGGGGAACCCCAGTGCACTGTCGCCGCCGGCCAGAGCTTCCACGCCGATCAGACCCGGGCTGCTGCTGGCCATCGACTGCACCGCGAACCGCTCGAGACCCGTGCGGGTCTCGCTCACCAGCCTGCGCGCGTCCTTCAGATCACCTTCGGCGGTCTCGAGTCGTTGCTCGACAGCCGCGAGCCGGTTGCGCGCCTCGACGTCGAGCTGCCTGGCAGCAGCCAGCCGACCCAGCGTCGAGGTCAGGCCGCTGCGAGCGTCGGCCAGCCGCAGCTGCGAGCTTTGCAGCGCACCGCTGGCTCGCTGCAGGCGCTGGCTGGCCCGCTCGACGGTGGCCTGCTGACGGTCGATGCCGCGGGTGATGCTGGACTTGTTCCGGTCGAGCTGGCGCTCACGATCGGCGGCAGCGGGCGTGAAAAGACCACCGGCCAGCGCCAGCATGACAACAGCCGTGACGGCGGCGCGGGGACCGCGCCGCGACACGGTCCGGCGCTGCCGACCGATGGGGAAGGATCGGTCCACGAGTCGCCCTCGGTAGTGGGTGCACCGGCCGAACGACTGTCCGGGCCGGTGCCTGTGGTGCTGGTGGTGTCTGTGTGACTGGTGATGTCTTGGACGACGCTAAGGGATGGCGGTCACACATTGAGGTATTTGCGGGTCAACACGAGTGTCGGGATCACCGCGACCACGATCGCGAAGGCGACCGTGATGCCACCGGCGACGACGGCGTCACCCCAGTCGACCCACGGTGTGACCTGGCTCAGACGCTCGGTGAGGTAGCCCTGGACGAAGAAGGCCATGAACGCCGCCAACACCCCGCACGCCGCGGCAGCGCCGATGACGGCCGCAAGCAGCGACTCGAGCACAAACGGCAGCTGGATGTGCCAGGACGAGGCGCCAACCAGCCGCATGATGCCGATCTCGCGCCGCCGCGCGAAGGCGGCGAGCCGGATGGTGTTGGCCACCTGCAGCACCGCGGCCAGCATGAGTACACCGGCGAACCCCAGCGCGACCCACCGCATGTTGCCGAGGACTTCGTATAGCGGTTCGAGGAACTCGCGCAGGTCCTTGACCTCGGCCACCCCGGCCAACCCCTGCAGCTCGCTGGCGAGGGTGTCGATCTCACTGGGGTCGGTGAGGGTGACGAAGTACGAGGCGGGGAACGACTGCGGCGTCAGCGCTGCGAACAGCCGACGGCCGGTGTTGTTCTGGCCGAAGATCTCCTCGGCCCGCTCGTAGGCCTCCGGTGACGACTGGAACTCGTAGGACTCCACCTGAGCGCTGTCCTCGATCACCGCCTCGATCTGGTCCTGCTGCGCCTGCGTCGCCTTGCCGTCGATGCAGGTGCCTTCGAGCGAGTTCGCCGAGCACAGCTGCACCTCGATCTGCAGCCGGTCGCCCCAGTACTGCTCGGTGCGCTCGATCTGGGTCTGCAAGAGCAGGCCGACGCCGACCAGGGACAGCGATACCACCAGGGTGACGATGAGCGACACCGTCATCGAGACGTTTCGCCGGATACCGGTGCCGAACTCGGACAGGACGTGGGTGAGGGACATGGTTTCCCAGCGGTCGGGGGCGGGGTGGTCAGCGCGACCCTGTGGCTCAGTTCTGGTAGCCGTAGACGCCGCGGGTTTGGTCCCGCACGACCCTGCCGTCGTCGAGCTCGACCACACGCTTGCGCATCTGGTCGACGACTCCCGAGTCGTGCGTGGCCATCACCACGGTGGTGCCGGTGCGGTTGATCCGGTCCAGCAACTTCATGACCCCCACCGAGGTGGTGGGGTCGAGGTTGCCGGTCGGCTCGTCGGCGATCAGGATCATCGGCCGGTTGACGAACGCACGTGCCACCGCGACCCGCTGCTGCTCGCCACCGGAGAGCTCGTCGGGCATGCGCCCACCCTTGCCCTCCAGCCCGACCAGCTCAAGCGTCTCCGGCACCACCCGCGAGATCACCGAGCGAGGCTTGCCGATCACCTGCAGGGCGAACGCCACGTTCTCGCTCACGGTCTTGTTGGGCAGCAGCCGGAAGTCCTGGAACACGGTGCCGATCTGGCGTCGCAGCCCCGGCACCTTCCAACGGGCCAGCCGGTTGATCTCCTTGCCGGCCACGTAGACCCGCCCCGACGTCGGCTGGGCCTCGCGCAGGACCAGCCGCAAGAAGGTGGACTTGCCCGAGCCGGACTGGCCGACGAGGAACACGAACTCACCCTTCTCGACCTCGACCTCGACCGCGTCGAGGGCCGGGCGATGGGTGCCCGGGTAGGCCTTGGAGACGTTCTCGAAGCGGATCACGGAGCCTCGCGGCCGGCTGTCGGGTGCAGGAGGAGGTGCCGGGGGTGATGGGGCCCCGGCGGTGCGGCCAGTGGACGAGTGTAGGCCCCTGTCGCACCCTGCCTCGGGCGACTCCCCGGGGGCGCTGGTCACCCGTCGAGGCAGACGACCCGCACCCGCTGGACGGAGTTGTTGGCGAAGCCGCCCCGGTTCCATGCGGCGTTGACGGGCTGGCTGCGGCCGCTCGCGTCGTGCGCACGAGCGCCCAACAGGTGCTCGCCCGCTGTGGCCGGCCAGCTCGCCCGCCACCGGCGCCAGGCGTACGGTGCGGCCGCCTCCCCGGTCGCATCGGCGTCCAACTCTGCCTCCAGCCAGCTCGAACCGCCGTCGGTGGTCAGCTCGACCCGGGTCACCGGGGCCCAGCCGGACCAGGCCCGGCCGCGGACCTCGACCTCGCCGGGCGAGACGACCCTGGTGCGGGAGTAGAAGTCGGGAAATCCGGGTGGGACCAGCAGAGCTCGTGGCTCGATCCGGGTGAGCGGCTTGCCGTCCTCGTCGACGTCGCGGCGCAGCCGGTACGCATGGTGCTGGAAGCCCTCGAACCGGTCGGCCGACACCTCGATGTCGGTCAGCCACTTGACCTGGGCCATGCCGTACCACCCCGGGACGACCAGGCGCGCAGGAAAGCCGTGTTGCGGCGGCAACGGCGCACCGTTCATGGCGTGGGCGACGATGACGTCCTCGGCGCGGGCCGTCTCCAGGTCCAGGCCGCGACGGTAGTCCTGCTCGACACCCCGCTCGACACCGTGGTCGGCGCCAGTGAAGACCACGTCGAGAGCGTCGTCGCGTACGCCGGCACGCTCCAGCAGCCGGACCAGCGGCACGCCGGTCCAGGTCGCGGTGCCGACCGCCTCCACCAACCACGGCTGGCTCTGCGCCCGCGGCTCGTGGCGGGCCCGACCGTTGCCGGCGCACTCGAAGGTCACCGTGACCGTGCACTGGGGCATCGACCGGAGCTCGCCGAGGTCGAGCTGCAGCGCCTCGTCGACCAGACCGCCCACGCGCAGCCGCCAGGTCGACTCGTCGAGCACCGGCATGTCGTAGTGCGTGAGCAGGTAGTGCAACCCAGGCGGCGTGATGTCGTAGGCCAGCGCCTCGAGCGGCAAACCGTGGTTGCGCGCTGCCAGCTGCAGTTCCTCCACCGAGATCTGCTCGCCCGGCTCGGCCACCCGCGACGGCGTGCTCACGTCCGAAGGGAGCCTGGACGTGGAAGCGGCCGGGGCCAGGGACTCCATGGCGGTCAGGGTACGCCGCACCGCCGGTTGGGCTCCGCCACGGTAGGCTGGGCACCCTCCTTCGAAGGGCATCCCCGTGTGCGGCATCGCCGTCCTCCACGAGACCAGCACCAGCCAGAGCAAAAGCACCGAGCCAACCGACGAGACCTTCCGAACCGCTTTAGACCGCCTCGGCGCCGAGATGCTCGCCCGCCTGGAGCACCGCGGACCCGACGGCACCGACGCCCGCCGCGTGGGCAGGTCGTGGCTGGGGCACACCAGGCTGTCGATCGTCGACCTGCTGTGCGGCGACCAGCCGCTGCGCGACGAGGCCGGGCGTCGCTACGTGGTCTGCAACGGCGAGATCTACAACCACGACGCGCTGCGCGACGAGCTGGACGGGCCGTTCCTGACGGCATCCGACAGCGAGGCCGCGTTGCACGCCTCGGCCGACGGCCCCGAGGGGGTCGCCCGGCTGACCGGCATGTTCGCCTTCTGCGTCGCCGACACCGACGGAGGCTTCCTCGCCGCCCGCGACCGGCTCGGCATCAAGCCGCTGTACTGGGCGACTCGCGACGGCGTCATCGCGTTCGCCTCCGAGCTGCAGGCCTTCGACCCCGACTGGCGAGCCCTGGTGGAGGAGTTCCCGCCCGGGCACGTGTGGACACCCGACGGCGGCCTGGTCCGCTACGGCGAGATCCACGAGGAGACCCGCGAGTACGGCGACCGCGACACCGCGATGGATGCCATCCGCGAGGCGCTGGTGGTCGGCGTACGGCGACGGATGATGGCCGACGTCGGGGTCGGCGTGTTCTTGTCCGGCGGGCTCGATTCCAGCCTGGTCGCGGCCATCATGGCGCGCGAGGCTGCGGACGGCCAGCCGGTGCATTCCTTCGCCGCGGGCACCGAGAACAGCTCGGACCTCGCGGCCGCCCGGGTGGTCGCCGAGCACCTCGGGCTGGTCCACCACGAGCGGGTCTACTCCGCCGACGACGTCGTCGAGGTGCTGCCTACCGTGGTCGCCTCGATTGAGTCGTTCGAGCCATCCCTGGTGCGCAGCGCGGTGCCGAACTACCTGCTGGCCGAGCTGGCCGCCCAGCACGTCAAGGTGGTGCTCACCGGCGAGGGAGCCGACGAGCTGTTCGCCGGCTACGACCACCTGCGGGATATCGCGGACGCCGACGACCTGCGCGCCGAGCTGATCCGCAGCGTCGAGGGCCTGCACAACCTGAACCTGCAGCGGTGCGACCGGGTGACGATGGCGCACGGGCTGGAGGCGCGGGTGCCGTTCCTCGATCTGGACCTGATCGCCGTCGCCCAGCGGGTGCCGATCGCCTGGAAGCTGCCCGGCGAGGAGGGGCAGGAGAAGGCCATCTTGCGCAAGGCGTTCGCCGGGTGGATCCCCGACGAGATCCTCTGGCGGGTCAAGGAGCAGTTCGGCGACGGCAGCGGTACCGCCGCGGTGATGGCCGAGCGCGCCCGCGACCTGGCGCCGGACTCGGACTGGGAGCAGGTCTCGGTCCCGGGGCTGCCGGCGGCACGCAGCCGCGAGGAGCTCGGCTACCAGCGGATGTTCGCCGACCACCTCGAGGGGGTGCGCTCCGAGCGCGTGCTGGGCCGTTTCGCCACCCCCTGACCCACCGCCTGACCCACCGCCTGACCCACCGCCTGACCCACCGCCTGACCCACCGCCTGACCCACCGCCTGACCCACCGCCTGACCCACCGCCTGACCCACCAGCTGATCACTGGCTGACCAGGCCAAACACCGCGGAACAGCCGGCGTAAACAACTCTCCGCGGACCTGAAACACGCACGAAATCTGGCGGCCCCATGCTGCCGACATGTCGGCGTTCTCGTTGGAGCAGGCGGCCCCCGCTGGGGGCGGGTCGAGTGCCCTGTCCGCGCGGTCGGTTGCGGGCACCGTCACCGGCCGGCAGCGTCCGGCGGTGAGCGTGATCTGCGATGCGCTGGCGTCGATCGCGGTCCACGAGCCCCGGGTGCGCGCGCTGCTGCACGTCGCGGGCGCCGATGCCACCGCACGGGCGGCGCGCATCGACCGCGAGCTGCTGGCCAATCAGCGGCCCAGTCAGCGGCCCAGTCAGCGGCCCAGTCAGCGGCCCAGTCAGCGGCCCAGTCAGCGGCCCAGTCAGCGGCCCAGTCAGCGGCCCAGTCAGCAACATGGCCCGCCGCCGTCGCGGCCGCTGGCCGGGGTGCCGGTGGTCGTGAAGGACAACATCGCCGTCCGCGACATGCCGATGACGTGCGGATCGGCGGTGTGGGACGCGGCGCCACCGCGGCGAGACGCTGCCCTGGTTCGCCGGCTGCGCCGCGCCGGCGCGGTCGTCGTGGGCAAGGCCAACCTGGACGAGTTCGGGATGGGCGCCACCACGGAGACGTCGGCATTCGGCGCCAGCCGCAACCCGCTGGACCTCGCCCGAACGCCCGGCGGGTCCAGCGGCGGCAGCGCCGCGGCCGTCGCCGCCGGCGAGGTGCTGCTGGCAGTGGGCACCGACACCGGCGGCTCCATCCGCGAGCCGGCGGCGCAGTGCGGCATCGTCGGCGTCAAGCCCTCACACGGCAGCATCTCGCTGCAGGGTGTGGTGCCGTTCGCGCCAAGCCTGGACCAAGCAGGTCCGATGGCGCGAACGGTCGTGGACGCCGCGATGCTGCACCAGGCCATGGCCGGCCCCCGAGGCGGGCGCGGGCTGGTCGAAGCCGCGCTTGAGGGTGCGGTCAACCTCGACCTGCGCGGCCACCGCGTCGGGGTCATCGCCGAGATGTCCGGCGCGGCCAACGCGCCGGGGGTCCGGCGTCGGCTCGCGACCTTCCTGGAGCTGATGGCCGGGTGTGGCGCCGAGCTGGTCGAGGTGTCGCTACCGGCGACCGCGGCGGCGCTGGAGGTCTACTACCTGATCTCCTCCTACGAGTCGTTGGCCACCCTCGCCGGCTACGCGGACCACCCGCTGCTGGGCGCGGAGGCCCGCCGCCGGCTGCTGGTCGGCGAGCGGGTCGCCGCCGACTCCCGCGGTCACACGCTCGCGGCCACCTGGCAGGTGGCCGACGGCCTGCGTGCGAGTGTGGACGCGACCTGGGCCGGCTGCACCCTGCTGGCCTCGCCGACGCTGCCGGTGACCGCACCGCTGCTCGGCAACGGCATCGACGACCCGCTCGCCACCCCCCGCACCGACTGCTGGACGGTGCTCGCCAACCTGACCGGCATCGCCGCCCTGTCGCTGCCGGCCGGCGAGTGCCCGGACACGGGCCTCCCGGTCGGGGTGCAGCTGATGGCCCCGCACGGCGCCGACGCCCGGCTCTACCGGGTGGCGGCCGCCGCGGAAGCCGCCCGCGACTCCTCGATCAGAGCTTGACGCCGACGTACTTGGTCTCCAGGTACTCCTCGATCCCCTCCGCGCCGCCCTCGCGTCCGAAGCCGCTGGCCTTGACGCCGCCGAAGGGCGCCGCCGGGTTGGACACGACGCCCTGGTTGAGGCCGACCATGCCGGTCTCCAGCTGCTCGCTGACGGTGAGCGCGCGGGACAGGTCCTGGGTGAACACGTACGACACCAGGCCGTACTCGGTGTCGTTGGCCATCGCCACGCCGTCGGCGTCGTCGGTGAAGGTGAAGACCGGGGCGACCGGTCCGAAGATCTCCTCGCGGAACATCCGCGCCTGCGCAGGGACGTCGGTCAGCACCGTGGGGGCGTAGAAGTAGCCGGCGCCCTCACCGGGCGACCCACCGACGGCCACCTCAGCGCCGTGCTTGACCGCGTCGTCGACGATGTCGGCGACCTTGTCCCGCTGCTTGGCCTCGACCAGCGGGCCGACGTCGACACCGTCCTCGGTGCCGCGCCCCACCACCAGCGCGCCCATCCGCTCGGCCAGCCGCCGGGAGAACTCGTTGGCCACCGACTCATGCACGATGAACCGGTTGGCGGCGGTGCACGCCTCGCCGATGTTGCGCATCTTGGCCAGCATCGCGCCGTCGACGGCCGCGTCCAGGTCGGCGTCGTCGAACACGACGAACGGCGCGTTGCCGCCGAGCTCCATCGACACCCGCAGCAGCCCTTCGGCGGACTGCTCGACCAGCTTGCGGCCGACCGGGGTGGAGCCGGTGAACGTCAGCTTGCGCAACCGGGGGTCGCGGATCAGCGGTTCCATCACCGCGCCGGTGTCGGTCGTGCCGACGAGGTTCAGCACTCCTGGCGGCAGGCCGGCCTCGGTGAGGATGTCGGCCAGCGCCATCATCGTCAGTGGGGTCAGGCCGGCCGGCTTGACCACCATGGTGCAGCCGGCGGCCACCGCGGGCCCGATCTTGCGGGTGCCCATGGCGAGCGGGAAGTTCCACGGCGTGATCAGCAGGCAGGGGCCGACGGGCTGCTTCATGGTCAGCAGCCGGGTGGCGCCGTTGGGCGCGGTCGACCAGCGGCCCGAGACCCGCACGGCCTCCTCGGAGAACCAGCGGAAGAACTCGGCGCCGTAGGCGATCTCGGCGGTCGACTCCTTGAGTGGCTTGCCCATCTCGAGGGTCATCAGCAGCGCCAGGTCGTCGGCACGCTCGGTGATCAGCTCGAACGCCCGCCGCAGGATCTCGCCGCGGTCGCGGGGGGCCGTCGCCGCCCAGTCCGGCTGCGCGGCCACCGCCGCGTCCAGGGCGGCGACACCGTCGGCCGCGTTCGCGTCCGCGACGTCTGCCAGGTTCTGCCCTGTGGACGGGTCCTCGACGCCGTGGGTGCGGCTGCCGGCAGCGTCTCGCCAGTCACCGCCGACGAACAGCCCCTTGGGTACCGCGTCGACGACTGCCCGCTCACGTTCAGGGGTGATGGTCATCGGTCGTGTCCTCTCGCTCGGCGGGCTGCTCAGCACACCTGTCGGAGCAGCCCGGTCTCCAGCTGGTAGATGAAGCCCCCTACCTGCACCCTGCCCAGGTATGGCCAGGACTGCACCCGCTGCACGTCGGCGCGCACCGCACCGTCCTGGTCGGTGGAGGTCAGGAACGACAGGCTGCGGGTGTCGGGGCCGCCGGCGGCCCGGACGGCGGCATGCACCTCGTGCTCGCCGTCGGCCGCCATCCGGCAGCCGGTGTGCGCGACGACCATCACCCGTTCGACACCCAGCAGGTACGCCGCCAGCACCAGCGTGCGCAGCACGTCGTCGGTGACCCGGGCACCGGCGTTGCGCAAGATCTTGGCGTCGCCGGGAGCCAGCCCGAGCATGTCCAGCGGGTCGATGCGCGAGTCCATGCAGGTCAGCACCGCGAGCCCCTTGGCCGCCTGCGCCTGCAGGCCGCGCAGGTCGTAGTGCTCGGCGTGCCGGCGGTTGCCGGCCAACACATCGGCGAAGGGCTGGGCACCGGGCTGGGCACCGGGCTGGGCACCGGGCTGGGCACCGGGCTGGGCACCGGGCTGGGCACCGGGCTGGGCATCGGGCTCTGCGGTCGGCACGAGATGCACCCTAGAGGCTCGACCCGGTCAGGCCCGCACCCTGTCCGCCCCTCGACGCCAGCGGATGCCGGCCTCGATGAAGTCGTCGATCTCGCCGTCGAACACCGCCTGTGGGTTGCCGGTCTCCTGCTCGGTGCGCAGGTCCTTGACCATCTGGTAGGGGTGCAGCACGTAGGAGCGCATCTGGTCACCCCACGAGGCGGCGACGTCGCCGCGCAACTCGTCCAGGGTGGCGCGCTCCTCGGCGCGCTTGACCGCCAGCAGCTTGGCCTTGAGGATCACCATCGCCGATGCCTTGTTCTGCAGCTGGCTCTTCTCATTCTGGCAGCTGACGACGATGCCGGTCGGGAGGTGGGTGAGCCGCACCGCGGAGTCGGTGGTGTTGACCGACTGCCCGCCGGGCCCGGACGAGCGGTAGACGTCGACGCGGACCTCCTCCTCGGGCACGGCGATCTCGTCGGTCTGTTCCAGCAGCGGCACCACCTCGATCGCCGCGAACGAGGTCTGCCGGCGCCCCTGGTTGTCGAACGGCGAGATCCGCACCAGCCGGTGGGTGCCGGCCTCGACCGACAGCGTCCCGTACGCGTACGGCGCCTTGATCGCGAACGTGGCCGACTTGATGCCGGCCTCCTCGGCGTGGGAGGTGTCGAAGACCTCGACGCCGTACTTGTGCCGCTCGGCCCAGCGCAAGTACATCCGCATCAGCATCTCGGCGAAGTCGGCGGCGGCGACGCCGCCGGCCCCCGAGCGCACCGACACCCGCGCGTCGCGCTGGTCGTACGCGCCGGACTGCAGGGTGCGTATCTCGAGCGACTCGACCGCCTTGGCGACCCGGCGCATGTCCGCCTCGGCCTCGGCGACCGTGTCGGGGTCGGCCTCCTCCTGCGCCATCTGCATCAGCACGCCGAGGTCG
>JBBSNM010000010.1:0-43443 GCA_038232655.1 Propionibacteriales bacterium | reverse complement strand
GGCGGACGCCCTAGCCGGCGGACACGACGCCCTCATGATGGCCCGGTCGCGGGCCGACGTGGACGCCCTCAACCTGCGTGCCCGCGCCGCGGCCCTCGAAGCCGGCGCGGTGGCTGGTCCGGTCCTGGCCCACACCGCCGAACGTGACTGGCGGACCGGTGACCTGCTGCGCGCCCGACGCAACGACCGTCGCCTGCAGGTCGCCGACACCCACGTCCGCAACGGCGACCGCTTCCACGTCGTCGCCGCCGCGCCCGACGGCGGCCTGGTGGTCGACAACCTCACCGGACGCGGCCGCACCGTGCTGCCCGCCGCCTACCTCGACCAGCACGCCACGTACGGCTGGGCCTCCACCATCGACGGCGCCCAGGGCGCCACCGCCGACGTCGGCATCCTGCTCGCCCGACCCGGGCTCGACCGCGAACATCTGTACGTCGCGATGACCCGCGGCCGCCACACCAACCACGTCCATGTCACCGGCACCACCGACGACCCGGACCAGCACCGGTCGGCTCCGTCATCGAACTCTGCGGTCGTCACCGTGGGCGAAGCGGTCCACACCCTGCAGGCAGCCGCCGTCCGGGTCGGCGCGGAACGATCCGCGCATGCACTGCTCCGCCAGACCGCCGACCTTCGGCGTACGCGCGACCATGCGCGGCCCGAGAATCGGCCAGGCGAGGTTACGCCGGCGATTCCGAGCCCGGCCGCACTTCGCAAACAGGCGCTGCTGCACGGATCCCGACCGAGGCCGTACTACCCGGCGCCGCCGCAGCAACAAACCACCCGCTCGCTGTCCCGATAGCCAGAAACGGAACACTCGTGGCGGTGCGTCATATCGCCTCAGACGAAGGCACATCAAATCAAAGCCTTCCCGAAGTGTCAGTTCATGTTCAGTCCGGGCTGCTGTAGCGCTCTGCCACCTTCGCAGAGTCACACCAGAGACTCTGGAATCTGTCTTGACAAATTGACAATTGCTGGGTAGTTTGCAATTTACCTGAAAGCGTGTGTTGATTCGCATAATGGTGAAAAGCTTAGGAGGGATCTTGTTCGCGGGTTCCGGACCATCCTTAATCTCGTACAGGTGGCCGTTCATCGGCGGTTTGTGCCTGGGGCTTGTCTGCATTGCCATTGTCGTGCCGGCATCATTGCTCCCTAGTGCCAGCGCAGAGGCGGGTAAACAGTGCATGGATAAGGGCGACTATGGTCAGGTGCTTGGCATCGAACAGCCCGGACAGTCATTCAGCGACAACAGCCGTGGAACCCGCAGCAGTATGAAGATTAACAAGGGTGCTTGGTGTCAACGAGTCTCCAGCATCTCTATTTACCGATCTGGCGGCGGTGGCTACTTCGAGTTTGGATATGTGATTGGTTATAGCACCTGCAGTGGCTACACGGGTACATTCCGTAGTAAGCCTACACTGTTCTATTGGTCGGTGACCAACGCTGGTCGAGTGAGCTGCAAAGTGTGGGGTCAGAAGCATCCGATTCCTGGTCAGTATGATCGATTCCAAGTGTCCGACGTAAATGCAAACACCTACTGGGGATCTTACTGGAAGGGAAACGCGCTTCAACCCAATGGTGTCAGCATGGACTTCGCAGATGGGCTCAATCTAATCAACATGGAACGAGGCCATATTAAAGATAGCGGGAATGCACGTTTCAACAGTCTAACTGAATACCACGACGGCAATGGTTGGTCGAGATTCGACAATCTCAGGCGCGACAGCGACTGGGATCCAGATTATCATCTGGATGTAGTCGACGAGCACACCGGCAGGATGATCGAGTAGCGACACGTGCCCGAGCGGTCGCCTCCTTCCGACAAAGTTTCCTCGCCGAGCGAGCAGCATATAGCCCCCGGTGCGCGTCGTACTTGGTAGGAGGTGAGGTGTTGATGGTGCCTAGTGACTTCGAGGCCTTCGCGCGTGAGCGTAGCGCCCGGCTCCTGCGACTGGCCTTCCTTCTCACTGGGAACCAGCAAGACGCGGAGGACCTTGCGCAGACCGCGCTGGTCCGCATGCAAGAACGATGGGACCAGGTGTCAAGCGCGGACAATGTCGGAGCCTATGCACACCGGGTGCTAGTCAATCAGTTTCTTAGCAGCACCCGGAGGAGGACGCTGGACATCGTGCCTCTGCAAGGCGATTGGGTGAACGCCAGCCTGCAGCCAGACCACGCTTCTCTGGTTGCAGAACGTGAGCAGCTCAAGCAAGCACTGTGCCGTCTTCCCCCGCGGCAGCGGGCGGCCCTGGTGCTGCGCTACTACGTTGGGCTCGACACTCACGAGGTCAGTTTGATCATGGAAATACATGAGTCAAGTGCGCGCAGCGCGATGAGCCGAGGGCTCGAGTCCCTCCGAAGGTGGCTCTGCGCGGACGACGAGGGATGGGAGAACAGCAATGCAGCCATTCGAGACTGACCTGATTCGTAGAATGACTGAGTTGGCCGATGACATCGACCCAGAGGGACCCATGCGAGTTCAGGACGCCGTCATCAAGTCTTCGCCCGCCCGGCATCGCCTTCGAGGCAGGCTAGTTGCGTTTGGCGCTGGGATTGCGGCGGCGGTGCTTGCTGTCATCACGCTCAACATGTCGGGGGTGATCGGGGAGAGGAGCGTGACCCCACCGGTGAACAACCGCCCTGTATCTGCGGGGGCTGCAGACTCCGATGGCGTTGAGCTTGAGTCTGAGCCGGGGGAGCCCTGCCCGGGTGCGAAGAGGCACTCGTTGCCCGAGCTAGCAGCCCTGGCTGACGTACCGGTGTGGATGCCGAACTCCACCGTCGCCTCGCCGACAACTTTCGATGGAGCCTGGACGTGTATCGGCGGCAACACACCGCTGCTCACCTTCGGTCCGGTGATGGTGTCTTTCGAGTCGGGCTGGGGCGATGTCGACGCGCAGGAGAAGTGGACCGGCATGGTGGAGGAGTTCGGCGAGGGCAGGGTGGAGACCATCCTCGGCGAACCAGCGCTAGTGGAGCCGGTCACCGCCGACGCCCCCAAGGGCCAAGTGCTTCTCATCGTTAACGGCGACACCTTGATCCGGGTCCTAGGCGACGGTTCGGTGCCCGTCAGCCAGCTTGCGGATGTCGCCCGGTCCATCGACCTCGAGACGCCGGTGACACCAAACTGAAGCGGTCTCCGCACTGATCCACACGGTCGTGGAGGAACGACGCGGCGAGTACACCGACGTTAAGATCGCGTGTGCCTTGCTTGGTCGACCCTGGGGCAGCCACTACCGGGCCAAGGCGCCGTTACCGGTACGGGACCCTGCGCCACCCCACTCCAGCGAACGCGCTTGCCGAAGCCGAAAGCGAGCAGGTCCTGGGTTTGCTGGCCGGCAAGCGCTTCGCCAACAGGTCGGTGGCCCAGACCTGGCAAGGCTGCTAGACGAGGCACCTACCTGTGCTCGATGTCCAGCACGGACCCGATCGTGCACGCGCACGGCTGTGCCGGACACCGGGACAAGCCAGGCATCCCGCCCGAACCGACACCGGATCTGGTGGCCGCCCGGCCCGGGCAGGTTTGGAGCTGGTACATCATCAAAGTCGGTGCCTGTCGGCGAGCTCTTCAAAATGATGCGCCAGGAGGTGATAGACGTCCTCTGGTTGCCCGAAAAGGTCCACGTCGATCGAGGCACCTCCACGAGCTCCGAACTCGTCGAGCTCGGTGTGGCCAGGTTGCACTTCCGTCCGTACGCGGCCAGCGAGCGATACGGCGGCCAACGGACTCGCATCCGACCGTTCCTGCAGGGCTCGGCGTGACCTCCGCATGACCTAAGCGTGACCTAAACCGAGGTCACAGAGGGGTTTTCAGGGGTATTCACGGTCAAGCGGGCTTTGTGTAAAACCGCCTCTGACCTGCACAAACACTGGAGCGGGTGACCGGGATCGAACCGGCATGACCAGCTTGGAAGGCTGGGGCTCTGCCATTGAGCTACACCCGCGCGCCCGCGTTGGGGCGGCTACATGATGGCATGGCGTGCCGCACGGGCCCCGACCTCCACGCCGACGGCGACGACACACCGTGGTCGTATCCTCCGACGTTGTGCCCACCCCGGCGCCTGCAGGTGTCGGAAGATCGGCCGGGCAACCGCGGGTGGCGGCAGATCGACGCGGCCGCAGTCCTTGACACTGGAGATGCGCATGAACGCCAACATCAACTTCTACGTCGACCCGGTCTGCCCGTTCTGCTGGCTGACCAGCAAGTGGGTACGCATGGTCGCCGCCCAGCGCGACTACACCGTCGACTGGCGGTTCATCTCGCTGCGCCTGCTCAACTCCCACATCGACTACGACGCGCACTTCCCTCCGGAGTACGAGGCGGGGCACACCGCAGGGCTGCGCCTGCTGCGGGTGATCGCCCGCACCCGCGCCGAGCACGGCCGGGAGGCGATCGGTCCCCTGTACGAGGCGCTCGGCACCGCCATCCACGAGCTGCCGGTGGAGGGTGAGCCCGGGTACGTCGGCACCCGCGACTTCGTGGCGCCGATCCTGGCCCAGCAGCAGCGGCTGCCGGCCGAGCTGGCCGACGCCCTGGACGACGAGTCCCACGACTCCGTCGTCCAGGCCGAGACCGACGAGGCGCTGGCGCTCACCGGCAAGGACGTCGGTACGCCGATCATCCACTTCGACCCGCCCGACGGTGTCGCGTTCTTCGGCCCGGTCATCAGCCGGGAACCGCAGGAGGACGAGGCCGTCGAGCTGTGGGACCACGTCGTTGGTCTCGCCCGGTTCCCGGGCTTCGCCGAGCTCAAGCGCAGCCTGCGCGAGCGCCCACAGCTGCGCTCCGCGGGTGTCGAGCCGGGAGACATCGGCATCCAGGAGGACTGGCACGCCGGCAGCCGACGGCAGAAGAAGTAGCGGACTGCCAAGCCAGACACCGCCGACCGGGTTGCATCGCCGCGCCGCGGCCCGTGACCACCACCTACTCTGTGTAGGTGACCAAGCGCGTCGAGCAGCCGACGGATCGGCTGGCGCGCCTGCGGCAGGCCGTGGCGGACAACCCACCCCCGGGCCCAACCCGGCCGCATTTCTGGCGCAGCCCGCTGCGCGGCCCCTGGCTCACCTCGGTGTTCGGCTCGACGCTCCTCGCGGGCATCACGGTCGTCTTCGTCACCGGCCTGCTGTCCTACGCGGCGTACAACCCCGACCTGCCCGGAAACAACCTGACCCGAGGCGCCGGGCCGCTGGGGTTCTACCTCTTCGACTGGCCGACGCGCCCATCGTGGTTCTACCGGGTCAGCCAGGGCCTGCACGTGACCGTCGGCATCGTGCTGGTCCCCGTGCTGCTGGCCAAGCTGTGGTCAGTCATCCCCAAGCTGTTCACCTGGCCGCCGGTGCGCTCGATCGCGCACGCGCTGGAGCGCCTCTCTCTGCTGCTGCTGGTTGGCGGCGCGGTTTTCACGTTCCTCACCGGCATCGCCAACATCCAGTACTGGTACGTCTTCCCCGGCTCGTTCTACCCGCTGCACTTCTACGCCGCCTGGATCTTCATCGCCGCGTTCGTCGTGCACGTGGGACTCAAGCTGCCGGTGGTGATCAGGTCGCTGCGCTCGGGCTCGCCAGGCAACCTGCTGCGCACCGACACGGCGCACACCCGCCCCGAGCCCCCCGACGACCGCGGTCTGGTCAGCCCCAACCCCAGCGCTGCGACGATGTCGCGCCGCGGCGCGCTGGCACTGGTCGGCGGCGGGTCAGCGCTGCTGTTCCTCGTGACCGCCGGCCAGAGCTTCGGTGGAGTGCTGCGACGCACCGCCCTGCTCGCCCCGCGCTTCGCCGACCCCGACGACGGCCCGAACGGCTTCCAGGTGAACAAGACCGCGGCCGAGCTCGGCCTCACCGACGCCGCGCAGGACCCCGGCTGGCGGCTGGAGCTGCGCAGCGCCGACGGCGACCCCGTGCTGCTGGACCGTGCCGCGTTGCTGGCGTTGCCGCAACACACCGCCGACCTGCCGATCGCCTGTGTCGAGGGCTGGTCGACGTCGCCGCAGACCTGGACCGGCGTCCGGCTGGGCGACCTGACGCGCATGGCCGGGGTCGACGCTCCGGTGTCGATGTACGTGGAGTCGTTGCAGGAGGGCGGCTTCGGCAGGGTACGGCTGCGCGGCAACCAGGTGCTCGACCCCGACAGCCTGTTGGCGCTGCGGGTCAACGGGGCCGACCTGTCGCTCGACCACGGCTTCCCGGCCCGCGTGATCGTCCCCAACAACCCGGGGGTCCACAACACCAAGTGGGTCACCCGGCTCACCTTCGAGGTCTGAACCGATGCGACGCCTCCTCCGGTCCTACGGCGCGCACCCGCTGCACCTGGTCTCGCTGCTGGCCAGCTTCGTCGTCGTCGGGTACGCCGCGTGGCAGCTGCTGCCCCGCAACCCGGTGGCCATTACCGCGTGGTTCGTCGGCGCGGCGATCGCACACGACCTGGTCCTGCTGCCCGCCTACGCCGCGGTCGACCGGCTGGTGCACGGGCGGCGGGTCGATCGCCCGGAGGGGACGCCGCCGCGCCCCTGGGCCAACTACGTGCGGGTGCCGCTGGCGCTGTCGGGCCTGCTGCTGCTGGTGTACTCCCCGTCCATCTTCCGGCTGAGTGGCCGCTTCGAGCCGACCAGCACGCTCTCGTCGGAGGGATACCTGTGGCGCTGGCTGGCGATCAGCGCCGTGCTGTTCGCGGTGAGCTGCGTCGGCTGCGTTGTCCGGCTGCGCTCGGCACGGGCCGGCGCCCCGAGCGCGTCGGCCTGACAGCCGCCCGGTCCACTAGACTCGCCCGACGCCGCGGGGCGTAGCGTAGTGGCTAGCGCGCCTGCTTTGGGAGCAGGAGATCGCAGGTTCGAGTCCTGTCGCCCCGACCGTTCGCCCGCGCCACCGGTGCCCCCGGAGGTGTGTTGCGGCGCTCGCCCCCGACCCGTACGACCCCCCGTCCCGCAAGGAGCATCGCCACCGTGAAGAGCGCCGCCGAGACCCTCAACCCGACGCGGGTCAAGCTGACCGTCGAGGTCCCGTTCGCCGAGCTCGAACCCAACCTGACCGCCGCCTACAAGAAGATCGGCGCGCAGATCCAGGTGCCGGGCTTCCGCAAGGGCAAGGTGCCGCCGGCGGTCGTCGACCAGCGACTCGGGCGTGGTGTCGTCCTCGACGAGGCGGTCAACGACGCGCTGCCCAAGCTCTACGTCGAGGCGCTGCGCGAGAACGAGCTACAGCCGCTCGGGCAGCCCGAGGTCGACGTCACCAAGTTCGCCGACGGCGACGCGCTGGAGTTCACCGCCGAGGTCGACGTGCGCCCCGACATCGAGCTGCCCGACTACACCGGTCTGCAGGCGCAGGTCGACGCGCTCGAGGTGTCCGAGGACGACGTGGCCGAGCAGCTGCAGGGGCTGCGCGAGCGCTTCGGCTCGCTCAACGACGTCGACCGGGCCGCAGCCGACGGCGACTTCGTGACGATCGATCTGTCCGCCTCCGAGGACGGCACGCCGATCGAGGAGGCGCAGGCCAGCGGGCTGTCGTACGAGGTCGGCAAGGGCACCATGGTCGACGGCCTCGACGAGGCGCTGCGGGAGATGTCGGCCGGCGAATCCAAGACGTTCAGCTCGGTGCTGATGGGCGGCGACCGGTCCGGCCAGGAGGTGGAGATCGAGGTCACCGTGCAAGCGGTGCAGGAGCAGGAGCTGCCCGAGCTCGACGACGAGTTCGCCCAGACGGCCAGCGAGTTCGACACCGTCGACGAGCTGCGCGCCGACCTGCGCGAGAAGCTCACCCGCGGCAAGCGGCTCGAGCAGGCCAGCGCCGCCCGCGACGCCGTCCTCGAGAAGCTGCTCACCATGGTCGAGGTGCCGCTGCCCGACGCCGTCGTCGCTGAGGAGCTGGCCGGTCGCCGCGAGCAGATCACCCAGCAGCTGGCGCAGGCTGGCATGACCCAAGACGACTACCTCGAGCAGGAGGAGCTGACCGCCGAGCAGTTCGAGGCCGACCTGACCGCTCGGGTCCGCGACGCGCTCGCCGCCCAGTTCGTGCTCGAGAAAATCGCCACCACCGAACAGCTCGGTGTGTCCGAGGGCGACCTCAGCCAGCACATCGTGCGGCGGGCCCAGCAGGCCGGCGTCTCGCCGGACCAGTACGCCCAGCACGCGGTCGAGCACGACCACATCTCGCTGCTGGTCAGCGAGGTCGTGCGGGGCAAGGCGCTGGCCCTGGTCGTCGAGAGGGCGCAGATCACCGACACCGCCGGCGAGCCGGTCGAGCTCGAGACTCTGCAGCCGGACGGCAGCTACGCCGACCCGGAGGAGCTCGCCGCGGCCGAGGCGGCGGCTGCTGCCGAGCTGGCCGAGACGACCGGCGACGGCACCGAGCCTGGGGACGCCGACACCGCTGCGGAGGTCGGAGCCGCCGAGGAGGCGGAGCCGCAGAAGACCGACGCCTGACTGAGGGACCCACCCGCGCCGGGCAGTGCACGTACGGCCGGTCGCAACCGGTGTCCCCGCTCAGCCATGGACCAAGGATCATGCACCGCGGGGGTCAGAGCACCGGCAACGCATGATCGCCCGGGCGGCCGCGGCGGGACAGGGCATGATGAACCGGGTGATCACCCTCGAGCTGGCACAGCGGCTGTACGGCGCCGGGCTGTCCTGGGAACCGGCGCCGGGTGACCGGTTCGTGGTGCCCAACCGCGACATGGACGACGACGTCTTCGTCGTCAGCGACATGGTCGTCGACGTGCATGATCTGCCGACCGGTCGGGTGATCGGGTTCAACGGCACCGTCGAGTGGGCCCTGGACAGCATCTCGGCCACCGACGTGGTCTGGCTGCCGCGCGAGGAGCAGCTGCGCGGCGCACTCGGGGCAGCCTTCGTACGCCTCGAGGCGGTGACCCTCGGGTGGGTGGTGGTCACCCTCATCGACCCCAGCGTCGGCGAGGAGCGGCATGCGGACGTCGACGCCGAACGGGCCTACGCCCGCGCCCTGCTGCGGGTGCTGGCCCGCTGAGCGAACCACCTGGCCGAGGCGTACGCCCGCCGCGAACAGCACCCGGCACCGCGTGGAAGTGGCCGGACCCGCCGCTAGGGTCGCATCATGAACCTCCACGCTGACCCCCCTGCAGCGACCCCAGGGAACCCGCAGGCGACGCAGAACAACGGCACCCAGGTCGGTCTCGACGAGCACATCTACCAGCGGTTGCTGCGTGAGCGCATCGTCTTCCTCGGCTCGGAGGTCCGCGACCAGAACGCCAACGCCATCTGCGCGCAGATGCTGCTGCTAAACGCCGAGGACCCCGCCGCCGACATCTTCCTCTACATCAACTCACCCGGTGGCTCGGTCGACTCGGGCATGGCCATCTACGACACCATGCAGTACATCTCCAACGACGTCGCAACCGTCGGCATGGGTCTGGCCGCATCGATGGGGCAGTTCCTGCTGTGCGCCGGTGCGGCCGGCAAGCGCTACGCCCTGCCGCACGCGCGGATCATGATGCACCAACCCTCCGGCGGTCTGGGTGGCAGCGCGAGCGACATCAAGATCCAGGCCGAGCAGTCCCTGCACATCAAGAAGCAGCTGTTCGAGCTGATCAGCACGCACACCGGTCAGGCCGTCGACCAGATCGAGGCCGACGCCGACCGGGACCGCTGGTTCACCGCCGACCAGGCGCTCGAGTACGGCTTCATCGACAACGTGGTCAGCAGTGCCGGCGAGGTCGCCGCGCATGGCCGGCCCGCACAGACCTGAGAGGCACCGCGATGAGCTACTACATCCCGCAGTGGGAAGAGCGCACCTCGTACGGCATCCGCCGCATCGACCCGTACGCCAAGCTGTTCGAGGAGCGCATCATCTTCCTCGGCACCCCGATCTCCGATGACGTGTCCAACGCCGTCATGGCCCAGCTGCTGTCGCTGGAGTCGATGGACCCCGACCGCGACATCCAGATCTACATCAACTCACCGGGCGGCTCGTTCACCGCGCTGACCGCGATCTACGACACGATGCACTTCGTCAAGCCCGACATCCAGACGGTGTGCCTCGGGCAGGCGGCCTCCGCCGCGGCGGTCCTGCTTGCCGCCGGCGCACCGGGCAAGCGGCTCGCGCTGCCCAACAGCCGCATCCTCATCCACCAGCCGTACACCGAGGGCACGTATGGGCAGGCCTCCGACATCGAGATCCAGGCCAACGAGATCCTGCGGATGCGGGCACTGCTCGAGCAGATGATCGCCCAGCACTCCGGCAAGACGACTGAGGAGGTGAGCCGCGACGTCGAGCGCGACAAGATCCTCACCGCCGAGCAGGCCATCGAGTACGGGCTGATCGACCAGGTGCTCGGGTCGCGCAAGGCGTCGCTGGTCCAGGTCTGATCCCCGCCGCCGGTCGGGCGGTGTTCGCCGCGGGCGTACGGCGCCACCGACGCAAGCCGCCACCGACGGTCGGCGCAACGGGGTACGGTCGAGACCGACAGTTCGCCGGGTTGGCTTGCCCCGCCCGGCGCACACGAGGAAGGGAAGTCCTTCGTGGCACGCATCGGTGACGGTGGCGACCTGCTCAAGTGCTCGTTCTGCGGAAAGAGCCAGAAGCAGGTCAAGAAGCTGATCGCAGGGCCCGGGGTCTACATCTGCGACGAGTGCATCGACCTCTGCAACGAGATCATCGAGGAGGAGCTGTCCGAGGGCGCGGAGACCAGTGGTCTCGAGCAGCTGCCCAAGCCGCGGGAGATCTACGACTTCCTGAACGCCTACGTCATCGGACAGGACCCGGCCAAGAAGGCGCTCGCGGTCGCGGTCTACAACCACTACAAGCGGGTGCAGGCCAGCACCGCCGGCGGCAAGCACGGCGGCAAGGACGAGGTGGTCGAGCTCGCCAAGTCCAACATCTTGGTGATCGGCCCCACCGGCTGCGGCAAGACGTACTTGGCCCAGACGTTGGCGCGCATGCTCAACGTCCCCTTCGCCATCGCCGACGCGACGGCGCTCACCGAGGCCGGCTACGTCGGTGAGGACGTCGAGAACATCCTGCTCAAGCTGATCCAGGCGGCCGACTACGACGTCAAGAAGGCCGAGACCGGCATCATCTACATCGACGAGGTCGACAAGATCGCCCGCAAGAGCGAGAACCCGTCGATCACCCGCGACGTCTCCGGCGAGGGCGTCCAGCAGGCGCTGCTCAAGATCTTGGAGGGCACCACCGCGAGCGTGCCGCCGCAGGGTGGGCGCAAGCACCCGCACCAGGAGTTCATCCAGATCGACACGACCAACGTGTTGTTCGTGGTCGGTGGCGCCTTCGCCGGTCTCGACCAGATCATCGAGCAGCGCAGCGGCAAGAAGGCGCTCGGCTTCGCCGCCGACCTGTCGGTCCACGACGCCGATGACAAGGACACCATCTACTCCCAGGTGATGCCCGAGGACCTGCTCAAGTTCGGCCTGATCCCCGAGTTCATCGGCCGGCTGCCGGTCATCGCCACCGTCGACAAGCTGGACGAGCCGGCGCTGGTGCAGATCCTTACCGAGCCGCGCAACGCGCTCATCAAGCAGTACCGCAAGCTGTTCGAGCTCGACAACGTCGAGCTCGAGTTCACCGACGACGCGATCTTGGCGATGGCCAACCAGGCCATGCTGCGCGGCACCGGCGCGCGCGGGCTGCGCGCCATCATCGAGGAAGTCCTGCTGCACGTCATGTACGAGGTGCCCAGCCGCGACGACGTCGCCAAGGTCGTCGTGACCGACGAGGTCGTGCTGCGCAACGTCAACCCGACCCTCGTGCCCCGCGACAAGGCCGCGGCCAAGCGCGAGCGTCGCGAGAAGGCGTCCTGACCCTGCCGCCTCGCGTCGCTTGCAGGCGTGGATGACGGGTGGGCGTAACCGACCCGGCGCAGCGTCAGCTGTCGGCGCCCGGACGTGGACGCCGGGCGCGCTCGACGGCGTACATCGCGCCGTCGGCGTCGCGGGCGGCATCTGCCACCCGGCCTCCCGCGCCGGCGGTGGCCGAGCCGACGCTGGCGGTGGCCGAGCCGACGCTGGCGGTGACGTGGTGCAGGTCGCTCGTCACGCCGTCGAGCGCGGCCGCCAGCGAGCGCACCGTCTGCTCGGCGGTGCTCGGCGCCGCCGGCAGCAGGGCGAACTCGTCCCCGCCGAGGCGGAACGCCATGTCTCCCTCGTCGGTGTGCTGGCGCAGCACTTCCGCGCAGCGGACCAGCAGCTCATCGCCGGCGGCGTGGCCCCACTGGTCGTTCACGGGCTTCAGCCCGTCGATGTCCAAGGTGATGACGGTGACGTCGTCGCCGTCGTCGACGCGTTGCTGAGCAACGACGAGAGCCTCGTCCCAGGCCAGCCGGTTCCCGAGCCCGGTGAGGCAGTCTCGCCGCGCAGCGTCCGCCTGCTCGTCGGCGAAGACCGCCAGCGCGTCGCGCAGCGCCGCGGTGTGCAAGACGACGCTGGCGGCGTCGCAGACATGGTCGCCCAGCTGCTGGCAGAGCGAGGTGAACCCGCGCGGGCCGGCGCTGGTGTGCGCCACGACGAGCACGCCGTTCACCGGCGCTGGAATGGCGACGGCCAGCATCGACCGCAGGTCCAGGTCACCACTCAGGGTGGTCGCCACCGCGTCGTCGGTGGCGTTCTGGATGCAGACCAGGCCGGTTGCCGAGCGCGCCTGCAGATCATCCAGCGCGGCGACCACGCTCGGATGCTGCCAGTCCACGCCCTGCCACGAACGGGTGGCCACGAGGTTGCCCACACCGTCGCGCAGCACGCCCACCTCGCACGACAGCGCCTCGACGGCGACGTCGAGCACGTGGCGCGACGTGCCGGGCAGGACTCGAGCCGTCCCGGTCGTCACGGCGCGGACCGCATGCAGCACCTCCAGCTCGTCGCCGAGCCGCTTGGCCGGGCTGACCTCGTCAACGCGGGCGTTGAGCCGCTCGGCGAGCTGGCGGAGGTCGTCGGAGGACGTACCCGCCGTCAGCCTGTCGGCGGGGTTGCCGAGCACGACGAGCACGTCCTTGCTGACCCGGACCAGGGCGCCCGCGACGGCGAAGTACGGTCCGAGCACCCGGTCCGCCCGCGGCAGGTCGAACCGCAGGACGTCACCGACCTCGTCCGGCACGCTGGCCAGCAACGGGTCGACGTCGCCATCGACGTCGATCAGCCCGGCCCAGCCCGGCGAGCCGAACTTGTGCCGGTAGGTGCAGTTGCCGTACGGGTGCGGCGAGGCGAAGCGAAGCCGCGCATCACCGGTGCCCTCCCACGGCGGCGGGACCCCGCCGGTGCAGCCCGCGACTCGTCCCACGGCCCCCCATGCCTGGCGCGCGCTGCCGCCGTCGCCGCGGTAGCCGGCCAGCGCCACGGTGGCGTTTCGCGCGCCGCACATGTTGGCGTACTCGGGCAGCCCGGTGTAGGCCTCGCACCAGAGGAGCGTGGCTGTGTGAGGTGACGTCCCGCCCGTGTGGGTGGGGTGGGCGCATCAGGCGGTCGCAGCCAGCCGGGCGTCCACACGGACCCCAGCTGGCACTTCGGCTCCATCCGGTCCGTCGGCGGCGTCGGGGGTCAGCAGCAGCTCGCCGCTCACCTTGCCCGCGGCCCGCACGTCGGCCAGTGCACGCTCGGCGAGCTCGAGCATCGGGGCTGGGCCACGCGCGGTCGCGGTGAGCACCTCGGTGCGCATCGACACCTTCGCCGCCGACTTCGAGCCGCGCAGCGCACCGAGCAGCGCGCCGGCCGCGGCCAGCACGTCGGGGTCCTGCGGCAGCGTCTGCAGGTCGGCCTCCGCGGTGGGCCAGGCCGAGCGGTGCACCGAGCCGTCCTGCCACCACGACCAGACCTCCTCGGTGACGTACGGCAGGAACGGGGCCAGCAGTCTCAGCTGCACGTGCAGGGCCCGGGCCAGTGCCGCGCGTGCCGACAGCGCCGCGGCGTCGCCACGCGCCCCGTAGGCCCGCTCCTTGACCAGCTCGACGTAGTCGTCGCAGAAGGTCCAGAAGAACCGCTCGGCCACGTCCAGCGCGCTCGTGTAGTCGTAGGCGTCGAACGCCTCGGTGGCCGAGCCGACCACCTGCCGCAGCCGGCGCAGCATGGCCAGGTCGAGCGGCTCGGTGACAGCGGCATACACCTCGGCGTCGGCGGCCGCGCCGATGCCGGGCTGCGCCAGCACGAACCTGCTGACATTCAGCACCTTCATCGCGAGCCGGCGGCCCACCTTCATCTGTGCCTCGTCGAAGGGGGTGTCCAGCCCCGGGCGTGCGGTCGCGGCCCGCCAGCGCACCGCGTCGGAGCCGTACCGGTCGAGGATGTCGGTGGGCACCACCGCGTTGCCCTTGGACTTGCTCATCTTCTTGCGGTCCGGGTCGACCACGAAACCCGAGATCATGCAGTGCGCCCAGGGGATCGAGTCGTTCTCCAGGTGCGCGCGCACCATCCGGCTGAACAGCCAGGTGCGGATGATCTCGTGCGCATGGGTGTTCAGGTCCATCGGGAAGGTCCGCGCGAACAGGTCCTCGTCGTGCTCCCAGCCGCAGGCGATGTGCGGCGACAGCGACGACGTCGCCCAGGTGTCCATGACGTCGGGATCGGCGGTGAAGCCGCCCGGCCGGTCGCGCTGCTCCTCGGTGTAGCCCGCCGGCACCGCCGAAGTGGGGTCCACGGGCAGGTCCGCCTCGGCGGGCACCAGCACCTGGCCGGCCACCCGCTCGCCGTGCGCGTCGAGGGGGTACCAGATCGGGAAGGCCACGCCGAAGAACCGCTGCCGGCTGATCAGCCAGTCCCCGTTCAGGCCGTCGACCCAGTTCTCGAACCGGTGCCGCATGAACTCCGGGGTCCACTCGATCTGCCGCCCGCGCTCGATCAGCCGGTGCCTCAGGTCGGTGTCGCGCCCACCGTTGGTGATGTACCACTGCTTGGTCGACACGATCTCGAGCGGCTTGTCGCCGCGCTCGTAGAAGTTGGCCATCCGCTGGGTCGGCGCGGGCTCGCCGACCAGGCCGCCGCTGGCTCGCAGCGCTGCGACGGTGGCCTCGCGGGCGGAGAACACCGTCTTGCCGGCGAGGCTCTCGTAGACGTGCCGGCCGGTGTCGGTCTCGATCCACGCCGGCGTCTCGCGCTGCACGCGCCCGTCGCGCCCGATCACCGTACGGGTCGGCAGCTGCAGTTCGCGCCACCACTGCACGTCGCTCAGGTCGCCGAACGTGCAGCACATCGCGATCCCGGCGCCCTTGTCCGGCTCGGCGGCAGGGTGCGCGAGCACCGGCAGCTCGACGTCGAACAGGGGCGAGCGCACGGTGCGACCGAACAGCGGCTGGTAGCGCTCGTCGTCGGGGTGGGCGATCAGGGCGACGCAGGCGGCTATCAGCTCGGGACGGGTGGTCTCGATCGGGACCGGGCCGTCGGGACCGTGGAAGTCGACCCGGTGGTAGTGGCCCGGGTAGTCGCGGGCCTCCACCTCGGCCTGCGCGACCGCGGTCTGGAAGCTGACATCCCACAGCGTCGGCGCCTCGGCCTGGTAGGCCTCACCGCGGGCCAGGTTGCGCAGGAACGCCCGCTGGCTGGCCACCAGCGAGCGGTCGCCGATCGTCGTGTACAGCTGGGTCCAGTCCACCGACAGCCCGAGGGTGCGCCACAGGTCCTCGAACACCGCAACGTCGGTCTCGATCAACCGCTCGCACAGCTCAATGAAGTTGCGCCGGCTGACCGGCAGCTGGCGCTTGGGGTCGGGCTCGCCCGGCGGCTCGAAGCCCTCGTCGTACGGCAGCGCCGTGTCCACCCGCACCCCGAAGTAGTGCTGCACCCGGCGCTCGGTCGGCAGCCCGTTGTTGTCCCACCCCATCGGGTAGAACACCTGCTTGCCGCGCATCCGCTGGTAGCGCGCGATCAGGTCGGTGTGGGTGTAGCTGAAGACGTGGCCCACGTGCAGCGACCCGGACACCGTGGGTGGCGGCGTGTCGATGCTGAACACGTCGGCACGCTCGGCGCTGCGGTCGAAGCGGTAGGTGCCCTGCTCCCCCCATACCTTCGACCACGCCGCCTCCAGCCCCTCCAGAGCCGGCTTGTCGGGCACGTGGATCTCGCGAGGTGGGGGCGGGGTGCTCATGGGGCGCCATCGTACGGAGCGCTCCCACCCCACCCCGACGCCATCACCCCCCAGGCAATCATCCGAGGGCTAATGTCGCCCGGTTCATCCGCACGAGTGCGAGACGGGCGGGGGAGCGCGGGCGGGCGGCAGGGTCGGCGCACGCGTTAACGTGCTGCCGTGCTCCAAGCGCTGCCCGACCAGCACGCCGAGGCCGTGCGCCGGCTACAGGCGTCCTATCGACAGCTGCCTGCCGGCGCCCCGGTGCGGTTGGCCAAGTCGACGTCGAACCTGTTCCGGCCGCGGGGTGGTCCGCCGCTCGGCGGTCTCGACGTGTCGGGGTTGACCGACGTGCTGGCCGTCGACCCGCTTGCCCGCACCGCCGACGTGCAGGGGATGTGCACCTATGAGCGGTTGGTCTCCGCGACGCTCGCGCACGGGCTGATGCCGCTGGTCGTCCCGCAGCTGCGCACGATCACCCTCGGCGGTGCCGTCAGCGGGCTCGGCATCGAGTCCACGTCGTTTCGGGACGGGCTGCCGCACGAGTCTGTGCTCGAGCTGGACGTGCTCACCGGCGCCGGTGATGTCGTGACCGCCAGGCCCGACGGCGAGCATGCGGACCTGTTCGCTGCCTTCCCCAACTCCTACGGCTCGCTCGGCTACGCCACCCGGCTGCGCATCGAGTTGGCGCCGGTGGCGCCGTACGTGCGGCTCACCCACGTCCGGGCGCGCAACCTCGACCACGCCGCGGAGCTGGTCACGCAGGTGGTGGCCGACCGGGCGCACGCCGGCTTGCCGGTGGACTTCGTCGACGGCGTAGCCTTCGCGCCCGACGAGGTGTACCTGTGCCTCGGCCGCTGGACGGAGTGGGAGCCGCGGACCAGCGACTACACCGGCCAGCGGGTCTTCTACCGCTCGATCCGTGAGCGGCCTGACGATGCGCTGGGCGTCGAGGACTACCTGTGGCGTTGGGACACCGACTGGTTCTGGTGCTCGGCGGCCTTCGGCGCCCAGCACCCGGCGGTGCGCCGAGTCTGGCCGCGGCGCTGGCGGCGCAGTGACATCTACCACCGGCTGGTGGGCCTCGAGCACCGCTTCGGCGTCGTGTCCCGGGTCAACCGGTGGCGCCGTGCGCCGGCCCGCGAGCGGGTGGTGCAAGACGTCGAGGTGCCGGTGGAGCGGCTGGCCGAGTTCCTGCGCTGGTTCGACCAGGCGGTCGGCATGCGTCCGGTGTGGCTGTGCCCGCTGCGGCTGCGCGAACCGCCCGGTCCGGGCGGTGCCCCGACCCCGGCTCGCAGCTGGCCGGCATACCCGCTCGAACCGGGTCGTACGTACGTCAATGTCGGCTTCTGGGGCACCGTGCCGATCGCCCCGGCCGCCGTCGACGGTGACGTCAACCGAGCGATCGAGGACCAGGTTGCCGCGGTGGGCGGACACAAGTCGCTGTACTCCGACGCCTACTACGACCGTGCGGATTTCGACACCATCTACGGAGGGGCGGTGCGGGCCGAGGTCGCAGCCCGGTACGACCCGTCCGCCCGGTTGACGGGGCTCTACGAGAAGGCGGTGCAACGACGGTGACGCTGACCCCCACATCGATCCGGACACCGGTGGCCACGGCCTTCGCAGCCCTGAGCCCGCGCGGGCTGCCGTTCCGGCTCACCGCGTTCGACGGCAGCAGCGCGGGGCCGGCCGACGCCGAGATCACCTTGCACCTGGCCAACGAGCGCGGCCTGTCCTACATCGTCACCGCGCCGGGCGACCTGGGCATGGCGCGCGCGTACGTCGCGGGCGACCTGGAGGTGCGCGGCGTGCACCCAGGCGACCCGTACCCGCTGATGCGGGCCGTCTCGGGCAGCTTCGACGCCAACGCGCCGTCCCCCGCGGCGGTGCTGCGGCTGGTCAAGCAGATCGGCTGGGCGCACCTCAAGCCGCCGCCACCGCCGCCGCAGGAGCACCTGCCCCGCTGGCGTCGCACGTTGGAGGGGCTGCGGCACACCCGCGGTCGCGACGCGGTGGCGATCCACCGGCACTACGACGTGTCCAACGACTTCTATGAGCGGGTGCTAGGCCCGTCGATGACCTACACCTGCGCGGTGTTCCCCAACGCGGACGCGACGCTCGAACAGGCACAGGAGGCCAAGTACGACCTGGTCGCCCGCAAGCTCGGGCTTCGTCCGGGCATGCGGCTGCTCGATGTCGGCTGCGGGTGGGGCGGCATGGTCCGCCATGCAGTGCGCGAGTACGGCGTGCAGGCGATCGGTGCGACGCTGTCGGCACAGCAGGCGAGCTGGGCGCAGCGGGCAATTGAGCGCGAGGGTCTCGGCGAGCGCGCCGAGGTGCGGCATGGCGACTACCGCGACATGAACGAGACCGGCTTCGACGCGATCAGCTCCATCGGGCTCACCGAGCACATCGGGCTGCGCGCCTACCCGGCGTACTTCCAGTTTGTCCGGGACCGGCTGCGGCCGGGAGGGCGGCTGCTGAACCACTGCATCACCCGGCCCGACAATGCGCTGACCTCGACCGGCGCGTTCATCGACCGGTACGTGTTCCCCGACGGTGAGCTGAGCGGGTCCGGCCGCATCATCAGCGTGATGCAGGACTCCGGGTTCGAGGTGCGCCACGAGGAGAACCTGCGCGAGCACTACGCGCTGACCCTCGCGGAGTGGTGCGCCAACCTGGTCGAGCACTGGGACGAGTGCGTGGCCGAGACCGGGGTCGGCACCGCCCGCGTCTGGGGCATGTACATGGCCGGGTCGAGGTTGGCGTTCGAGCGCAACAAGATCCAGTTGCACCAGGTGCTGGCCTCGCGAACGCGTGACGACGGAGTCTCCGGCTTCGACCTTCGCCCGGACTGGTAGTTCGTACGCCCAGCTGCCGTCCGCCCGGCCGCGCAGGTCGAGTGCGTCGTAGGTGGTCACCGGTTCCGCCGGCGGTGACCCCCAACACCGCACTCGGCGGCCCAGGTCAGATCACGGGGGGCGCGATAACTCTCGGATGATGCGGGTGGGGTGGCGGATGACCCGACCGGGACCCACGGCCGGCGGGGCGGGGAGCGATACTCAGGGGTGATGGCCGACTCCAGTGCACCCGCGCCGACACCCGTCCCGCATCCGATGTACGGCGAGGTGGAGCGCGCCCTGCTCTCCCGCTGGCCCGAGACGCGGCTCGACCCCAGCCTCGAGCGCATCCGTGCGCTGGTCGACCTGCTCGGCCAACCGCAGCGCGGCTACCCCGTCATCCACCTGACCGGCACCAACGGCAAGTCGTCGACCAGCCGCATGATCGACGCGCTGGTTCGGTCGCTCGGTCTGCGCACCGGCCGCTACACCAGCCCGCACCTGCAGTCGATGACCGAGCGGATCGGCGTCGACGGCCAGCCGCTCAGCGAGGAGCAGTTCGTCTCGGCCTACGGCGACGTGGCGGCCTACCTCGACGTGGTCGACCGCTCCGGGCAGCACCCGGTCAGCTTCTTCGAGGCGCTGACCGCGATGGCGTTCGCCGCGTTCGCCGACGCCCCGGTGGACGTGGCGATCGTCGAGGTCGGCATGGGCGGGTCGTGGGACGCGACGAACGTGGCCGACGCCCAGGTGGCCGTGGTGACGCCGGTGGCGGTCGACCACGCCAACTATCTCGGCGACGACCCGGTCGACATCGCCCGCGAGAAGGCCGGGATCCTCAAGGCCGGCACGATCGGGGTGCTCGCGCAGCAGCCGGGTGAGGTCGCCCAGGAGCTGCTGACCCGTGCCGCCGAGGTGGGAGCGAGCGTGGTCCGCGAGGGGGTGGAGTTCGGGGTGGAGTCGCGGGTCGCAGGTGTCGGCGGCCAGGTGGTGACGGTACGCGGGCTCGGTCGCACCTACGAGGAGATCTTCCTGCCGCTGCACGGCGCGCACCAGGCCCACAACGCTGCCGCCGCGATCGCAGCGGTTGAGGCGTTCGTCGGCGGGGGAGCCGAGCTCGACCCAGACGCCGTACGCGACGCGTTCGCGACCGTGACCAGCCCCGGCCGGCTGGAGGTGGCCCGGCGTAGCCCGACCTTCGTCCTCGACGGCGCGCACAACCCGCACGGCGCACGCGCGAGCGCCGAAGCCGTGCAGGAGGTGTTCGCGTTCAGCCCGCTCATCGGCGTCGTCGGCGTCATGGCCGACAAGGATGTGGAGCAGCTGCTCGCGGCCTTTGAGCCGGTGATGGCGCAGGTCGTCTGCACCCAGGCGTCCACGGCGCGGGCGTTGCCGGCCGACGAGGTCGGTGCGGCGGCCGAGGCCGTGTTCGGCGAGGATCGGGTGCACGTGGCCGCCCGGCTCGACGACGCCCTCGACATCGCCGCGGGGCTGGCCGAGGCCGGCGGATCGACCGGTGAGTCGTTGGGCAGCGGCGGGGTGCTGGTGACCGGCTCGGTCGTCACCGTCGGCGAGGCCCGCACGCTGCTCGGCGTCTCCGACGGGGCGGTCTGACATGCGCGCCATGGCCGCGGCGGTGCTGGCGTTGGAGGCGGTCGTGATCGCGCTGTCGGTGCCGGTGCTCATCCAGGTGTCCGGCATCGACCCCGGCCCGGCGCTGGCGGCCGGGCTGGGGCTGGCGCTGCTGGCGGTCGTCACCGCGGGCCTGTTGCGCCACCGCTGGGCGTACGCGCTCGGCTGGGCGGTGCAGGTCGGCGCGCTGACGCTGGGGTTCTGGACGTGGGCGATGTTCGTGGTCGGGTTGCTGTTCGGCGGGCTGTGGGCGTTGGCGATCGTGCTCGGTGGCCGGGTCGAGACGCTGCAGGCGCAGCGCGCCGAACCCGCCTGAGACGGGCGGGGTGCTCACCGGCACGGCACGCTGGCTAGTCTCCGCGCCATGAGCGAGCGCACGCTGGTCCTGCTGAAGCCCGACGCGGTGCGCCGCGGACTGATGGGGGAGGTGCTCGGCCGCTACGAGGCCAAGGGCCTGTCGGTGGTGGCGATGGACATGCGCACCCTCGACGGTGCGCTGGCCGACCAGCACTACGCCGAGCATGTGGACCGGGACTTCTACCCGCCGCTGCGCACCTTCGTCACTTCCGGGCCGCTGGTGGCGATGGTGCTCGAGGGCGACGAGGCGGTCGAGATCGTCCGTACGCTCAACGGCGCGACCGACGGGCGCAAGGCCGCGCCCGGGTCCATCCGCGGCGACCTTTCGATGTCCAACCGCGAGAACCTCGTGCACGGGTCCGACTCGTCCGCGTCGGCCGAGCGCGAGATCGCGCTGTTCTTCCCCGACCTTGGCTGAGCCCCGCCTGCCGCTCGTGCTGCTGGCGACCTGCGCCGAGGTGCCGGCCGGCGACGACGACGAGCAGGTGGCGATCGACGCGCTCCGCACCGCTGGCATCGACGCCCGACCCGCGGTCTGGGACGACCCGGCCGTCGACTGGTCGGCCACCGACCTGGTGGTGGTGCGCTCCACCTGGGACTACAACCAGCGGCGGGCGGAGTTCCTCGCCTGGGCGCGGTCGGTGCCGCGGCTGGCCAACCCCGCCGACGTGCTGGACTGGAACAGCGACAAGACCTACCTGCGCCAGCTCGGCGACGCCGGCCTGCCGGTGGTGCCCACCAGCTGGTATGAGCCCGGTGACAAGGTGCACGACCACCCCGGTGACTTGGTCGTCAAGCCGACGGTGAGTGCCGGCGCCAAGGACACCCGCCGGCACCGCGACGCCGCCTCGGCGCGCGCACACGCCGAGCAGCTGTTGGCGGCCGGCCGACCGGTGATGGTGCAGCCGTACGTCGCCGGCGTGGACAGCGCCGGCGAGACCGGGCTGGTGTGGATGGCCGATCGCTTCAGCCACGCCTTTCGCAAGGGGGCGTTGCTCGCGGCCGGCGCCGAGGCCACCGGGGGGCTGTACGCGGTCGAGGAGATCGGTGCGCGCAACCCGTCGCCGGGCGAGCGCGAGGCCGCCGAGCGCGTGCTGGACGCGCTCGCGGCGCTGTCGCCCGCAGGCCGCGACGAGCTGCTCTATGCCCGGGTCGACCTGGTGCCCGACCCGTCCGGCGAGCCGCTGCTGCTCGAGCTGGAGCTGACCGAGCCGTCGCTATGGTTCGCCGCCGACGCGTCGGCGGCGGCACGCTGGGTCGACGCGGTCCAGGGCTGGCTGGCCCGGGCCTGAGGGCCGAACAACCCCCGCACGAGCGCGACCGCCACCACGCCGCCGACCAGCTGGGCGAGCACGAACGCGGGCGCCGAGCACGGTGCGATGCCGGTGAAGGTGTCGCGGAACACCCGGCCGAGGGTGACCGCCGGGTTGGCGAACGACGTCGAGCTGGTGAACCAGTACGCCGCGCCGATCCACAGCGCGACCACCACCGGCGCCGCCTCGGTCCGCCCGGTGCGCCCCACCGCCAGCACCACCGTCACCAACCCGGTGGTGGCTACCACCTCGGCGAGCCACAGGTGCCCACCGGTGCGCTGGGTGGTGGACAGCTGGAACAGCGCCAGGTCGAACATGGCGTTGGCCAGCAGCGCTCCCGCCACGCCGCCGACCAGCTGGACGGTGACGTAGGCCAGCGCGTCTCCCACCGGGCGACGGTCGGTGAACGCCACCACCGCTGTCACGGCGGGGTTGAAGTGGGCACCCGACACCGGCGCCAGCAGCCAGATCAGCAGTCCCAGCCCGAAGACCGTGGTCAGGCTGTTGGCCAGCAGCTGCAGGGCCCACGTCGTCGGTGAGCTCGGTCGCCATCACCCCAGACCCGACGACGACCGCGACCAGCGCGGCGGTGCCGACGGCCTCGGCCAGCAGCCGACGGGGCAGGGGTGCCAGCTCGGCCGCGCTCACGCGAGCCGGGCGGGGGTCACGCCGAGCTCGACCAGCAGGTCGCGGACTCGCTGCTCGATCTGGTCGGCGATCGGGCGCACCGCCTCGACCCCATGGCCGGCCGGATCCTCGAGCTCCCAGTCGATGTAGCGGGTTCCGGGCACGTACGGGCACTCGTCCCCGCAGCCCATCGTCACGACGACGTCGGCGGCGCGGACGATCTCGTCGGTCCACGGCTTGGGGAACTCGCGGGCGATGTCGACGCCGCGCTCGGCCATCGCCTGCACCGCCGCGGGGTTCACCTCATGACCGGGCTCGGAACCGCCCGACCAGCGAGCCGACGTCCAAGATCGTCTGCTTTGCGTGGCCTGGTGACCCGTTACGGGGCGTGCCCGCCGCGTAAAGGGTCCGGCAGCCACGTTTACGTGGCGCCGCGGCGCCCGGTGACAGCCAGCAATCGGCGGTGGCAGCGACCACTCGGTGCGTGCGGCACCACCGCGGCAGCAACGATGGTGCCGAACGCACCGAGTGCGGCGTGCCCAGACCGGTGGGACGCCATTGCGTGGAGTAGACCTTCCCAGTTGCGGCCGGTCCACTTTGCACCGTCCCGGGTGCGCACGCCAGGGTGCACGCGCGGTTTGACGTGGGCGCGCGCCACCCGGGCGGCCGGCGTTGGAGGGTTGTCCGGGCGTGTCGCGGGATGGTATGGCGCCCCGTCGCGCCTAGCCTGGTAGAGGATTCCACCCAAGTGACAGATGCGACCAGGGGGCCGCGTGGGCAACAGCTTCCTCGGCCGGGACATGGCCGTCGACCTCGGCACCGCGAACACGCTGGTCTACGTGCGTGGTCGCGGGGTGCTGCTGAACGAGCCCTCGGTCGTCGCCCTCGACGCCACCAGCCGCGAGATCCTGGCGGTCGGCACCGAGGCCAAGCGCATGCTGGGGCGTACGCCGGGCGGCATCATCGCCATCCGGCCGCTCAAGGACGGGGTGATCGCCGACTTCGAGTCCACCGAGCAGATGCTGCGGCTGTTCATCCAGCAGGTGCACCGCCGCCGCTACTTCGCCAAGCCGCGGCTGGTGGTCTGCGTCCCCTCCGGGGTCACCGCGGTCGAGCAGCGCGCGGTCAAGGAGGCCGGCTACCAGGCCGGCGCCCGCCGGGTGTACATCATCGAGGAGCCGATGGCCGCCGCGATCGGCGCCGGGCTGCCGGTGCACGAGGCGACCGGCAACATGGTGGTCGACATCGGCGGTGGCACCACCGAGGTGGCGGTCATCAGCCTCGGCGGCGTCGTGACCAGCCTGTCCATCCGAACCGCCGGCGACGACATGGACGCGGCCATCGTGTCGTGGATGAAGAAGGAGTACTCCCTCATGCTCGGCGAGCACACCGCCGAGGAGGTCAAGATCGCGCTCGGCTCGGCGTTCCCGCTGGCCAGCGAGCCGGAGGCCGACATCCGCGGGCGCGACCTGGTGTCCGGCCTGCCGCGCAGCGTGCCGGTGTCCACCGCCGAGGTGCGCCAGGCGCTCGAGGAGCCGCTGCAAGACATCGTGGACGCGGTGCGCACCACTCTCGACAAGACCCCGCCCGAGCTGGCCGGCGACATCATGGACCGCGGCCTGGTGCTGACCGGCGGTGGTGCGCTGCTGCGCGGCCTGGACGAGCGGCTGCGGCACGAGACCGGCATGCCGGTGCACGTCGCCGAGGACCCGCTGCACTCGGTGGCGACCGGGGCCGGCCGCTGCGTCGAGGAGTTCGACGCCCTGCAGCAGGTGCTCGTGTCCGAGTCCCGGCGGTAGGGCCGTGTTGTTGCTGCGCGCTCCCGCGCGGGAGTCCGCGCCCGCCAGCGCCCGCCCGGATGCGAGCGGTTCCACCCCCGCGAGCCCGACAACCTCGAGGTGGGGCGTGCGCAGGCGAGCCCGGCCCGTCCCGCCGGTCACGCTGCGCCCCAAGGCGCTGACCCGCGCCCGGCGCAGCCAGCCCCTCGGGCCGGACCGTGACCAGAGCCGGCACGCCCGCACGGCGCTGGCGGTCAGCGTGCTGGTCGCGCTGACGCTGATCGGCGTCGACGCCGCCGGCCGTCCCGACTCCCCGGTCGAGCCGCTGCGAACAGGCGCTGCGGAGGTGTTCGGCCCGCTGGAGGCCGGTGCCGACGCGGTCGTCAGCCCGGCGGTCGACCTGGCCTCCTTGGTGGCCCGGTCACGCCGGCTGCAGGCCGACAACGCCCGTCTCACCGACAGCAACGCCAGGCTGCGCGCAGAGCTCGCAACCGGCACCGTCGACCGCAACCGGCTCGCGGAGTACGACGCGCTGACCGGCGTCACCGACAGCACCGGTTTCGAGCTGGTGAACGCCCGGGTCATCGCCATCGGACCGGCGCAGGCGTTCCGCCGCACCGTGACGATCAACGCTGGCACCGCCGACGGCGTGCGGGCGGACCGCACCGTCGTCAACTCGGCCGGATTGGTCGGCCGGGTGCTGCGCACCGGCCGCCACACCGCCACCGTGCTGCTCGCCATCGACGCCGGGTCGGTGGTCGGGGGGCGCCTCGACCGGTCGATGGAGCTCGGGTTCCTGCGCGGCAACGGCAGCCTCGGCGCCGACGGCAGGCTGGTGCTCGACCTGGTCGACCCCGACTCGCTGCCCGCCAAGGGCGACACGATCGTCACCTGGGGGTCACGCGGCGGCACGCCGTACGTCCCGGGGGTCCCGGTCGGCACGGTGCGGCAGGTGCAGGCCAGCGCCGGGGACCAGTCGGTCACCGCCACGGTGCGGCCCTTCGTCGACATGTCCTCGCTCGACCTGGTCGGCGTGGTCACCGGGCCGCGGGTCAAGCAGCCGGCCGGCAAGTCCGCAGGGCGACCCGCAGGCGGCGCGGACGCACCGGGCGGGGGTGCGCCGTGATCGTCGTCCGACCCGCAGTCACCGCGGTGCTGGTGCTGCTCACCGTGACCGTGCAGGTGGGGCTGTTCGCGCAGCTGTCGATTGCGGGGGTCGTCCCTGACCTGGCCCTGCTGCTGGTGGTCGCCGCCGCGATCGTGCGCGGCCCCGCGTACGGCACGGTGCTGGGGCTGCTCGCCGGGCTGGCTATGGACCTCGCCCCGCCCGCCGACGGTGTCGCCGGTCGCTGGGCCCTCGCGCTCGCGCTGGCCGGCTGGCTGGCCGGGCAGGCGCGCGGTGACGCCCGGCAGTCGGCCTTCGCGACCGTCGTCACGGTGGCGGTGGCGTCGCTTGCAGCCACTTCGATCTACGCGCTCACCGGGCTGGTGCTGTCCGAGCCGGGCATCAGCGTCGCCAGCACGCTGGAGGTGCTGCCGGTGGCGCTGCTCTACGACGTGGCGATCACGCCGCTGGTCGTGCCGCTGGCGATGCTGGTGTGGCGCAAGCTCGACCCCGCACCCGCCCGGTGGTGACGTCGTGACCGGTACGCCCCGCGGAGCCGGGTCGCAGGCCTTCGACCTGTCGCGCACCCGGCTCGTCGTCATCCAGGTGCTGGTCATCGCGCTGATGGCGACCCTGCTCGGCCGGCTGTGGTACCTGCAGGTCGCCACCGGCGACGCCTACCAGGCGCAGGCCGCCGACAACGCCGTGCGCGACGTCATCGTCCAGCCGCAGCGTGGCCTGATCGTCGACGCGATGGGACGGCCGCTGGCGGCCAGTCGCCAGTCGTGGGTGGTCAGCGTGGACCGGACGCTGCTCGGCCGGCTGCGCGAGCGCCAGCGGGACCGGCTGTTGCGCACGGTGGCCGGCATGGTCGACCAGCCCGTGCGCACCATCAAGGACCGCCTGCTGCTGTGCGGGGCCGAGGGCGCGCCGCCACCGCCGCGGTGCTGGAACGGGTCCCCGTACCAGCCGGTGCCGATCGCCAAGGATGTCGACCAGCGGGTCGCGGTCGACATCCAGGAGCGGCGCGAGGACTTCCCGGCGGTGCTGGCCGAGCAGCAGCCACTGCGCGACTACCCCCAGCCGTTCGGCATCAACGCCGCGCACCTGCTGGGCTACCTGTCGCCGGCCACCGCGGGGGAGTACGAGCGGGCCCGCTCCGACGGCGACCGCACCGTCACCGCCCAGTCGCAGGTCGGTCGGGCCGGCGTCGAGAAGGAGTACGACCGGTGGCTGCGCGGCGTGCCCGGTGCGGACGGCATGGCCGTCGACTCGCAGGGGCGGGTGCTCGGCGCCGACGAGAGCCGCCGGCCCCGGGCCGGCGACACGCTTGTCACCAGCATTGATGCTCGGGTCCAGGCGGTGGTTGAGCGAGAGCTGAAGGCCACGATCATGGGGGCGCGCAATACCGTCGACAAGGTCACGGGGCGACGGTACGAAGCGCCCGCGGGTGCCGCGATCGTGATGGACCCCGACGACGGGTCCGTCGTCGCCATGGCCAGCTATCCCACCTACGACCCCGAGGTCTGGGTCGGCGGCATCAGCGACGCCCAGCTGGAGCAGCTGTACTCCAAGCGGGCCGACGAGCCGCTGCTGTCACGGCCGACCCAGGCGCAGTTGGCGCCGGGCTCGACCTTCAAGCCGTTCATGGCGATGGGGGCGCTGTCGACCGACCGCTTCTCCCCGGCGACCCGGCTGAACTGCTCGTCGTCGTTCACGGTCGGCAACCGGGCGTACAAGAACTTCGAGTCCGGGTCGTACGGCCTGATCGGGTTCGACCGCGCGATGCAGGTCTCATGCAACACGTTCTTTTACCGGGTGGGCTACGACTTCTGGGTGAACGCCGGTGGCGACTCCGCGACGGCCACGACCAAGGACCCGCTGGTCGAGGCGGCCAAGTCGGCCGGCTTCGGCAGCCCGACCGGGGTCGACCTGCCGAGCGAGGCCACCGGTCGGATCGCCGACCGGCGCTGGAAGATGCAGTACTGGAAGCAGAACAAGGACTACTACTGCGAGCTGGGCAAGGAGCCCGGCACCGACTTCCTGCACCGCTATGCGCGCGAGTTCTGCATCGACGGCTACGACTTCCGGGCCGGCGACGCGGTCAACTTCGTCATCGGCCAGGGGGACACCATCATCACCCCGATACAGCTGGCGACCGGCTACGCCGCCATCGCCAACGGCGGCACGCTGTGGGAGCCGCGGGTCGGCAAGGCGCTGCTGAGCCCGTCGGGCAAGGTGGTGCGCCGCCTCAAGCCCAAGGTGCAAGCCAAGCTGCCGTTCCCCGACCCGGTCGTCGACTACGTCGACAACGCGCTGCAGGGCACTCCCAAGGACGGAACGCTGGCCTGGAAGTACGGCGACTTCCCGCTCGACAAGGTCGCCATCCGCGGAAAGACGGGCACCGCCGAGGTTTATGGCAAGCAGACAACCTCGTGGCTGGCCAACTACACCAAGGACTACGTCATCGTGATGATGGTCGAGCAGGGCGGCACCGGATCGGGCACGTCCGGCGACTCGATGCGCCGCATCTGGGAGGCGCTGTACGGCATCAAGGGCCAGCAGGTGCGCCCCGCCGACGCGCTGATCCCCGGTACGACCCCGCCGGCTCGGCTGCCGAGCGTGGACGCTCGCGGGCTGATCGACCCGCCCGAGATCGCCGGCACCCGCGCACGCGCGAGCACCGCCGGGCGCGCACCGCGCTCGGGCCGAGCGCGCGCATCGGGGACCGGTGGCTGATGACGGTCTCCATGCCGCTGCGCCCGACCCGCCGGTCCGGCAGCTCACCGGCTCGTAACACGCGTGCGCCACGAAGCGCGCTCCGGCGGCTGGACTGGCTGCTGCTGGCAGCGGTGGCCGGGCTGCTGATCGTCGGTGTCTTGCTGGTGTGGTCGGCGACGCTTTTCCGCGACGACCTCACCGGCGGCGACGAGACCTCCTATCTGCGCAAGCAGGCGGCCAACGCAGCGATCGGGCTGGTGCTGGCGGCGGTGGTGGCGGCGACGGACCACCGCTGGCTGCGGTTGTGGGCGCCGGTCCTCTACACCGTGTCGGTGGTCGGGCTGGCGCTGGTGTTCACGCCGGGTGTCGGCGCCACCATCAACGGGTCCAACTCGTGGCTGCTGATGGGAGGGTTGTCCTTGCAGCCCGCCGAGCTGGCCAAGTTCGGGGTGGTGCTCGGGATGGCCTTCGTCCTCGCCGAGCGGTCGGAGGCGCACCTGCGCCACGGTGTCAACGCCGTGGACGTCGTGCCGGCTCTGGCGATCGCCGCCGTCCCGGCGCTGCTCATCTTGGCCCAGCCCGACCTCGGGACGCTGATGGTGCTGACCGTGACGGTCTTCGGGGTGGTGGGGTTGTCCGGTGCGCCCAAGCGGTGGCTGTTCCTGCTGGCGGGCAGCGGTGCCGCGGTGGTGGTGTTCGCGGTGCAGAGCGGTCTGCTAGCCGGCTACCAGCTGGACCGCTTCGGCGCCTTCACCGATCCCACGCTCGACCCGCGCGGGGCCGGCTACAACACCCAGCAGGCGCGCATCGCGATCGGCAACGGTGGCATCACCGGGCAGGGGTTGTTCAACGGGACGCAGACCCAGGCCGGCTTCGTGCCCGAGCAGCACACCGACTTCGTCTTCACCGTCGCGGGCGAGGAGCTGGGTCTGGTCGGCGCTGCCACGATCGTGGCGCTCTTCGCGCTGTTGCTGTGGCGGGCGCTGCGCATCGCCCGCAAGGCCGACGACCTGTTCGGTCGGGTGACCGCGGTGGGCATCGCCTGCTGGTTCGGCTTCCAGGCGTTCCAGAACATCGGGATGTGCCTGGGCATCATGCCGGTCACCGGCGTGCCGCTGCCGCTGGTGTCCTACGGCGGCACCTCGATGTTCGCCTCGCTCACCGCGGTGGGGCTGTTGCTCAACATCCACCTGCGTACGACGGGACGGCCCGGCCACGGTGTGGTCATGCGCGGGCGGGTGACCCGCTCCCGCCTCTGACCCATGGCAACTCTGGGTGGGTGGGCGGCGACGTTAGGCTGGGGCGACCCACGTCCCGTCCGCCCGCGTCCCGTACGACAGGAGCACTCGCCACATGGCCGTCACCTCGTCCGCGCCCTCGGTGTGGTCGCGCCTCGAGCCGCTGCTGCCGCTGGTGAGCAAGCCCATCCAATACGTCGGCGGCGAGCTGAACGCCACCCCGAAGGACTGGAACGCGACCACCGTCCGCTGGGCGCTGATGTACCCCGACGCGTACGAGGTCGGGCTGCCCAACCAGGGGATCGCGATCTTGTACGAGGTGCTCAACGAGCAGGACTGGGTGCTCGCCGAGCGCACCTACGCAGTTTTCCCCGACATGGAGCAGGTGATGCGCGCGCACGACATCCCGCAGTTCACCGTCGACGGGCACCGCCCGGTCGGCGACTTCGACCTGCTGGGCATTTCGTTCTCCACCGAGCTCGGCTACACCAACCTGCTCACCGCGCTCGACCTGGCCGGCATCCCGCTGCACAGCGCAGACCGCACCGACAGCCACCCGCTGGTGATCGCCGGCGGGCACGCCGCGTTCAACCCCGAGCCGGTCGCGGACTTCCTGGACGCCGCCGTGCTCGGTGACGGCGAGGAGGTGGTGCTCGCGATCAGCGCGTTGGTTCGGGAGTGGAAGGACCAGGGGTCCCCCGGCGGCCGCGACGAGGTGCTGATGCGGCTGGCCGCCACCGGCGGGGTCTACGTGCCGGCCTTCTACGACGTCGAGCACCTGTCCGACGGCCGGATCCGTCGGGTCGTGCCCAACCGCTCCGGCGTGCCGTGGCAGGTCGCCAAGCATACCTTGATGGACCTGGACTCCTGGCCGTACCCCAAGAAGCCGCTGGTGCCGCTGGCCGAGACGGTGCACGAGCGCTTCTCGGTTGAGATCTTCCGCGGCTGCACCCGTGGCTGCCGCTTCTGCCAGGCCGGCATGATCACCCGCCCCGTGCGGGAGCGGTCGATCACGACGATCGGCGACATGGTCGACAACGGCATCAAGAAGTCCGGCTTCGAGGAGGTCGGGCTGCTCAGCCTGTCCAGCGCCGACCACTCCGAGATCGGCGACGTCGCCAAGGGCCTCGGCGACCGCTACGAGGGCACCGACGTGTCGCTGTCGCTGCCGTCCACCCGTGTCGACGCCTTCAACATCACCCTGGCAGGTGAGTTCAGCCGCAACGGCCGCCGCTCCGGGCTGACGTTCGCCCCGGAGGGAGGCAGCGAGCGGATGCGCCGGGTCATCAACAAGATGGTTTCGGAGGACGACCTGATCCGCACTGTCGCGACCGCGTACTCGCAGGGCTGGCGGCAGGTCAAGCTGTACTTCATGTGCGGGTTGCCGACCGAGACCGACGACGACGTGCTGCAGATCGCCGACCTCGCCAAGCGGGTCATCGCCACCGGCCGGAGAGTGTCCGGGCGCAATGACATCCGCTGCACGGTGAGCATCGGCGGCTTCGTCCCCAAGCCGCACACCCCCTTCCAGTGGGCCGCCCAGCTCGACCACCAGGCGACCGACGTACGCCTGGGCAAGCTGCGCGACGCGCTGCAGGCCGACAAGCGGTACGGCCGGGCCATCGGCTTCCGCTACCACGATGGCAAGCCGGGCATCGTCGAGGGGCTACTCAGCCGCGGCGACCGGCGGGTCGGGCGCATCATCGAGCGGGTGTGGCGCGACGGCGGCCGCTTCGACGGCTGGAGCGAGCACTTCTCGTACGACCGCTGGGTGCAGGCCGCCGAGCAGGTACTGGCCGACGAGCCGGTCGACCTCGACTGGTACACCACCCGCGAGCGCGACTACGCCGAGGTGCTGCCCTGGGACCACCTCGACGCCGGGCTCGACCGTGACTGGCTGTGGGAGGACTGGCAGGACGCGCTCGACCCCGAGGGCCGCGACGTCGAGGACTGCCGCTGGACCCCGTGCTACGACTGCGGGGTCTGCCCGCAGATGAACACCGAGATCCAGGTGGGCCCCACCGGCAAGCAGCTGCTGCCGCTGTCGGTGGTCTGAGCCCGGCGCCCGTCGTACCAACTGGTCACTCGCGACACCGCAGGCGCCGCGCGGGTTGTCGTCAGTGACCAGTTGCCGGGCCGGTCATCGCCAGCTCGTCCTCGAGCACGCGCGGCCGGGCGATCAGCACGCCGGTCACCAGCATCGGCACCGTGAGCGACAGCAGCACCACCAGCGGCAGCGTCCAGCCGGCGGTCGCGTCGTGGAGCAGGCCGGTCCCGAGCGGTCCGACCACCGAGAGGAGGTAGCCCACACTCTGCACGAAGCCCGACAGTGCGGCGGTGCCCTCGGTCGTACGGGTGCGCAGCGCCAGCATCGTCAGCAGCCAGGGGAACGCGACCCCGCCGAGCCCCAGGCAGGCCGCCCACAGCCAGGGCGCGGTCGTCGGCACGAGCAACAGCCCACTGAGACCCGTCGCGGTGAGGCTCGCGAAGGCGACCACCAGCGGGCGGTGGTCGGTGCGGCGGCGGGCATAGGCGGGGAGCACCAGCGGCGCGGGCACACCCACCGCGGTCGCGACCGTCAGCATCAGCGCCGCGGCTGCCGGTGACAGCCCCGCGTCGGCGTAGATCGTCGGCAGCCATCCGAACTGTGCGTACGCCTGGGCCGACTGCGTTGCGAAGAACACCGCCATGGTCCAGGCCAACGGCGAACGGACCAGCCGGGCGGGGGTGAGCGTTGCCGCCGGACGGGACGGGTCGCTGACGTCGTGGCGCAGCAGCGCGAGCCACGGGACCGCCGCCAGGGCTGCCAGCCCCGCCCACATGCCGAGTCCCCAGCGCCAGCTGCCGGCGGTCTGCGACACCGGGACGGTGACACCGGCGGGCACCGACGCGCCGGCGAGCAGGGCGGTGGAGTACACGGCGGTGACGGTCGGGATGCGTTCGGGAAAGTGCAGCTTGACGAGCGGTGGCAGCGAAACGTTGCCCACCGCCATGCCGGCCAGCGCCAGGGCGCTGGCGAGGGTGAAGACCGCTGCGTTGTCGCCCAGCGCCCGTGCGCCGCCGCCGACCGCGATCGCCACCAGGGCGAGCAGCGCGATGCGGTGCAGGCCGTAGCGATGCGTGAAGACGTGGGTCACCGCTCCGACGGCGGCGAAGCACAGCACCGGCAAGGTCGTCAGCAGGCTCGCCACCCACCCGGCCAGGGCAAGGTCGCTCTCGACCTCGGCGAGCACCGACCCCAGGCTGGTGACGGCGGGTCTCAGTCCGAAGGCCAGCAGCACGATCCCCACCAGGATCACCGCCCGCTCGCCGCGCCCGACAGCGGCGCCGGCGGGCCCAGCCGCGGGAGTGGACACGTGCACATGCTGGTGCATGGGCGCGCGTCGGTATGGTCCGGGCGTGCCACCGCCGCCGCTCCAGCAGCCACCCGTGCAGCAGCCGCCGCCGGTGCAGCGGGTCCGCATCCGCTACACAAAGCGCGGCCGGCTGCGGTTCACCAGCCACCGCGACATCAGCCGCGCGTTCGAGCGCGCGGTGCGCCGCGCCGCGCTGCCGGTGTCGTACTCGTCGGGTTTCAACCCGCACCCACGACTGTCGTACGCGGGTGCGGCTCCCACCGGAGCGGCCAGCGAGGCCGAGTACATGGAGGTCGCGCTGGCCGCGCCCTGCGACCCCGAGACCGTCCGTGGCCGGTTGGATGCCGCCATGCCACCCGGGCTCGACGTGGTCGACGCCGTCACCGCCCGCACCGGCGCGTTGGCCGACCGGCTGCAGGCGAGCAGTTGGACGATGCTGCTGGGCGGAGTCTCGACCGGCGCGAGCGAGCGAGCGGTTGCGGCCTTCCTGGCCGCCGACGCGGTCCAGGTGAGCCGCATGACCAAGCGTGGGCTGCGCCAATTCGACGCCCGCGCGTCGGTGGTGTCGCTGCGGGCCGGGCCGGCGCCGCGAGCGGTGTCCGGGGAGGCGTCGGACGGCTGTGCGATACTGGCTGCGGTGGTACGGCACGGGGAGCCGTCCGTACGACCCGACGACGTCCTCGCCGGGCTGCGTGAGGTCGCCGGTCTCGAGTCCAGTTCCGCACCGATCGTGCAGCGGCTGGCGCAGGGGCCGCTCGACCCGCGAGACGGCACGGTGGGCGACCCGTTGGCAGCCGACCGCGACACGCGCGACAGTTGACCCCTTGCCGGGGCCGGCATCGTCGCCCGCGTCGACCGCGGCGGACTGCTTGGGCCGCCCAGTGACGGAACATCGGTGGACGTCGCCGCTCGGTCCGGCACCCGTCGGCGACCGAGGGCACCACAGGCTTGCGCCGAGCGCACCCGGTCCCGGGGGCGTGCGGCGATGACATGCCCCTGCGACGGCGCAGCGCGCCCCGGGGGTGGAGGAGCGCTCATGCTCGACGAGAACAGCAGCACCGAACAGACCACCGCGGCCGGTGGCGACACGACGCCCGACGAAACGACCCAACCGTCGGCTGCGGCACCGACAAGATCGCGGCGCAGGGCCGCCAGCCGGCCCACCGGCCCACCCGCCGATGTCGCCGATCAGCCGGCGACCGAGTCGGCTGCTGAGCCGGCCCGCAGGCGGACCCGCAAGAAGGCCGAGCCTGCTCCCGACGCTTCCACCGGCGAGGCTGGTGGCGCGGCCGAGCCACCGGCCAAGAAGGCCACCAGGACCAAGCGGCCGGCCACCCCGGCGGCCAAGCAGGCCCCGGCCGCGCCGGAAGATTCTGCGACTGACGAGGATGCTACAGCGACGCCAGCAGGCGGTCTCTTCTCGGCCGCGCCGTCGCCGACGCCCACCCGTCGTCGCCGTGCCACCAAGGCGGCGTCGGCTGCCGAGCCGGCTGCCGCTGAGCAGGACCGCGGCGCTGACCCAGCAGCCGATCCAGCGACAGCTCCCGCAACCGACCCGGCGGCGGCCGACCCGGCGGCAACCGGCCCACTCGCCGTCCCGCTCTTCCAGCCCGCCGACCCCTCGACGGCGCTGGCCCCCCGGGCCGCCCCCACAGCTGGCCGGGACGCCGGCGACGGCGAGCCGGCTGACGACGGGTCCGGCGACGACGGGTCCGGCGACGGCGGGTCCGGGGGGACCGGTGACGAGTCCACAGGTGGTGGCTCGGGCAGGCGCCGCCGCCGCCGTGGCGGGCGTCGGCGCCGCAAGTCCGGTGAGGATGGCGACAGCGACACGACCGGAGCCGCCGAGGGGTCAGCGGGCGGCGGCACCGGCGACGGCACCTCCGCAACAGACGGCCAGGACGACGAGGCGGGCCAAGGCAAGAAGGCCGGCAAGGATGACAAGCCCGGCAAGGATGACAAGCCCGGCAAGGACGAGAAGGCCGGCAAGGACGAGAAGGCCGGCAAGGACGAGAAGGCCGGCAAGGACGACGACGAGGGTGAGACTTCGGGGGCGAGCAGCCGCCGGCGTCGGCGGCGTCGCCGCAAGGGCGAGCCCTCTGACGCGGTCGACGACGACCCGGAAAACACCGTCGTCAGGGTGCGCGAGCGGCACAAGGCGGAGTCGGAGATCACCAGCGTCGGCGGTTCCACCCGGTTGGAGGCCAAGAAGCAGCGCCGGCGGGAGGGCCGCGAGGCCAGCCGTCGCCGGCCGCCGATCCTCAGCGAGTCGGAGTTCCTCGCGCGGCGCGAGTCGGTGGCGCGGCAGATGGTCGTGCGGCAACGGGCCGACCTGACCCAGATCGCCGTGCTCGAGGACAACGTGCTCGTCGAGCACTACGTCGCCCGCGAGTCGCAGACGTCACTGATCGGCAACGTCTACCTCGGCCGGGTGCAAAACGTGCTGCCCAGCATGGAGGCCGCCTTCATCGACATCGGCAAGGGCCGAAACGGTGTGCTCTACGCCGGTGAGGTCGACTGGTCGGCGCTGGGCATGGACGGCAAGCCGCGCCGCATCGAGGAGGCACTGTCGTCGGGCCAGCACCTGCTGGTGCAGGTCAGCAAGGATCCCGTGGGTCACAAGGGCGCCCGGCTGACCGCGCAGATCTCCCTGCCCGGGCGGTTCCTGGTGTACGTGCCGAACGGGCACACCAGCGGCATCTCCCGCAAGCTCCCCGAGGGCGAGCGCGCCCGGCTGAAGGGGCTGCTCAAGGACGCGTTGCCCAGCGACGCCGGTGTCATCATCCGGACGGCAGCCGAGGGTGCCACCGAGGAGCAGCTGACCCGCGACGTCGGCGCCCTGACCGCACGCTGGGACGACATCGCCGGCAAGGCAGACGGCAAGGGTCAGGGTCCCAAGCTGCTCTACGGCGAGCCGGACCTGCTGATCAAGGTCGTGCGTGACCTGTTCACCGAGGACTTCACCTCGCTCGTCGTCCAGGGCGACGACGCATGGGACAACATCCAGGCCTACGTCGGGCATGTCGCGCCCGACCTGGCCGAGCGCTGCCAGCGCCACGACGGGGACTCCGACGTGTTCGCGGCGTACCGGGTCGACGAGCAGATCGCCAAGGCGCTGGACCGCAAGGTGTTCCTGCCGTCGGGGGGGTCGTTGGTCATCGACCGCACCGAGGCGATGACGGTCGTGGACGTCAACACCGGCAAGTTCACCGGCTCCGGCGGCAACCTCGAGGAGACCGTCACCAAGAACAACCTGGAGGCGGCGGAGGAGATCGTGCGGCAGCTCCGGTTGCGTGACATCGGCGGGATCATCGTCGTCGACTTCATCGACATGGTGCTGGAGTCCAACCGCGACCTCGTGCTGCGGCGGATGGTCGAGTGCCTGTCCCGTGACCGTACGCGGCACCAGGTCGCCGAGGTGACCTCGCTCGGGCTGGTGCAGATGACCCGCAAGAAGATCGGCACCGGGCTGCTCGAGGCGTTCGGCGAGCCCTGTGAGCACTGCGTGGGGCGCGGGCTGCTGCTGCATGCAGAGCCGGTGGAGCCCCGCTCGGACAAGCAGGCCGCTGAGCAGGGCGGTCGGCGCGGCGGCGGTCGGCGACGGGCCGGCCGCGGGCGCGGCGAGGACGACCGTTCGACGGTCGGCGGCGACGGCGGCGGAGACGGCAAGCCGGCCGCGGACGAGCCGGTCGGGGGCCAGTCGGCCGGGGATCAGTCGGTCGGGGATCAGTCGGTCGGGGATCAGTCGGTCGGGGATCAGTCGGCCGGGGATCAGTCGGCCGGGGACCAGTCACAGACCCAGCCGCAGCCGGAGCCCGCTGGGCCCGCTGCGAGACCCGAAGCGCCAGCGGCGCCGCGACCGACACTGGACCACCCGCAGACCGACGACCTGCCCGAAGCGATCACGCCCCGCAAGAAGACGCCGCGCAAGCGGGCCACGCGCAAGACGGCGCCTCCTGGCGACGCCGACGGGTCGGCACCCGGGCCAGACGCCGCGGTGGACCGGGACCCCGAGGGCCAACCCGAGCCCGCGGCCGCACCCTGAGGCGGCGGGCCGACCCGGACCGTTTTGACCTGCACCGGGACGCGTCCGTAGAATCCACGGTTGGCGTGAGGTCTCGCAGCCGGCGGCTGCGGTCTCGGCCGATCCCGTTACCAGCAGAGAGTGAGCCAGGCGTGTACGCGATCGTTCGCAGCGGCGGCAAGCAGCAGAAGGTGGCCGTCGGCGACGTCATCGAGATCGACCAGGTGAGCGACAGGCCGGGTAAGAGCCTCACGCTGCCGGCCGTCTTGCTGGTCGACGGTGAAACTGTCACGTCCGACCGGGAGGCGCTGGCCAAGGTGGCCGTGACCGCCGAGGTGGTCGAAGCGACCCGTGGCCCCAAGATCACCATCGTCAAGTTCAAGAACAAGACCGGCTACCGGAAGCGCCAGGGCCACCGCCAGCGCTACACCCGGGTCAAGGTCACCGACATCAGCAACTGACAGCGGCGAGGACGACAGATGGCACACAAGAAGGGTGCAGCCTCGACCAGGAACGGTCGCGACTCCAACGCGCAGCGCCTCGGCGTCAAGCGGTACGGCGGCCAGGTCGTCAACGCCGGCGAGATCATCGTGCGCCAGCGGGGAACGCACTTCCACCCCGGCGCCGGTGTCGGTCGCGGCGGCGACGACACCCTGTTCGCGCTGATCGGCGGGGCCGTCGAGTTCGGCACGCGGCGCGGCCGCCGGGTCATCAACGTGGTGCCTGCCGCCGCCGACTGAGGCGGGCGTTGTGGCGGTGCCAACGTTCGTCGACCGCGTCACCTTGCGGGTGACGGGCGGGCGCGGCGGCGACGGCGTGGCGTCGGTGCATCGGGAGAAGTTCAAACCTCTCGGCGGCCCGGACGGCGGGAACGGCGGTCACGGCGGTGACGTCGTGCTGCGCGTGGACGACGGTCTGACGACGCTGGTCGACTACCACCACGAGTCGCACCGCCGCGGTGGCCACGGTGGTCAGGGCGCGGGGAGCCACCGCAACGGGTCCAACGGAGCCGAGCTCGTGCTGCCCGTCCCCGACGGCACCGTCGTACGCAGCGCCGACGGCGAGGTGATCGCCGACCTGGTCGGTGCCGGGACGTCGCTGGTCGTCGCGGCCGGCGGTCGCGGTGGCCTCGGCAACGCCGCGCTGGCATCGACCAAGCGCAAGGCTCCGGGCTTCGCGCTGCTCGGCGAGCCGGGCGACGACCGCGCGATCGTGCTGGAGCTCAAGGTCGTCGCCGACGTTGGCCTCGTGGGGTTCCCCAGCGCCGGCAAGTCCAGCCTGGTCGCGGCGTTGTCCCGCGCCCGACCCAAGATCGCCGACTACCCGTTCACGACGCTGGTGCCCAACCTCGGGGTGGTGACCGCCGGCGACGTCACGTTCACCGTCGCGGACGTGCCCGGGCTGATCGAGGGCGCGAGTCAGGGTCGTGGTCTCGGCCACGAGTTCCTCCGCCACGTCGAGCGGTGTGCCGCGCTCGTGCACGTCGTCGACTGCGCGACGCTCGAGCCAGGTCGAGACCCGGTCACCGACCTCGACGTGATCGAGCGTGAGCTCGACCGCCACGGAGGGCTCGGTGACCGGCCCCGGCTGGTGGCTCTCAACAAGGCGGACGTGCCCGAGGCGCGCGAACTGGCCGAGCTGGTGCGCGCCGAGCTCGAGGATCGCGGGCGGCCGGTGGTCGTGGTGTCCGCCGCGACCCGGGAGGGGCTGCGCGAGCTGTCGTTCGCGATGGCGCGGGTGGTCGCCGACGCCCGCGCCGCCCGGCCGGCGGCCGAGGCCACCCGGATCGTCTTGCACCCGCCGGCCGCCGATGGGCCGGAGTTCACCGTACGTCGCGAGGGCGAGGTCTGGCGCGTACGCGGGACCAAGCCGGAACGATGGGTGCGCCAGACCGACTTCGGCAACGACGAGGCGGTCGGATTCCTCGCCGACCGACTGGCCCGGCTGGGCGTCGAGGAGCAACTGCTGGCCGCCGGCGCGCAACCGGGCGAGCCGGTGGCGATCGGCAGCGGCGGGGACCCGGTGGTGTTCGACTTCGACCCCGGCATCGAGGCGGGGGCCGAGACCCTGCTGGGCCGGCGCGGCTCCGACCTGCGCCTCGATCGCCCCTGACGCCCTGGCGATCATCCGAGCCTGATCGCGCATCACCTCGCGGTCATCCGAGGGTTATCGCGATTCGCGCACCGCTTTTCGTTCGCGCTCTGCGGACGGCCAGGCGTACGGAACCGGCCCGCACCGATCACCAGCACGGCGCAGCCCATCACCGCGCCGAGCGCGGCCAGTGCCTGCAGCGGCTCGGTGACCACGAAGGTGGGCAGCATGCGGTCGGGCACGGCGACCGCGCCGGTGAACGCGCCCACCAGACCGAGCCAGCTGCCCCGCATCATGCCGCGGTGTGCCTCGATGTTTCCGCGCCCTGCTTGGACGACGCCGAGCGTCACAGTCACCAGTGTCACCACCGACAACACGTGCAGGATGCTCAGCTGACCCGGCCGCAGGTCGCGGATCGCGACCGAGCTCACCGTGACGAACCCCATCGCGAAGACCCACGCCCGCCCCACCCGTACGTGCTGGCGATCGCCCCGGCGGCGGCGCAGCAGCTGGTAGGCACCCAGCGGCAGCGCCACCAGCGCCACGAACACGTGCGTTGCGATCAACAGGTGATAGCCGCTCACGCCACACCGCCAGCGCCGACTCGCCCCGCCGGCCCGGTCGCGGCCAACGCGTGCACCAGCTCGCGGGTGTGCCGCGCGTACGTCGCGTACGGCACGCCGGCACGCTCGACCAATGCGCTGAGCCGCCCCTCGAGCGTCTCGGCGCACGCTCGTGCCAGCGTCCGGCTCGGTGCGGTCAGGGTCAGGCGCCGCCGGTTGCCGCCGGCAGGGTCGGGCTCGACGAGCACCAGCCCCGCAGCCGCGAGCACCGCGCTCATCCGGCTGGCCGACGGCTCCGAGACGTCCAGCCGTTCGGCCAGCGCGCGTTGGCTGGTAGCGCCGAGGTCTCGCAGCGCGAGCATGGCCAGGAACCGCCGGTAGGTGACGCCGTGCGTGGTCTGCAGGATCTTGTCCGCCGAGGCGTCGAGCCGCGCCACCAGCGCGTGCGGGCGGCGGGGGAGGGCGGGGTGGGCGCTACGCTGGGGCCACAGGCATCGACCCGGCCATCACCGGCGAGCCGCCGGAAGAACGGGCACCGCCACGCGCGGCGCCTCAGTAGAACCGGACGGGAGCGGCCCGTCACAGCCCACCAGCAGAGCGGTCGGCCCCGCCGAGCTGCCGAGCAGCGCTCGGCAGCAACCGGGGGCCGGCAAGCGAGGTGGTACCGCGGCACCCCGGAGCAGGTCCGGGAGTCGTCCTCGCACCCCGACCAGCGCGCCGGTGCGCCGGCGTCGACGCGGGAGGAGTGCGATGTCAGACCGGACCAACGGCTATCCGAAGGCGGGCGCGGACCGGGTGCCCGCCACCCCCCACTTCCCCGGCCTCGAACGGGACGTGCTCGAGCACTGGCGCACCGACGGCACCTTCCAGGCCTCGATCCACCAGCGCGACGCCGGTGAGAACGGCGCCAACGAGTTCGTGTTCTACGACGGGCCACCGTTCGCCAACGGGCTGCCGCACTACGGGCACCTGCTCACCGGTTACGTCAAGGACGTCGTCCCGCGGTACCAGACCATGCGCGGTCGCCGGGTCGAGCGCCGTTTCGGCTGGGACTGCCACGGCCTGCCCGCCGAGGTGGATGCGGAGAAGAAGCTCGGCATCGGCCACAAGTCCGAGATCGAGGCTATGGGGGTCGCCGCCTTCAACGAGACCTGCCGGTCCGCGGTGCTGCGCTACACCAAGGACTGGGAGGAGTACGTCACCCGGCAGGCCCGCTGGGTCGACTTCGACAACGACTACAAGACGCTCGACACCGACTACATGGAGTCGGTGATGTGGGCGTTCCGCTCGCTGTGGGACAAGGGGCTGGTCTACGAGGGCTTCCGGGTGCTGGCCTACTGCTGGCGCTGCGAGACGCCGCTGTCCAACGCCGAGACCCGCCTCGACGACGTCTACCGGCCCCGCCAGGACCCCGCCGTGACCGTCGGGCTGCGGCTGGAGTCCGGCGAGCTCGCGCTGGTCTGGACCACCACCCCGTGGACGCTGCCGAGCAACCTCGCGATGGCGGTGCACCCCGACATCGACTACGTCGTCGTACGCCCGCGGGCCGGCGACTGGGCCGGCGAGCGGTTCGTGCTGGCCGCCGCCCGGGTCGGCGCGTACTCCCGCGAGTTCGGGGACGACCCCGAGGTCGTCGAGACGCTGCGCGGCCGTGGCCTGCTCGGCCGTTCCTACACCCCGCCGTTCGGCTTCTTCGCCGACCATCCGGGAGCGCACCGGGTGCTGGCAGCCGACTACGTCACCACCGAGGACGGCACCGGCGTCGTGCACCTCGCACCGGCGTTCGGCGAGGAGGACAAGGTCGTCACCGACGCCGCCGGCATCGAGCCGGTCGTGCCCGTGGACGGCCAGGGCCGGTTCACCGACCAGGTGCCCGACTACGCCGGCCAGCACGTGTTCGAGGCGAACCGGCCGATCGCGCGCGACCTGCGCGCCGCCGGGGTGCTGCTGCGCCACGAGACCTACGAACACCCGTACCCGCACTGCTGGCGCTGCGACAACCCGCTGATCTACCGGGCGGTGACCTCGTGGTTCGTCGAGGTGACCGCGCTCAAGGAGCGGATGGTCGAGCTGAACGAGCAGATCGGCTGGGTCCCGGGGCACGTCAAGGACGGTGCCTTCGGCAAGTGGCTGGAGGGGGCGCGGGACTGGTCGATCAGCCGCAACCGCTACTGGGGCAGCCCCATCCCGGTGTGGCGCTCCGACGACCCGGCCTACCCCCGCGCCGACGTGTACGGCTCGCTGGACGAGCTCGAGCGCGACTTCGGGCCACACGGTTTCGGTCGCCCGAGCGACCTGCACCGCCCGTACGTCGACGAGCTCACCCGGCCGAACCCCGACGACCCCACCGGCCGGTCAACGATGCGCCGGGTGCCGGAGGTGCTGGACTGCTGGTTCGAGTCCGGCTCGATGCCGTTCGCGCAGGTGCACTACCCCTTCGACAACGCCGACTGGTTCGAGCACCACTACCCCGGTGACTTCATCGTGGAGTACGTGGGCCAGACCAAGGCCTGGTTCTACACCCTGCACGTGCTGGCGACCGCGCTGTTCGACCGCCCGGCGTTCAAGTCCGCAGTCGTGCACGGCATCGTGCTCGGCTCCGACGGGCGCAAGATGAGCAAGAGCCTGCGCAACTACCCCGACGTCACCGAGGTGCTCGACCGCGACGGCTCCGACGCGATGCGCTGGTTCCTGATGAGCTCGCCGGTGCTGCGCGGTGGCAACCTGATCGTCACCGAGCAGGGCATCCGCGAGGGGGTGCGCCAGGTGCTGATCCCGCTGTGGAACGCGTGGTACTTCTTCGCGTTGTACGCCGGGGTCGAGCGGCACGAGGCGCGCTGGCGCACCGACTCCGAACACCCGCTCGACCGCTACCTGCTGGCCAAGAGCCATGACCTGGTGGTCGAGATCACCGAGCGGATGGAGCGCTACGACGTCGCCGCCGCCTGCCAGTCGGTGCGCGAGCACCTGGAGATGCTGACCAACTGGTACGTCCGGCGCTCGCGCGCGCGCTTCTGGGCGGGGGAGGCCGCCGCGTTCGACACCTTGTGGACGGCGCTGCACGTGCTCACCCGGCTGGCCGCGCCGCTGCTGCCGCTCACGACCGAGGCGGTGTTCCGCGGGCTCACCGGCGAGCGCAGCGTGCACCTCACCGACTGGCCGGCGGTGGCTGCCGGGCAGTCGGACGCGCTGCCCGCAGACGCCGACCTGGTGGCCGCGATGGACTCCGTCCGCGAGGTGTGCTCCACGGCGCTCGGGCTGCGCAAGGCGCGTGGGCTGCGGGTGCGCCAGCCGCTGCAACAGCTGCGTGTCGCCAATCCCGACGCCGGTGCGCTGGCGCCGTACGCAGACCTGGTGGCCGCGGAGGTCAACGTGCGCCAGGTGGACTTCAGCACGCCCGAGGAGGCCGACGTCGCGGTCACCCGGCGCCTCGTGGTCAACCCGCGGGCGGCCGGCCCGCGGCTGGGCAAGGACGTCCAGCAGGTGATCCGGGCGTCGAAGTCCGGCGACTGGTCGGTTGCCGGCGACGGTGCGGTGAGCGCCGGTGGGGTCGGTCTGCTCGACGGCGAGTACGAGCTGCAGACCGTGGTCGAGGGCAGCGGCGACGACGACCCGGGCACCATGGGCGCCGGCACGCTGGCCTCTGGTGGCTTGGGCTCCGGTGGTTTCGTCGTCCTCGACACCGCCGTGACCGCCGAGCTGGCCGCCGAGGGCGTCGCCCGCGACCTGGTCCGGGCGGTGCAGCAGGCCCGCCGGGACGCCGGGTTGG